>JAWODN010000142.1:0-21252 GCA_046483285.1 Candidatus Aminicenantota bacterium | reverse complement strand
CTTTATGGAATTCAGGTGTGGCTGAAGCGACCTTGAAGATTTAGCCTTCTGAGGGCTGTGTTTGAGGGAACCCGGCGAAGCCGGGCTGCGAGCATGTTTGACCCACGGACGGGGGGAGTTGCGCAGCAGCCGAAAACACAGCGCGAAGAATGGCGTTAAAAATCTGAAGGGAGCACAAGCCATACCTGAATTCCATATGCCATAAGGAAACCATTTTCTAAGGTATAGGCCAGGGTAAAAATAATAACGGCAGGAAGCGAGGCGCACCATGTATAAGCTGCTAACGGGAATGTTCACGGCACAGGAATTGCCCCCAGGGGCCAGGGAAGGACTTCCGTATTGGATATTCTGGCTGCTTCTGTGCATCATTCTGCTGCTTTTAGCATTCATCTTTCTCCGGGATAAGGATATGAGAAGGCGGCTGGATAATTTTTTCGCCCAGGCCCGGAATAAAATGATCCGGATGCGATTGCAAAAGATTTTAAAAAAAGAGAAAACGAAAAAGAAAAAATTCATCACTGAATTAGGGCGGACGGCCTGGGACGAAAAAATCATGGCGGACTCGGACCATGACATCGTCAAAAAATTAAGCGATATCGAACAGACCCTCCATCAATTGGAGGAAGATAAACAAGAGTCCCTTTCCAAAATCCGGGAGCTGTCCTCAGAAATGAAGGAAAGCCTGAGGAAACAGGACGCCGTTATCGCGGAACGGGAAGCTCAAATCGTCCCGCTTAAAGAGAATCTTCAGCATCAGAAAGACAAAGAACGCCGGCTGGAAGAAAAGATATCCAGCCGCCAAAATGAATTGGAGGACCTGTCCAAAAATATCACCAAAGCGCGAAAAGAAAGCCTTCATCTGGAGAAAAAATCCGATATCGATGAGGAAAGCCGCCAGACTCTGGCGGAAAAAATCGACGCCGACATCAAGAATTGGCAGGAAAATAAGCTCCAACTGAGCCGGGCGGTTCATCGTTTGAACGAGCAGAAAAAAGACGCGGAAGAAAATATAAAGCAGAAAAAGAAAGAGATCGAAAAACGGAAGGAACAAATAAAAGAGGCGGAAGATATCAAAAAAGAGGCGGGAAATAAATTCCGCGGTGAGATTAAGGAATGGGAGAAAAATGCAGAAAAAATGACAGACCAGATTGAAAAAAATGCGGCGCAGAAAGAGCCGATGCTTCATGAGCTGGGACATGTCGTCAATGACCGGAGGGTTGAAAACAGAAAACTCTCTCTCTATTATTCCAAGATCGACCGCACCGATAGACGCAGAGGGGAATTGGAGAAGCGGATTGAGGAGTTAAGCCGCTCGGGCGACAGGCCGGGCAAACCACCCACCGGCTCCCGCGGCCGGCCGTAAAACAAAGCCGCTGATCACAGCGAAGCAGGTTTCCCTGTCATCCCGGGGCCGCACGGTGTCCCCAGGATCCCTTTTCTTCTTCGTCTTGAGGAATCCTCACCTTTTATTTTTTCACTTTCCCCGGGGGACCTTTTCCCCGTTCAAGCTCGTTCCGGGGCATCGAAACCTTTTCCTCATGCCGGGAAACCGCCCATTGGATGAGATAAAGAGCCGCGGGTATGTTTTCCCGGCAGATGGGAAGAATATCGTCTTCCGGGTTGAAAAAGCCTCCCCCTATGTAATCGACGGGGGGCAGCTCAAAGGTGAACGCAGGGATTCCGTAATTCCCCAGGGCCCAGTCCGTGGTGTCCCCGTTGACCAGGTAAGAGGCAATCGACGACTGGCCGTATTCATAAAAGCGGCCGTTGACCTCTTCCATGCGTTGAGACATGTTCTCAGCCAGGTCGAGCAGAAGGTTGTATTCAGGGCCGGGCTGGAAGGTGTAACCCCAGGGGAAAAGAATGACCTGGGTGTAGCTGTGGTAGCTGACCAAAGCCTGAAAGCTGCGGGAGGCCACCAGGCTTCGGACGGCCTGGGATTCCGGTTCGGAAAGGGGACCGGGTCCCCGGTAAACCGATGAGTCGGGGTTATGACTTGACCCCAGGGAATCGTATCCCCACTTGTAACTGTAATTCCGGTTGAGATCGACTCCAAAAGAGCCGTCTCTATTGTGGCGGCGGTTTTTCCGCCAGTACCGGTAGTAGTAAATGCTGTATTCCAATCCGTCCGGATTCACAAGGGGAACGATCCAGATCTCGCTGGAATCGACCAGGTTCCTGATTGCGGAGTCGGAGTCATAATGATCCAGGAGATAGCGGGCCAAATAAAGGGGCACTTCCACCGATATCCATTCCCGGGCGTGATGGGCGCCGAGAAAGAGGACCCGGGCTTTGTTTGCGTTCCCACCCGGATGGCCGCTGATTTTAAGGGCGTAAATGTTGCGCAGCTCATGGGATTGACCGAGGATTTCCAGTTCGGCCAGATGGGGATAACTGTTTTCCATCTCCATCATGGCCTGTTCGACTTCCGGATAGGAATGGTAGGCCCCGTTGATTCCGCTGAGGAGGGACGCATCCCGGGGGGCGCGGACGGGAAAGCGGGAGGACTCATCCCGGAACGGGACGCCGGCCGTCTGGAGCCGGGAACGGTCTTTCTCATCCGTAACCAGATAGATCCTTCCGTCTTTTTCCATCAGCAGATCCAGCTGCATCCAGGCCGTCTTCTCCATGAGATCCGGTTCGCCCGGAATGCTGATGACGGCCGGGCCGTCCAGCCGGCTTCCCGGGGCGGACACACTCAGCAAGAGAATGAACAGCCCGGCACCCATTTTGACAAAGCACCTTTTTTTCATAATCTTTTTTCCCTTATTCCGGCTGATCCGGCTTATTCCCGGACCGCTCATCATTCAGCCTGAATTATTCATAAAAAAATTGCGATGTTTTTGCAATCCCTTTTTATCAGCGATTAACATGATTTTTATTGAAAGTTCAAATAGAAAGTTTTTCATTTTCATATTTTTATTTTAATCGCAATTTTTTTACCCTTCGGGCGGGCCGACTCTCACCGCATCTGCTTTGTTGCAGGGCATTCGCAGTGAAGTGACGACCTTTCATTAATTTAATGTCATCCTGAGCGGAGCGAAGGATCCCGGACTGCTTCTAATTTGCAACCCGTTATCCATATGGCCTGACGAAAGCACTCACAGATCTCTCGTCGCTCCGCTCCTCGGGACGACATTGAATTAAAGAATTGTCGTCGTCTGCGGCAATCTCGACCCGCTCATCATTCAGGTTAGGTTATTCGGATTTATATCCGATAGTCAGTGCCGCGGCCCGGACGGCCAGATCGTCTCCGGATCCTTGTTCCGTGCTGAATTTCGATCCCACGTGCAGAAAAATATGCCGGGAGCGGATGCCGATCCCGAAAGAAAAAGAAGAATAGAACGAAGCCGGGTCCGTCATCGGCTGGGGGTCGTAGTGGAATCCGGCCCAGACCGGGATTTTCAATTCCACTCCCAGGATATTCAGTGCTCCCAAATATTCGGCGCCCAGGCCGAACGGCAGGGTGTTCCGGAAATCCCGGGGAAGGTCCACGCCGAAATAATTGACTTTGTAACGGCGCCAGTTGAAAAAAGCCAGGTCGGCGGTGCCCCGGAATTCACGGGTGACTTGAAAGCTTAACCCCGCCCCGGCCATAAACGGCTGGTGGTAGCGGCTGTCCTGATTGCCGGAGATTTGTATGTCGGTTCCATGGGCGGGGATATGGTAACGGGAAAGGCTTTCGCCTTCCGCATTTTTCCGGTAAGGCGACCGGAAGACCGCGGCCAGAATCACTCCGGGATGGAGCTCCGCGGTGATGCCTCCGTTTAGAAAAAAACCGGAAAAAGATTGGGAGCGGTTATCGGAAATGGTGAGGTCATCATAAAAGGAGTAATAGTCCAGGGATTCCCTTTCCAAACTTCCGGAGACCAGGTTGATTCCAATCCCGGCGGTTATCCGGTTTCCCAGCCAACGGCAAACGGATAAGCTGAAGCTGCGCAGAAACCCGTTTTGTTTAAAGGAAACCCGTCTCAGCACTTCCCCGCCGGATTCATATTCGGAGGTGACCGCCGGGCGGTCATAGATTTCCAGAATTCCGGCGGCCAGCGCGAATCCCCATTGGTTCACTTGATATGTGACGCCCCCGAAATCCAAACCGTAAACGGAAACCCCAGGGGATTCCTGGGTGGCGAGAACTCCGGTGTTGACCACGGCGAATTTTTGCATGGACGCATTGGTGAAAAAACCGTTCACCGCTAACGTGAAGCCGGGCAGCCTGTTGATCAAGGCGGGGTTGGCCGTGATTCCGGTGACGTCGCGGGCGAAAGCAAAGGACAGCCCGCCCAGAGACAAAGCGTCGGCGCCGTTATAACCGGTGGCGTTCCAGCTCCCTGCCGGGGCTTCATCCTCATACTGCCCCAGGGTCATCTGCCCGAAAGCCGCCGGGGCTGTCACTCCGGCCCAAAAAATCAAAAAACAAATAAAGCATTTAGTTTTCATGTGCATGCACCTGGAAAAGATGGCTGTATTGTATCCCGGTTATTTTCCGTTTGCAAATCGGGGGTGTTTTTTTTAGACTATATGTTCTGTATGCTGACCGGCCCGAAGCCGCCTCGGATGCAGGGCATCGTCATCCTGAGCGAAGCGAAGGACAAAGGACAGGTCATATTTTCCTGGAGTGAACCTATGGGTGAAAAAGACAGACGGCGCATCAAAATCACCGGGTCCGGATTCTATGTGCCGGAAAAAATTCTGACCAACGCGGATCTGGAAAAGATGGTTGACACCTCGGATGAATGGATCACCACGAGGACGGGCATCAAAGAAAGACGGATTGCCGCTCCTGATGAAATGACTTCGGATTTGGGGGTGAAAGCCGCTCAAAACGCTTTGGAAAACGCCGGTTTGGGAGCGGAGGACATCGATGCCATCATTATGGCCACCTCCACTCCGGATACCTTATTCCCTTCCACGGCATGCTGGATCCAAAGCAAGCTGGGAGCCGGCTGCATTCCGGCTTTCGACCTTTCCGCCGGCTGCACCGGTTATCTCTATGGGATGATTCTGGCGGAAGGATTGATTTTAAGCGGAGTGGTAAAACGCGTGCTGCTCATCGGAGGGGAAAATCTCACCAAAATCACAAACTGGAAAGACCGCAACACCTGTGTTTTATTCGGAGACGGAGCCGGTGCCGCAGTCCTGGAAGAGTCCGGGGATGAAACCGGAATGCTTTCCCATTATTGGAAAGCGGACGGCGACCTGGGGGACCTTCTGATTCAGCCCGGAGGAGGAATGCTGAACCCTCCCTCCTATGAGATGGTGGATCAGGATATGCAGTATCTTCATATGAAGGGGAATGAAGTGTTCAAGCACGCGGTCAAGCGGATGGGGGAGGCGGCGCTGGAGTCTTTGAAGAAGGCCGGACTGGATAAATCCGAGGTGGATTATCTGATCCCTCATCAGGCCAATGTCCGCATTATCCAGGCCACCGGAAAAAGGTTGAAGCTGCCTCCGGAGAAGGTCTTCGTGAATATTCATAAATACGGGAATGTTTCGGTGGCCACCATTCCCATCGGCATGCATGAGCTGCGGATGGAAGGCAAATTGACGCCGGGCACCCATATGGTCCTGGTCGCTTTCGGGGCCGGATTCACCTGGGCCGCGGTCACCTACAGGTGGTGACCACAGGGGCGCTGTCCGCCCTCGACGATCAATTCTTCCCTTTCTCGCTTTTCTCGCTTTAAACCTTTCTCGCTTTAAACCTTTCTCGCTCTTTTTTCAACGCAACAAACGCAATCAACGCAAGTAACGCGAGTAACGCAACAAACGCAATCAACGCAAGTAACGCAAGTAACGCGAGTAACGCAACAAACGCAATCAACGCAAGTAACGCAATTAACGCGATTAACGCTTGACCAATCCCGATAAATATTATAGTATTAATGTAAACATAACTCAGCCTGAATGATGAGCGGTCCGCTCCCATGGCTGCAAAGAAACGATTTTCTAAGGTATCCGTCAGGCTGAAAAATAGGAGAAAAAATGAAAAATTTGATGATTATCCCGATTGCCGCCGCAATTGTTGTGGTTTCTTTTCTTTTTATCAACACAGCTGAGGGTATGGAAAGCGAATTCCCGCAAGCGCCCGATTTCATTTTGGAAGATCTGGAGGGGAACACCCACACATTGGCTGATTATGAAGGCCGGGTCATCTTCCTGAATTTCTGGGCCACCTGGTGCCCGCCCTGCCGCCAGGAAATCCCGGGGTTTGTGGAGCTTCACGAACAATATAAGGATCAGGGAATGGTGATTTTAGGCATTTCCCTCGACCAGAAAGGCGAGAAGGTGGTGAAGGCCTTCGCGGAAAATAATGATATCGTGTATCCTTTGGCTTTGGCCACGCAGGAGATTATGGATGATTACCAGCCCGGACAATATATACCGGTAACCATAACCATCGATAAGGACGGCCGCATCCGTGACCGCCATGTGGGTTTTATGGCCAAAAACGATATGAAGAAGTTATTCCTGCAGTTGAATCAGTAGAGCCCTTCGCGTCCCGGCGGCTCAGCTGCTGTTCAGAGGCCCCTTAAGCGAAGCGGAGCCTTCCAGCTTCCCGTTGTCTTGAAGAAGCGCGGCTGCCGTTTCATCCCGCACAGCGGCAGAACAGGATGCCGGCCCGTCAGTCCAGCAGTCTGACAGCATGGCCATATGCCGGAAGGGCCATATACCGGGATAACAGCAGGCGCCGGTGTTAACCCGCCATATTCCTTCCCAGCTCCAGCGCTTTTTCATTCAAGGGAATCAAGTGGTGATGCCTGCCGGGAAGCGTGTCCTTTAAGGCTTTGATCAAGGTCTCTTTCTTCACCACCGGATTGATTTTAACCAGCGCTCCTAAAGCCACCATATTCATGACCTTCACGTTTTTCAGCTTGTCCCCGGCGGCCTTGATGGCCGGCACCGCATAAACGTTGATGTCATCCCGGGTGGGGGGGGTCTTGATGGTGCTGCTTTCCCAAATCAGGATGCCGCCTTTTTTGACTTTGGGTTCGAATTTATTAAGAGAGGGCAGGTTGAACACCACCGCCACATCGTACTCGGTCACAATGGGGGAGGAGATGGGATTGTCGCTGATGTTGACAATGCAGTTGGCGGTCCCGCCCCGCATTTCCGGGCCGTAGGAGGGCATCCAGCTGACCTGTTTGCCTTCTTTCATGGCCGCGTATGCCAGCAAAGTTCCCATGGACAGCACACCCTGGCCGCCGAATCCGGCGAATATCATTTCCTGCAGCATCGTTTTTTACCTCCCCTCTTTCTGTTTGTCAGCCTGAGCCTTCTTGTCATCCTCCGGTTTTTTAAACACACCCAAAGGATAATAAGGAAAAACGTGTTCTTCCAGCCATTTCAGTGATTCTTCCGGGGTCATTTTCCATCCGGAAGGACAGTTGGAGGCCACTTCAATGAAAGTGGTTCCCAGGTTGTCCATCTGGTACTGGAAAGCTTTCTTGATGGCGCGTTTGGCTTTGCGCGCATGAGCCGGGGTATCGCAGCTGACCCGTTCCACATACGCCACCCGGTCGAAACCGGCCACGATTTCCGACATTTTCATGGGCATCCCCACTTTGGCGGTGTCCCGGCCGTAAGGAGAGGTGGATGTTTTCTGCCCTTCCAGAGTGGTGGGCGCCATCTGGCCGCCGGTCATGCCGTAAATGCCGTTATTGATGAAAATGAAGGTGAAATTTTCCCCCCGGTTGCAGGCGTGCAGGGTCTCGGCCGTCCCTATGGCGGCGAGGTCTCCGTCCCCCTGGTAGGTGAACACCACCCGGTCCGGAAGCATCCGCTTGACGCCGGTGGCCACCGCCGCGGCCCGGCCGTGGGCGGCTTCCTGCATATCCACATCCATGTAATCATAGGCGAAAACCGAGCATCCCACCGGGCAGACGCCTATGGTTTTATTCTGAATATCCAGCTCATCCACCACCTCCATCATCAGTTTATGGATGGTGGAATGAAAGCATCCCGGGCAGTAGTGCATTCTTTTATCCACCAGGGATTTCGGCGGTTTATATAAAAGTTTGGCTTCCTGGTTCATGGTCCGCTCCTTATTTAAGCTTGCTGTTGATTTTTTCGATGTCATCAAAGATCTCATCCGGAGTGGGGATGATTCCTCCCATGCGGCCGGTGAAGTGAACCGGTTTGCGTCCGCATGCCGCCAGCCTGATGTCTTCCACCATCTGTCCGGCGTTCATCTCCGCTGAGATCAGGAACTTAACCTTGGGGTCCCGGGATATCTCGTCGACTTTATCATAAGGAAAGGGCCACGCGGTGATGGGACGGAAAAGGCCGATCTTGAGGCCTTTTTCCCTGCCGATATCCACGGTTTTTTTGCAGATGCGGGAGGTGAGGCCGAATGAGGTGATAATGATTTCCGCATCCTCCAGTTTGTATTCATCGTAGCGGACTTCGTTGTTTTTGATCGTTTGGTATTTTTTCTGCAGGTGAAGGTTTTTTTCCTCCATATCTTCGGACTGGATGTAGAGGGAGGTGAGGATATTGCGCTGCTTCCGCTTGCCTTTGCCGGTGGTGGCCCAGGGCTTGTCCGGCTTGTATTCAATCGGGTCCGGGAGCTCAACTCTTTCCATCATCTGGCCGATGGCTCCGTCGGAGAGGAGCATGGCCGGAATCCGGTATTTGTCGGCCAGCTCAAAACCGAGGTAGACGAAGTCCACCATCTCCTGGACTGAATTCGGCGCCAGCACGATCAGATGGTAGTCGCCGTGCCCTCCGCCTTTGGTGGCCTGGAAGTAATCACCCTGGCTGGGCTGGATGGTTCCCAGGCCAGGGCCTCCCCGCACGATATTGGCGAACAGGCAGGGGATCTCGGCGCAGGATATATAAGAAATGCCTTCCTGCATCAGTGAAAACCCCGGCGAGGAGGTGGTGGTCATGACCCGGCCGCCGGCTCCGCCGGCGCCGTACATCATGTTGACGGCCGCCACTTCGCTTTCCGCCTGCAGCAGGACATAATCGTGTTTCGGCTCCTGCTGGGCCAGGTATTCAATCACCTCAGATTGAGGCGTGATGGGATATCCGAAATAGCCCTGCATTCCGGCCCGGATGGCCGCTTCCGCCAGGGCTTCGTTGCCTTTCATTAATCTGAGTTCACCCAATTTTTCCTCCTTGATAACCCTGACTTCTTCGTTCGAAAACAGCTGTTTTCATAGGTCGAGGGTGGTCAGCCCGCTGTGAGTCATGGTTTTGCCTGACCTGTATCTTAAAAACATGATGAATTCATGAAAAATGGTTTGTCCAGCTCATCAGCCGGGCAAAAAAACAGGTTATCCGGCTTGCTTCGCTTCATTTTTTAAATATCTATAGACTTTGACCGCCGCATCCGGACATATCACCGAACAGTTTTGGCAGGCGATGCATTTTTCCGGTTCCGCCAAATAGGCGTAATGAAGGCCGAAGCTGTTGGTGTCGGATGTGTTTAAAGCCAGGCATTCAGTCGGGCAGTTGATTACGCACAGGCTGCATCCTTTGCATCTTTCTTTATCAATTTTGACATAGCCTTTTGCAGGCATGGCTTCCTCCCGAATAAAGAAATAAGTGTTCACATTTCAAATGACAGCACCCGGTGGGAATGACACTGGATGTTCACCGCCGCCGGCATGGAGGCGATATGACAGGGAAAAGCCTCCACATGCACGGCCAGGGAGGTGATCCGGCCGCCCATGCCCTGAGGGCCGATGCCGAGGTTGTTGATCCGCTCCAGCAGGCGTTTTTCCATGTCGGCGTAAAAAGGGTCGGGATTGTGCGAGCCGAGCGGTTTGCGCAGCAGGGCTTTTTTGGCCAGCAGAGCAGAATATTCAAAGTTGCCGCCGATTCCCACACCGACCACTATGGGCGGGCAGGGGTTGGAGCCGCCTTGGTCCGCAACTTTCACCACAAAGTCCTCTATGCCTTCTTTTCCGGCGGCCGGGGCGAACATCCGGACCTGACTCATGTTTTCAGCGCCGCCGCCTTTGGCCACGAAGGTGACCTTGAAATGGTCGCCCTTATCCAGCTCCCAGTGGATGAAAACGGGGGTGTTGTCTCCGGTGTTTTTCCTCCGGATGGGATCCTCCACCACGGATTTTCTCAGATAGCCTTCCTCGTAGCCGGCGCGGGTTCCCTCGCTGACCGCGTCGCGGAGACTCTCCAGTCCTTCATTGGTATTGAACCGGACATCCTCGCCCAACTCGATAAAAAAGACCGCCAGCCCCGTATCCTGGCACAGACCCAGCTTTTCAACGCGGGCGATTTTGGCATTCTGCTTGATTTGTTCAAAGACGGCCTTGCCGGCGGGGGATTCCTCCTGGCTTTCCATGTCCTTGATGACTTTCATGACGTCGTCCTGCAGCTCGAAATTGGCTTCCTGGACAAGGTCCTTGATTTTATCCCGGACATCGGAGAGATTAATGGTTTTCATATGATACCTCCAGGGTATTAATTATAAACCTGACCTATACCTTAGAAAATCGTTTCTTTGCGGCCATGGGAGCGGGTGATGGATCGCCGCCACGCGCATGTCCCCAGCGAGGACATCCGCTCCGATTCCGGCTTCGCTCTCCTCTCCTGCGGAGAGGAGCCGTGCCCGCTCAGCCTTCATACGGGCCGGCTTATCCATCATCCCGCCCTCATGGCGACAGCTCAAAAGTGATTCTCATCGTTCTTGGTGTGCTTACGTTCATGATGAATTCATAAAAAAATTACGATGGCACCGTACCCTTCGGGCGGGGTCCTGAGGAGCGAAGCGACGTGAGGATCTGAGACGCCTTCGTTCTTTGCAATCTATCCGTCTCAGGTTGCCACGGCCTGCTCCGCAGGCCTCGTAATAACATGGCTTGCGGCTCGTCGTAGTGAAGTGCCGGCCTTTTATCAAATCAATGTCATCCTGAGCGGAGCGAAGGAATTGTGGCTGCGTTGTCATTACTGCCCGGTACCGTTCTGCTGATACGAAGTACAATGAGTTCCTTTGTCGCTGCGCTCCTCAGGACGACAATGAATTAGCGAATTGTCGTCGTCTGCGGCCATCCCGGCCCGTTCATCGTCCAGGTAAATTGATAAAACATGAAAAATGATTGTATTCTTTGAGTCAAAACAAGTCAAGGCCGCTTCCGTGCATTTTTATTACAGCAGATTTCATAGGCTTGTTTCCCTTGTCGTGTTCGTCTTACATTTCATCCCAAGGAGGACGCGGGGAGGAATCCCCAACCGCAAAACAACACAACAGGACAACAATATGACAGTATGACAAAATGACAATATGGACAGTTGACAATATTGACGGTATAACAGTAATAACAACATATCAGATTTACATTTAACAAAGCCGTCAAAAAATGGTATGAAATAAACATGAGCCTAACACACCACGAGCGACGAAAATCATTTCTGGACTTTTGCCATGGATGCCCTTGTCATTGCGAGCGGCCGAAGGCCGCGTGGCCATCCCTTCCTGCCTCTTGTCATTGCGAGGCTTGCGTCAGCAAGCCGTGGCAATCCCTGGCTGCTTCGTGAAAGCGGAGCCACCCGCCCAGACGAAGCAGTCAGGGATCCCTCGGTGCTGCGCACCGCAAGATGACACACTCAAAGGCACTTCGTGCCCAGGAATGACATGACAATCCATAAGAGGAGGAATAGACCATGAAAGAATATAAGCTGCTGATCGACGGCAAATGGGTTTCGGGGGAAATCAGGGAGATTCAGTCTCCGTACGACGGGAAAACCGTAGCCAAAGTGCATTTTGCGGGCGAGGAACTGATCGAGGAAGCCCTGGCCAAAGCGCATCAGGCTTTCCAGGCCACCCGGTCGCTTCCCAGCCACGAACGCTCCCGGGTTCTGGAATTCATTTCCGCCGAAATCGAAAAGCGGCGGGACGAGCTGGCCGAGTCCATCGCTCTGGCGGCCGGAAAGCCCATCAAGTCTTCCCGGGTCGAAGTCAGCCGTGCGGTCAACACCTTTAAAGTGGGGGCGGAAGAAGCCAAACGCATGGAGGGGGAGATCATCCCCCTGGACTGGAGCCCCCAGGCGGAAGAGCGGTGGGGATTGATCCGCCGGTTTCCGGTCGGAGTCATTTCCGGCATCACTCCCTTCAATTTTCCTTTAAACCTGGTGGCGCACAAAGTGGCGCCCGCCCTGGCGACCGGAAATGCGTTCATTTCCCGGCCGGCTTCCCAGGTTTCTCCCACCGATATGATCCTGAGCGAGATCATCTATGACAGCGGATATCCGCCCGGAGGCTTCAATGCGGTTCCCTGCGGATACCAAGCCGCCGGGGCCCTGGTGGATGACAAACGGGTCAAAATGATCACCTTCACCGGCAGCCCGGATATCGGCTGGGAATTGAAAAAGCGGGCCCATAAAAAGATCGTCACCTTGGAGCTGGGGGGAAACGCGGCGGTGGTGATCGAGCCGGACACCAATATGGATTACGCTCTCCACCGGACCATCCTGGGAGCCTACGCTTATTCCGGTCAGGTGTGCATATCCATCCAGAGAGTTTACCTGCATGACAGCATTTATGAAAGATTCATGCCGGATTTCCTGGATGCGGTCAGCCGTTTGAAAATGGGCGACCCCATGGATGATACCACGGATGTCGGCCCCATGATCAATGAGGACGCCGCCAAGCAGACGGAGGAATGGGTGGATGAGGCGGTGCGGGGCGGAGCCCATGTTCTGGCCGGCGGGAACCGGCACGGAACCATGTTCGAGCCCACGGTGCTGGTCAATGTCAAGCCGGAAATGCGGATATCCTGGCTGGAGGCTTTCGCCCCGGTGGCGGTGGTCTACCGGTACCATGATTTTGACCGGGCTCTCAAAGAAGTCAACCATTCCATCTACGGGCTTCAGGCCGGAGTGTTCACCAATGATTTGAAAAAAGCCTTCCGGGCCTATGACGTCCTGGATGTGGGAGGCGTCATCATCAATGATGTTCCCACTTTCCGCATCGACCACATGCCTTACGGCGGCCTCAAGGAAAGCGGGTTCGGCCGGGAGGGTTTGATATACGCCATGGAAGAGATGACGGAGCGGAAGCTGATGGCGCTTAATTTAAAGATTTGACCCCCCTTGTCATTGCGAGGCTTGCGCCAGCAAGCCGTGGCAATCCCTTCCTGCCCCCCTTGTCATTGCGAGGCTTGCGTCAGCAAGCCGTGGCAATCCCTTTCTGCCTCGTGAAAGCGGAACCCCCCGCCCAGACGAGGCAGTCAAGGATTCCGATGCACTGCGCACCGCGGGATGACACACTCAAAGGCACTTCGCACCGCGGGATGACACCCCCCTTGTCATTGCGAGAAAAATCCGTTCCATGTGCGTCTGCATAATGGCATGGCAAAGTCATACTTCATCTACATTGTTTCCAATGATAACAACCGTGTTATCTATACCGGAATCACATCTAATTTGAAATTCAGAATAGGCCAACATAAGTATAAGCAAGTTAAAGGATTTACAAATAAATACAATGTCCACAAGTTGGTATATTACGAGGAATATTCAGACCCCTGGTATGCGATTTTCAGAGAAAAACAAATAAAAAGCTGGCCAAGAAAAAGGAAAAATGAGCTGATTCAAAGAACGAATCCGCATTGGGAAGAATTATACGTTGAATATTGAGAAAATTTTTGCCTTCAGGCGTCCTTCATATTGGAGGGCACAATGAACGTTCCCATGGAGCTGGAAAACAACCGGGGCTGGAGGGAGGCGCGGGACCTGACCGCAGCCTTATACCGTGTTTCCGTCACCGGCAATTTGAGTTCGGACGGGGGGCTGCGGGAGGCCCTGCGGCAATCGGCCACGGCTGTCATGTCGCATATCTCTTTGGGGCAGAAAGGGCATGAGCCGGAGTTTTGTATGGTTCAGCTGTATTACGCCAGGGCCTCCGCCGCCACTTTATTCACTCTTTTATCCGTATCGCGGGAAGCCGGTTATGTCTCAGAAGGAAATTACCTTGACTTTGAAGACCGGGTTCACCGGATTTGTGATCACATTGATAAGATGCTGAAAAAATTTGAGTCCCTTCTTCCCGAAAAACGCGATTATTCCAAATGGCTGCTGGACTCTCATGAATTGTGAAAGCCGAGGGCTTTTTTTCCTCTTTCACATATAGTGCCGTGTTACGGCGATGCGGGTCTCTTTGCCAAGGGACCCGGCGGACAGGGCCCGGTCGAAAGGGAGGAGGGCCGGGCCCTGAACCCGCTTTTTTTGTGTCCCCCTTGTCATGGCGAGCGGCCGGAGGCGGCGTGGCCATCCCTGACTGCCCCCTTGTCCCGGACACATCCCCTTTGTCATTGCGAGGCTTGCGCCAGCAAGCCGTGGCAATCCCTTTCTGCTTCGTGAAAGCGGAACCAACCGCCCATACGAAGCAGTCAGGGATCCCTCGTCGCTTCGCACCGCGGGATGACACACTCAAAGGTGCTGCGCACTGCGGGATGACGCACTCAAAGGCACGGCGAACCCCGGGATGACACCCCCTTGTCATTGCGAGGCTTGCGCCAGCAAGCCGTGGCAATCCCTTTCTGCCTCGTGAAGGAGGAACCAACCGCCCAGACGAGGCAGTCAGGGATTCCGATGCACTGCGTGCCTCGGAATGACACACTCAAAGGCACTTCGCACCCCGGCATGACGTGAGGTATGTCAAAATCAGCCGTAGAATAAATTCTTAAGCATCACCGCGTCGGTTTCCTGCACCGGGCTTTCGCAGATCACCATGCCTTCTACCTCGAAATCCTTCAGAGCCTGGATCCAGTCGTCATAGCGGAAATTTGACTCCGCCAGGTTGAGATGCTTCATCTCCCCTTTTTGGTTGTACATGATCCCGGAGACGTGGATATGAGCGGTCTTCAGCGCCCGGTCTCCCAGCTTTTTTCTCACCTTGTTCAAAATGCGGTAAAAGCTGGGGTAGTCGTTGAATTTCCCCTCACGGGCGAAGAGGTGGGAGAAATCCAGGCAGGGCTGCAGGCCTTCCACTTCCTGGCAGAGACGCAAAATTTCTTCCAAGGACCCGAACTGGCTCCGTTTGCCCATGGTTTCAGGGCGCAGGACCACGGGATTGCGCTCGGACCGGAGAATGGACATCACTTCCATCAAACCGTCGCGGATCGAGGCGAACGTCTCCTCCTCTGATCTGAAACCGTAAGTGCCGGGATGAAAGACCACGCTGCGGGCCCCGCAGATGCGGCCGGTACGGGCGGATTTCAGCAGCCGCTCCTGGCTCATCATCCGGATGCCCTGCTTGGGGGAGTTGAGGCTGATATAATAAGGAGCGTGCACGCTGAGCGCGACTCCGCGTTTTTGGGCTTCCAATTTCACCAGGTGCGCGGTGTCGGACCGCATTTTCACACCCTGGACGAATTCGATTTCCATGCTGTCCAGCCCCAGGTCCGAGACCTGCTGGATTCCGCGTAGGGAGGTGGTGCCGGGTGTGGATTCCGGAACTCCGGCGGTGCCGAAAAGAAGTTTAGGTTTGGGAAAGGTCATCTTCGGCCTTTCCATCCGGATTGAGAAAATCACTGACGATGCGCAGGGCGCAGAAATCGCCGCACATGGAACAGGCTTCCGATTTGGATTTCCTTTTTTTCCTGATCTGGTCGAATTTATCCGGATCTATGACCAGGTTTCTCTGGGTTTCCCAGTCCAGCTGCTTCCGGGCCAGAGAGAGGCGGCGGTCCATTTCCGCCGCACCGGGCACACCTTTGACGATATCGGCGGCATGAGCGGCGATGCGGGAGGCGATCACTCCCTCCCGGACATCCTCCAGGGAGGGCAGCCCCAGGTGTTCGGCCGGGGTGACGTAGCACAGAAAGTCGGCGCCGGCCGCGGCGGCCAGGGCTCCGCCGATGGCGGAAACAATATGATCGTACCCGGGAGCGATATCCGTGACCAGCGGGCCCAGCACGTAAAAAGGCGCCCCCTGGCATGTCCGTTTCTGGAGTTTCATGTTCATTTCGATTTGGTCCAAAGGCACATGGCCGGGCCCTTCCACCATCACCTGCACACCGGCCTCCCAAGCCTGTTTGACCAGTTCTCCGAGGGTCAGAAGCTCCTCGATCTGGGGGCGGTCGGTGGCGTCATGGACGGCTCCGGGCCGCAGGCCGTCGCCCAGGCTCAGAGTGACGTCGTATTTGCGGGCGATCTCCAGCAGGCGGTCGAACCGGGCATACAGGGGGTTTTCTTTATCATTATGCAGAATCCAGGCCAGGTGAAAGGCCCCCCCTCTGGATACGATATCGGCCACCCGCCCTTGATTTTTCAGCCGTCCGATGGCTTTGGAGGTCAATCCGGCATGAACGGTCATGAAATCCACCCCTTCTTCCGCTTGCTGCTGGATGACCGAGAAAATATCGTCTTCGGTCATGTTCACCACCGAGCCCCGCTCCTGGATGGCCTCCAGGGTCACCTGGTAGAGGGGGACCGTGCCCAAAGGAATGCGGGCCCGGTCCAGAATCCGGCGCCGGATTCTGGAAATATCCCCGCCGGTGCTGAGGTCCATGATGGTATCGGTTTTGTGCCGGAGAGCGATGTCGGTTTTCTGCAGTTCATCCTCCGCTTCAGGGTAATCCTCCGAAGTCCCGATATTGGTGTTGACTTTCGTGCGCAGGGATTCTCCGATGCCGACAAGCTGGATGTCGCCGTGGCGGGAGTTGTGGGGGATGACCACCCGTCCGGCGGCGATCCCTTCCATAAGATTTTCGGACGGAATCCCTTCTTCCCCGGCCACTTTTTTCATGGCCGGCGTCACACGGCCTTTTCGTGCTTGTTCGATTTGAGTCATATCTATGCCTTCTATGGTCCTGAATTATCCACAGGCTGAAACCGCTGCCGCGGTGATTGATATCAGGAGTTTTAACCGCCCATGGTCAGCCGGTTTCTTTTTATAATCCTGATCTATTCATAAAAAAATTGCGATGTTTTTGCAATCTCTTTCTTATCAGCGATAAGCATGGTTTTTAATGATGCGCCTCGCATCTGCGTCAATCCCGGCGCGTTCATCATTCAGGATAATGAATTTTATTATTTCAACACCGTATTTTACCTCTATTCTCCTTTTTTTACAAATGCCGTCCGGGCCGGTGACAATCAGCAAAATGACACCACGGAACATGATGACAAAAAGGACCGGGAATGGCATAATAATCCCAAAACAATGAATCACAGAAAAAGAATGACCATCCAAAAAACCGTGATATCGGCCGCGGGATTTTTCCTGGCGGCTGTTCTGACGTCAGGTTTTACGGCCGCCCTGCCGGGAGAGGACCCGCTTGCCGGATATTCCGCCCAAGCCCGGCAGTTGGACCCCTTCTATATCCGCATGCTGGAGAAAGGAAAAGAATCTTTTTTAGCCGGCCGGCATCAAGACGCGGCCACCGAACTGGAGGTGGGGATTTTCGGCTTGCAGAGCCGGCCCCGGCTTCAGGGGGAGGGGCATATTTATCTGGCCCTGGCTTATGCTTATATGGAGGACCTGTCCCAGGCGCGGAATCATTTAACCCAAGCCGCCGGCCTTTTGAAAAGGGAAGAACTTTGGCGCTTTGAGCTGCCCTCTCCCCATAAGCAGAAACTGGAAGACCTGCTTGCGGAGTCCGGGTTCCGGCGTCCTGAGCTGAGAGATGAAGCGGGCTCTCCGGTCATTGATCCGGAGGCGACCCTGGACCCGGATGCCGGGGTCCCCGTCCGGCCGGATAGGGAAGAAACCATACAAAGCCTGGAACAGCGCCTGGAATCCCATCCGGAGGAAACCGAAACCTATCTTCGCCTGTATTCCCTGTACTTCCAAGCCGGCGAAACCGGTGAAGCGGAAAAAGTTATAAAAAAGCTCATCCGGCATCATCCGGACTCAGCCCGGGGCTATTATCTTCTGGGGCGCCTTCACTACCGGAACCGCGAATACAAGAAGGCGGAGCAGCATTTCGCACGGGTATTTCTTCTGTCTTCCGGGACAAGTGTCACCCAGGAAATCCTTCTGATGAGCCGGGCCTATCAGCTGATCAGCGTTTATCTCCGGGGAGACCGGGAACGGGCGGTACAGATGGCCGCCGGGTCGCTGGAGGTGCTGACTGACGAACAAGTTCAGGAATTGGCGCTTACGGCCGTGGAAAAGAAACAGCTCCTCCATATCATGGAAACCGCCCGGAAGCAGCACCCCGCGGCGCACAGCCCCCTTGACATCCTGAGCGAAGCGGAGGATCCCTTTCTGTTCTCCAAAAAAGATTCGTCACCGCACCCTCATGGCGAGGCCCTCAGGTGTTCCCGGTCGTTTTTTCCTCAGGATAATGGCAGTTTTTTTTCTTGATAACCGCCGGCATCCCGGATATACTGTCACTTTCATGCGATTCAAGTTTTACCACGAGTCAATACCGCCGCCTCGGCCGGTTTTTTGGATATTCCTTTTTTCTTTATTATGGCATCCCTTTTCTGCCCGGGCGGAAACCATCCGGGTTCCTCATGACTACGGTTCCATCCAACTCGCCGTGAATGCCTCCCGGAACGGGGATGTGGTGGAAGTGGCCCCCGGATATTATTTCGAAACCGGTATCATTCTGGATAAAGACATTATGCTGCGCTCCGAGGTGCCTTACGGGGCGGTGCTCGACGGCGGGGGAGACCGTTCAAAAAACCTCTTGATTGTCCGGGCTTCCGTGGCCATCGAAGGCCTCGTTTTGATGAATGCGGGGTTCGGCATCATTCAGCGGGACAGCCCGGACGTGAGCTGGACAGGCCGGAATCTCGCTGTTTTTAATTGTCATTTTGCCGCCGTTTCCATAAACGACCGGGAACACACGGTGGGCTCCGCTGATTTATCCAACATCATCATCATGGATTGCCAGCATGGGATCAACACCAATGACGCCGGCCGGATGACGGTCAGGCGCGGGTTTATCGCAAATTGTCCTGTGGCTTTTGGAGGAACCAATCATCTCCGGTTTTCAGTGGATGAAATCATCACCTGGCGGTGCGGAACACTCAAAAAAAAGGGCTTCGTCCCTCACCTGCCGGAGGCCAACAACCGGATAGAGACCGGCGGAGACATCTACGACCTGGACACCCTTGCCGGCAAGTATGTGATAAGCGACCTGCTGTTCCGGCTATGGAAAGAAAATATCAGCTCCTCACCGGGCGGGAATCATCAAACCAACGGCAAGGGAATGATTTTCAATAGAATCGGGAACATTTTTTCTTCCCTCCATGAACCGGAAAGAGCGGAATTTTGGTACGGCATGGCCCTGGAGACCGGACAGGAATTGAATATTCCCGGAATTGCAGCCGAGGCTCTCTATCACTTGGCCCGGGTCGCAGAGACAACCGGACGCCCTCAGGAAGCTTTGCGTTATTACTGCCGCGCGGCCGCGGAGCTGGAAAAGGAAAGAAGCGAGTTCACTCTTCTGGATGAACGGATGTATTACTTGAATAACCACAGGCGGATCTACGAAAACTTGCTCAATCTTCTGCATTCCCTGTACACGTCAACCGGAAAGGAACCGTATAAAAGAGAAGCGTTCCAGATATGCGAGAAAACCAAAGCCCGTTCGTTTTTCGACCTTCTCAACCAGGCCCGGTTATCCTCTCCCCATCCGGTCCCGGAAAGTCTTCTTCACCGGAAAAAGCACCTTCTCAAAAAGATATCGGAAGCCCAGGCCGAACTGAATAAAGCCGGTCGCGGCGGAGCGGAAAAAAGAAAGCTTTATCAGGAACTTAGAAAAATCGAGAAGC
This sequence comes from Candidatus Aminicenantota bacterium, assembly GCA_046483285.1. GTDB lineage: Bacteria > Acidobacteriota > Aminicenantia > Aminicenantales > Aminicenantaceae > CAYRTV01. Next base: position 1,557 of record JAWODN010000142.1, on the reverse strand, counting down.
AGTACCGCTTGGTATTGGTGGAAATGAAAAAAATCCTTTATCCGGAGGGCTTTCTTCTTCCCCAGCCCCATCAGGCGGAATATATTCAGGAAAACCTGCCTCCCGGCACCGCCGTGGTGGAATATTTTCTGGGAGAGGAACATGCTTTTGCTTTCCTGGTCACTTCCAACCGGATCGAGTTCATCCGCCTGACGGAACCTTCCCGTATCGACCGGTGGGTTAAAAATTATCATTTGTTCCTCACAATGCCGGATACCGGGGAGTTTAAAGGACGGAATGGAGGCGCCCGGCTTTTCCAAGCCCTTTTGGGACCGTTCGGGGACGAGGTGTTTAATGATATCCGGAATCTGATCATCGTCCCCTGCGGCCGGCTGACTTCTCTTCCCTTTGAAACCCTGGTCTGCCGCCCGGGTGAGGGCCGGGATTCCGGTTATCTGCTCCATTGTTTCCGGATAAGCTACGCCGGATCCGCGTCCACCTATGTGGACTTGAAAAACGCCTGGCATCCGGAAAAACCCCGGAGGATTTTGGCGGTGTCCGGTGGTTTGTCGCAAGAGATTATGGAAACATATCCTCAAAGCGGGTACTTCCGCATGGAAAGGGTTCCGGAACTGAAATACAGCACCCGGGAGATCAACTCCATCCGTTCGCTTCTTGGAAAAGAGAACACGCACCTCTTGAGCGGCCCGGCGGCCCTGGAAAGCCGGATCAAATCCATGACCCTGTCCGATTATAAAATCCTCCATTTCGCCACCCATGGGGTGGTGTATGACGCCCATTGGAACTGGTCTTCCCTGCTTTTTAATCCAAAAGACTCCGGAGAGGATGGGCTGTTGAGGGCGCATGAAGTTTTCGATTTGTCCTTGAATAACGAGCTGGTGGTTCTTTCCGCCTGCCGCACCGGGCAGGGGAGATTTATTCATGGAGAGGGGATTCTGGGATTCATCCAGGCTTTTCACTCCGCAGGCGCCAAAGCCGTTATTTCCAGCTTATGGAATATCAATGACTTGAGCACCTCCGAATTTATGCGGTATTTTTATGGTTTTTTATCCGAAGGTTTTTCCATATCCCATGCCCTCACCGCCGCCAAGAAGGAAATGCTCGCTTCCCGCTTCAGTCATCCCTATTACTGGGCCGCATTCCTCGCCCATGGGGATTGTATCAGAGCGGTTTTTTAAACAGGATAACCATCTCCTGTTTTCCATTAACGATGTGCCGGTTTTTATTCCACCGTGAAATGCCCGGCCCGCCGGGCGACTTCCAACATCACCTCATTATATGCGGAAACCGACCACACGTAGATACGCCCGGTTTGAAGCCGGCTTTGGATTTCCTCCGGGATCCGGAGGGAGTTTTCACGGGTGCGGCCCTCAAATACGGTATTCAGCTCATCATCAATAAGCTCGAATTGATAGCCGGCGGCATCTTTGACCGGAGTCCATTCGAAATGATTCGGGGCATTTTTCACAACCACCGGCGGGTGAACAAGTTCCAGTTCTCCTCCTGTTAAGCCGCGCTCCGGAACCGGCGTTTGAAAAAGCAAAAAGTACAGCCCGA
>JAWODN010000036.1:0-33791 GCA_046483285.1 Candidatus Aminicenantota bacterium | reverse complement strand
ATTGCGTCCTTGTAGTCAAGGAACTCGTTATACTCATACGGTTTTAGCTGCGTTCGTTTCGAGAAGATATCGGTCTCTGTATCTCCGCCTGCGGTTTTGTGTTCAGTCAGCTCCCCTGCCCTCCGGAACGGTGAAGACCAGAATGTGCTTGTTATCCGGAAGCCAGGTGAAGCCTGAATGAAGAGCCCCGTTGATGTTGGGGCCGGTGAGCCTTTTCGCTTGGCCGGTTTTCGTTTCCACGGCCCACAGTTCGACTCCGTCATCCAGATAGCGGGTGACGGCGAACCAGGCTCCGTCATTGGACCAGCCGGGGAAACCGAACTTGGCGTCTTCAGGAAGAACCACCGGAATCGTTTTACCCTCTTTTATCGATTTTATGGTCAAAGATGTCATAAAGTAGGTTTGCTGCCTGGAGTTGTTCCTGGGTGTGATACGGGTTCCCGCCAGCCGCAGCAGAGGCTGCGCCATATAAGCAATAGACGGCATGGTCTCATACGTGTAAAAAAGCACCGTGTCGCCGGCCGGGCTCATTGAAGCCTGAGGCGGCTGGGGCGCTTTCACGATATCGATCACTTCCTGCGACGGCTTTTTATACGGCTCCTGGCCGGATAAAACCGCGCCGCTCATTAAAATGAAGACGAAGAAAACGGCGGAGAATTTCTTTTTTTTGTTCATGATGCTCCCTCCCTTTTTTGATGTCATTTTTTTGATTTTGACAAAACGTATCATAATATAAAAACAGAATAAATCCAAGATCAGGCAAGATAATTAAATTTGCAAAACCGGCTGGAATTTATTAACCTGACCTATTCATAATGAGCGCAACACACCCCAAACCATGACAATCACTTATGAACTGCGCCATGGGGGCGGGATGATGGATACGCCGGCCCGAATGAAGGCTGAGCGGGCTCGGTTCCTCTCCGCAGGAGAGGAGAGCGAAGCCGGAATCGGAGCGGATGTCCTCGCTGGGGACACCCGCGTGGCGGCGATCCATCTCCCGCTCCCATGGCTACATAGAAACCATTTTCTAAGTAATAGGTCAGGCTAAGTAATAGATCAGGGTAAAACACATGTATCATGGATGAACTTCAAACTCTCGCCTTAGAAGTGGACCAGGTTGCGGTTTGGTCTTTTATCGGCTACCTGCTCTTGATCAGTGTCATCGGTATATACGCCGCCCGTTTTTCTTCCAAGGGAATTTCCAATTTTTTCATCGGCGGACGTAAGATGGGGATGATAGTGGTGGCGTTATCGGCTGTTGTGAGCGGCCGAAGCGCCTGGCTGCTGCTGGGTGTTACAGGAATGGCTTTCGAGATGGGATTTTCCGCCCTGTGGGCTGTGCTCGGCTACACCATCGCTGAATTTTTCCTGTTTTTCTTCTATGCTCCGCGTATTCGATGTTTCAGTGAGAACCGCGACTGCATCACTGTCCCCGACTTTTTTGCGGAACGCTTCGACGACAAAAACGGCACTCTGCGCTCAGTGGTGGTCGGCATCATCATTATTTTCATGATCGCTTATGTCTCCGCTCAGTTTGTGGCTGGAGGCAAAGCCTTTGCATCCAGCTTTCATCTGACCGAAAGCCAAGGGATACTGCTTACCACAATCATCGTTTTGTTCTATACCATGCTGGGCGGTTTTCTTGCCGTGAGTCTCACCGATACCATCCAGGGGTTATTCATGGTGATCGCCCTGCTGGTATTGCCCGTCATCGCCATTTCCCACTTGGGCGGATTTGGTGCTTTTTTCACCCAGGCCTCGGCTATGAGCGGCGGGCGGTTTTTCAGCCCCTTTGCCTTGAGTGCAGGCGCTCTGATCGGATTCCTCGGTATAGGCCTGGGCTCACCAGGCAACCCTCATATCATTGCCAGATATATGTCGATCAAAGATCCCTCAAAGCTTAAACGAGTCGCCATAGTGGGCACCTCGGCCAATGTGCTTATGGGTCTGGGAGCCGTCATTACCGGAATGGCCGGCAGAATTTATTTTCCGAATGTTTCCCTGCTGCCCGGGGCGGATCAGGAGAGTGTGTATCCTGTATTGGCCAGCCAGCATCTCGACCCGGTGATGTTCGGCGTGGTGATCGCCAGTATCTTCGCCGCCATCATGTCAACAGCCGATTCCCAGCTTCTGGTGGCGGCATCGGCCCTTGTGCGTGACATTTATGAAAAACTTATACACCGCCGCAAGGAAATCCCTCAGAGAAAACTTGTGCTTTTGAGCCGTTTTATGGTTGTGTTGCTGGTTGCGCTGGCCTTATTGCTCGGACTGATGGCGGAACAACTTGTTTTCTGGCTGGTGTTGTTTGCCTGGGCGGGACTGGGGGCGGCCTTCGGCCCCACTTCCATTCTTGCATTATTCTGGAAAGGAGCCACCAAAACAGGCATGATGGCGGGAATGATCTCCGGCGCATTGACGGTTATCCTCTGGATCCGTATCCCTGCCCTTTCCGGCCTCATATACGAGTTGATCCCCGGCTTCACCGTGGCCTTCTTTGTCACTGTTTTGGTAAGCCGTTTCAGCAAGAAGTCCCACAACGCCGATGCCCTGTATGAGGCCATGCTCAAGTGAGTGTCTTCTTCTCAGTCTTTCTTGGTCAGCACAGCCGCCCAGCCCCCGCCTGGTGCCGTTTTTATATTGACAACACTTCCAGCAGTGACTTCCTGGACAGTTTTTTGATAATCCTCTGCATGTTTGTGCGCATTGACTCCGTCTTTCATGATTTCAGCGGTGTAGGTTCCCTCGTCCAGGAATGAAAGATTCAAATCAAATACGCGGGGCGTCCAATTGGTGAGCGCCCCTATATACCATTTTTCGTCCTTTCTTCTCGCCGCCACAATGTATTCGGATACCTTCGGATACCTCCGCTTCCAATAAAACGGTTTTTGAAACAGACGGACCATTTTATTTTCCCGCCGATGAAAATACGGATTTCAATTTCGCCGTCGGGTGATTTTAGATTGTTTCTTCGGGAAACATAAGAATGGGATGGAAAAGAAATAAGACCGTTAAAGTAAAAACAGCGGCACACTTCATGAATGCCTCCTTTCTCCTAAGCCTGGCTTATTCAAGGGCCGGGATTTCCGCAGAAGCCGGCGTTCTAAAAAAACACGCCTTTTATATAATAAAAAGCCATAACACCGGCCAAAACTATTTTATAAAGCGTGGCCAGCATAAAACCTATAAAAACTCCCCAGCCGGCCCTCAGCGCACGCCGGGCTTCATTCAATTTAATCATTTCACCCGCCACCGCACCCAAAAAGGCGCCGATGATCATTCCCAAGGGGGGAGCATATATAATCCCCGCAAGCATGCCTATAGCGGCGCCCCAGAAACCATACTTGGACGCGCCGAAGCGGCGCGCTCCGGCTGCAGGCAGAATGTAATCAAGCGCCAAGGCGGATGCGGTTAAAATCCCCATGATGATCAAAAACTCGGCACTGAAAGGCTCCCATCCTTTGGCAATGGACAAAAGAATCAGGGCTGCGAAACTGAAAGGCGGCCCGGCCAGGGCCGGGGCCACGCTTCCGATCAGCCCAACCAGTATCAGAATGAATCCGATGACAATTAATACCCACATGATTTCTTCACAAGGCCGATTTGCCTGAATTGAATTTCTCTTCTCTCCTGTTATGATGTCCAGTAAGGGATATATTACTTCCGTTTATAAATATCCCCGCGATGGCCGACGGAAAGAACCAAAACGATTATTTTTTGATCCCGAATATCACATATTATGCGGTAATCCCCTACTCTGTATCGCCAAAATCCGGCCAAGCCTCCTTTCAGTGGTTCCCCAAAATGCCGGGGATTTTTACACCCTTCAATCCGGTCATTCAACCAATCAAGAATGCGCTCTTGGACAGGGCGGTCAAGCTTTCGCAGCTGCCGCTCTGCGACATCACTGATTCTAACGGTCCAGCCCAAGCTCTTTCCTCAGTTGTTTCAGTGGTTTGTCGCTTTTCATTTTGGATAGGGATTCTTTTGCAACTTGCAGATCCTCATTATCCTCTAAATATCGAATTATGGCTTCGCGAACCACTGCACTTTTATTATTGCCTTGTTTTTTGGCCAGCAGCTCGATTTCTTTTTCCAGTTCCTTATCTAAACGAATCGCAAACATTTCGTACCTCCTTCCATTCGTTATACAATGTATAACATTATTAAAAAGTTGTCAAATTCCGCTGTTCCTCAATCTCCGGGTCTTTCCTTTTAAAAAAAAACAATGAAGACATCTCCAAAAGCTGCTTTTTCCATTTGATGATCGGATTGGAATGAACCTCGAACTGTCCGGCTATCTCCGAAATCGTTCGTTACGCCTTGACCGTTTCCATCGCGACTCTCGCTTTGAAATTGTCATTATATGCCTTTCTCTTTTTCAATGGCAAGAATCCACCCAAAACGCTATAATCATTTGCGAAGGAAGTGATGCCATGCGAAATTTCAAAACCTTATCGGTTTTTCTTATAGTCACAATTGTTTTTATAGTCCTGCCGGCCTGGCCGTGCACGGTGGCGGTGATATCCGGCAAGGCCACTCCGGACGGACGGCCGCTTCTCTGGAAAAACCGTGACACCGGAACTCCTTACAATCATGTTATCTATATTCAAGGGGAAAAATACGATTTTATCGGTATCGCCAACAGCTCGGATGCTTACGGGAACAGCATCTGGTCCGGAGTCAATTCCGCAGGCTTATGCATCATGAACTCCATGTCTTACAACATAAACACCGGGGCTGATAAAAATAAGACTCCCCACTCCTCCCTCGGAAACGGCCGGCTGATGCGCCTTGCGCTGGAACAGTGCGCAACCGTAGAGGAATTTGAAGCGTTTCTGAAAGAAACGGAAGGAAAAAGAAATGTGGACTCCAATTTCGGAGTGATTGACGCTCAGGGAGGAGCCTCCTTTTTTGAAACCGGCAACCACAGCCATGTCCGCCTGGACGCCGGCGATCCGGAAATGGCACCGGAAGGATATATTGTCCGCACCAATTTTTCCTACACCGGCGCTCCACGCACAGGAGCCGGATATATCCGTTTCAACCGGATAAGCAAACTTTTTCTCGAAGCCTCGGCAACCGGCGGAATCACCCACAATTGGATTTTAATTTCCGCCTCCCGCGATATGGTCAACAGCTTGACCGGCATCGATCCTTTGCGGGGCAAGCTTCCCGCCCACAGCCGCGACCACCGGTACTTCCACATGGCGGACAGCATAGCCCGCAACACCGCAATCTCCACCACCGTCTTTCACGGAGTAAAAAAAGATGAAGACCCTGCAGCCGTGACCATGTGGACCCGGGTCGGGCATCCCCTCTGTTCCGTGGCCCTTCCCCTGTGGGTTTGCGGCGGTGAAAAACTCGGAATAACTTATGGAGAACCCCACGCCCCTATAGAGCGTTTCGCGGACTATTGGCACAAACGCATTTTTCCTTTAAGCGGCGGTTCCCGCGACAGGTATCTCAACCTGGCTCCGGTCATCAACAAAAACGGCACCGGTATTCTCACCCGGCTTATTTCCATCGAACAAGACATCCTCCATGCAACCGAAACGAATCTGAAAGGAAAACCCCGCTCTCAGGAATTATTGGTTAAAACCCAGTTAATGATGCAGGAAAAGGCAGTCAAGCTTTTATTCCGGAATTTTCCCCGGGCCTCTCAGGCAGCCGGCTTCTAACCTGAATAATGAACGCGCCGGGATTGCCGCAGACAACGACAATTCGCTAATTCATTGTCGTCCTGAGGAGCGCAGCGGCAAAGGAATTCAAATACCACAGGGAACCGGTTTAATTGAGCTTTTGACGTTCGATCCCCAGGCTATCACCGGAAAGGCAATTGATTCAGCCTCAGTTTTATTCTGTTTGACCAAAAACCCTTTTTAAAAGTTCCGTTACCCGTGCGGCAGGATCGGTGCGTATTTTTTTTTCCTCCTGCGCAAGCTTCAGGAACAGTCCTTTGAGCGCCTGTTCGGTCAGGTACCTGTCCAGTTCGATATCCACAGATTTCAGGCCGGCTATTTTACCTGCCGTTGATCCGGCCAGGGTGTTCCAATGTCCTGTGAGCAGTTCCCATGATTCAGCGGTGGAGATGCCGCCCACTATGGTTTTGTCGATTGAGTTTTTGATCTTTGGCTGGTAAAGATTGTATAGCTTGCCGTAAGTCTGAACTTTCAAGTATTGGGTGGCGGCATCTTTTTCGCCCCGGAGAATTTCAAATCCGTCATGGATGGTCATATTGGAAACAGCACCGGCAAAAATCGGGGCGGCCTCTCTTGCTGCGTTTTCGGCGGCGCGGTTGATGCGGAGAATAACATTTTCCACCATCTTTTCGCCGCCGGGGATGAGGGATATGTTCCCCGTGATCACTTCCGCTTCAGGCGGCAGCATAATCCTGACCAGATTATCACGGTAATATCCGTCAACGGCTGACAGTTTGGAAGCGGCCGAATCGGCGCCTATGGTAAGCGCCTGTTTCAATCCGTTAATAACTTCCTGCTGTGTCAGCGGGCGCCGGGTGTCTACCTGTTCGGCAATCTGCATCAGTTCGGCGCAACCCGCAAAAGTCATTATTAAAGCAATAGGTATGATTCTTTTTATCATCGAAAGCAATGTTTTCACCGGCCCGTAAATAAGCCGGATACTAATTATGCCTCATGTCGGCTTCATAAATCAACTGAAGCGAATTCTCCGGCCGGCCGAAACGGGCAGCGGAATCATCAGCCAGACCTATAATTCAGAATCTACTGAAAAAGTCCATTCAACAGCATATTTATTTTTGAGATTATCGATCAAAGAAATCAAACCCTTCAAACTTTTGAATACCAAGATGGATTAATCCGGGTGGATCATGAAAATGAGATTGTTTGGAAGTGTGAAAGAATAAGAAAACAGAGGTGAGCAAGGGTTTTTTCCCGCAGCTTTAAAAGACATAACCCAGGCTTAAAAACAGCGAATTTCTTTGAAGGCCACTGCTGTCTTTTCTGAAAAGCCACTGGACTCTAAAGCGGAAACTTTGCCAAAATATCCAGTCTCCTCCGGCCAGAAAAAGAGAACTTCTTCCAGCCAGAAAATCCTCCAGAGTCACAATCTCCACCGGCCGGCTTCCTTGCCCATAGCCGAGATAAATAAAATTAACCGGTGAAAAATAGCGCCTGCCCTGAATTACCCAAGTGAACTCGCTTCCTTCTTCACTAGAAGAAACAAGACAGCGAAGAAAAGCATAATAAGGCCCCCGGTAAATACCTGCTGAGCCCACATAAAAAGGAACACTTTCCGTTTCAAAATTATATCGCCTGTAACCAAGGGACAATTCACCGCTTCCCAATACTCTCTGGTAGAGCTCCAAATGGTAAAGCGTAAGAGGAAAATGAACTCCCGGTGAGGAATGAAAAAATTCGAAATGTCCGTAAGTTGCGCGGCTGATAAGAGGGTAGGCTTCCAACCCGTATTGATAATCTTTCTGATTAAATCGGCTGGTCTGTCCAATTTTAAATAAAATATTTCCCCTGTTTTCCGGCAAAAGAAGCTCCAAAACCAAACGGTCGTCGCGATAGTCCTGGCGCTTATCACTGAATTTTTCGAGACTAAAATCATAGTAAAGGCCTGACCTTCTCTTTATAAAAGACAAGGCTGATCTCAGGGCCTCCTGATAACGCGGGTTTCCCGGATCTAAACTTAAAGCACGACGGAAGTATTCCCTGGCTTTCTGACGGTTCCCTTGCCATAAATACACCTGACCAAGACGAAAGACAGCCTGATGATTTTGCTGATCATCAACTAAAATTTCCTGATAAAGTTGAACCGCCTCCCTATATTTCCCTTGCCAGGCAGCTAATTCAGCCAGGCCTATCCTCGCTTCCAGATTCCCCGGTTGAATTTCAAGGACCAGACGGTAACCTTGAGCGGCTTCCTGATAGTTCTTATCCCAAGCATTCAGCCGGGCCATAAATAAAAGCACATCCGTGTTCTCCGGAAAGAGGGATAACAAAATATCGCCCGCTTCCCCGGCCTTCTTATATTCTCCTGAAAAAGCATAAGCCCGGGCCAAGATAAAATTGAGCTGATAGTCATTAGGGGATTCTTCCAAGCCTTCCTGACAGAGCTGTATGGCCCGCTCATACTCTCCTTCTTGAAGAGCTTTTTGAGCCTTTTCGATTAAGCTTAATTCTTGAGGATAAACAAAGCCGATTAAGAGAAAAACCGAAACAGGCAAAACAAAAAAACGGAAAAAACTCTGATCTTCCATCGTCCGAATCCTCTTTTCCGCATAGTTCCCCAGTAAAAGGTCGATGAAAGATTTAAAGCGAATAAAAGCTAAAGTCTGACGATACACCAAATTCTCCAGAACCGCTGAGAGCATTAACCTCATGATGTGTTTTAGTTTAGGATAGCAATAAGTGGAATACTCTTCAAGAAGAATAGAAAAAAGAGATAGAATGTTCCCAAAAACAATGGCTAAATAAAAAAGCAAGACAAAAGTCTCTTTAAATCTCCCCGAAAAGACATAGAATAAAAACAAAGCATACCCGGAAATTTCAATAACAAGCCTCAGCATTTCAAAAACAGTATAAAAAGGCATCGCCAGCAATCCGGTGATTCCATATCTGGGATTAAGAAACATTTTGAAACTGTGGGTGATGGATTCAACAAGTCCCCGGTGCCAACAGTTACGCTGCCTGCTTACCATCTTGAGAGAATCAGGCCCCTCTGTCCAGCAAATAGGGTCTGGAACAAATTTAACCAAATAAGGAGATTTCTTCTCCCGCATATATTTCTGCATGCGAACCACAAGATCCATGTCCTCTCCCACTGTTTCTTTTCGGTAACCCCGCAGGCGAGAGCGATATCCTTGCGGAACAAACCGAAAGCCCCTGAAATGATAAGCAGACATTTTATCATGCTAAGCCCCGGCCGGACGCCGAGAAATGCCCTCAAATATTCGAAAATTTGAAAAAGGACCAGTATATTCCAGGGGAGCCCAATATCATAAACCCGGCCTGATTCTACCCGGCATCCATTACTCATCCGGATTATACCACCGACAGCTACAATCCTTTCCGGTTCTTCCATGAAAGGCCGAACCACTTTGAGCAAGACTTCCTTCTCCAGGATTGAATCCGAATCGACCGCACAGAATAAGGGATAACGGGCAGTGTTCAAAGCGGCATTTAAGGCATCTGCTTTTTACCGTTCTCCTTGTCTAGTACCACGAGCCTCGGATGAGAGGAAGAAATGTAAATATTCCTGACAGGTTTGGTTTCAAGAACTTTTCTGAATACTTTTTTCGAGGGCTTTAAATTGAAGTACTGAATCATGCGGGACAAGGTCGAATCCGAAGAACCGTCATTAACCACGATCACCTCGTATTCCGGATACTCCAGTGATAAAAGAGAATTAACACTTTCAATAATTGATTGTTCTTCATTGTAAACCGGCACGATAATGGATACAGGTTTCACTGAAGGGAAATGAAACAGCTCCTTGATGATGCCTGTGAGTCAGGCCGTGACAATCCGTATCTTCCACAAAGAAGACGTTTTTTCAAAACATGGAAACCAAATGGAAAAACGGCCGTATGTTATAATGTTGAAAGCATGACAACCGCTCTTATAAGCCATATTTATTGAATTTGACAGCGGCAAAACAGCCATATTTTGAAGTAAGCTGCCAACGCAACAACAGGGAGAATGAAGATGAACATTCGGAAAACTTTTCTGCTTCTGCCGGTTTTCCTTTTTCTTTTTGGATCCCATCTTATCGCATCGTTATCCATTGAAGAAAAAGTGGACGAATACCTGAGTGTGTACCTCGAAACGAACCGGTTCAGTGGTGCCGTGCTTATTGCCAAAGGAGGCGATATCCTTATTTCGAAAGGATACGGCTATGCCAATCACGAGCTGAGTGTTGTTAATACACCGGATATGATATTCCGGTTAGGATCGATCACAAAGACGTTCACCGCTATGCTTATTATGCAGCTCCACGAGGAAGGCGATCTGTCGGTCCATGATCCCATATCCAAATATATACCGGATTACCCGAATGGAGAAACAATAACAATTCATCACCTCATGTCGCATACTGCGGGTATACCGAACTTCACATCGTTTCCCGAGTATACCGAAACCATGATGGTCCCCTCAACGCTTGATGAATTGATTGACCGGTTCCGCGACAATCCGCTCGAGTTCGAACCGGGCGGTCAGCACAAATACAGCAACTCAGGCTATATACTCCTCGGATACATTATTGAAAAAGTAACCGGGAAATCTTATGCCGATTATGTGCAGGAACAAATATTCGATGCCGTCGGCATGGACAATTCCGGGTATGATGATCACCGGAAAATAATCCCGAACCGGGCATCCGGGTATGAATTTGACGGCCGCAAACTGATGAATGCTTCGTATATCGATATGTCGATCCCGCATGCGGCCGGCGCATTATATTCAACAGTCGAAGACCTTTATAAGTGGGATCGGGTTTTGCACACAGGGCGGCTTCTAAATGGAGAACTCATTCAAAAAATGTTTACTCCCGTTCTGAATAATTATGCCTATGGGTGGGCAGCAGGTACGATGTTTAATAAAAAAGTCATATCACATGGAGGCGGCATCAATGGTTTCCAATCAAATATGGCCCGCTTTGTCGATGACGACATATGCATCATTGTTTTGAGCAACATTATTCCGGCTCCCGTCAGCGAAATCACCAAAGATCTGGCCGCAATCGCACTCGGAGAACCGTATGATCTTCCTGAAAAACGAACTGCCATCGAATTGCCCGAAGAGATACTTGAACGGTATGTGGGCGAATATCAACTGGCGCCGGATTTTATTCTATCGGTGACACAGGAAGGAACCCGGATATTTACTCAGGCCACCGGTCAACAACGGGTTGAAATTTATCCTTCCTCGGAGACGGAATTCTTTTTAACAGTTGTGAAGGCGGAGATCCATTTCATCCTGGACGATAACGGTGCCGTCACCGGATTGGTCCTGCATCAAGACGGAAGGAAAATGCCTGCTGAAAAGATTGATTGACCGCCGGATTTATCAAATCAAAGTCAGCCTGAAAAACAACTTCATCATTCAGGTTTTTACCTGTTTTATAAAGGCATGGTTTTTTATGGGATTTTTTTTAACACGTACAGATTATAAAATTTTCATCTTCATCCAGTCCGCCGAATTGAAAAAATCCGCCGCCGCGCTTCCCGGCGGAACCAAGGCATCGCAGGCTTGCCTGACATTTTTTTCGAGCTCCATTTCCGCGACCGGAAGCAGCTCTTCCAGCTGACCGGCATTCCGGGGCCCGATCAAAGGAGCGGTTATTCCGTCCTGGTCCTTGACCCATAATACAGCAAGCCTGGCTGGAGACATCCCGCTTTCTTTCGCCAATTCAACGAACCGCCGGCCCACGGCAATCCCCTTTTCCGTAACCCGCCCCGCATAAATTCCTCCCCGAAGCGCCGCCCTTGAGTCCGCGGGATAATTTTCAGCGGAAGAATAACGCCCGGTGAGAACACCCATGGCCATGGGCGCCCAGGCAATGATCCCCAAACCATGCGCCTTGCACAGCGGAACCAGCTCATTTTCTATTCTCCTGTCCAGCAGATTGTAAGGAGGCTGCTCGAGAACATACTTGGTGAAGCCGTATTTTTCACTGACCATCAGCGCTTCCATCACCTGCCAGGCCGGATGGGTGGAACAGCCGGCGTACCGGATCTTTCCCTGCCGGACAAGATCCGTCAAAGCCCCCAGTGTTTCCTCCACCGCCGCTTCCGGCGAAGGCCTGTGGATCTGATAAATATCGATATAATCCGTGTTGAGCCGGCGGAGGGAATCTTCACAGGCCTGAATAATATGAAGCCGTGAATTCCCCCGGTCATTCGGGCCGGGACCCATGGGATAGTGAACTTTGGTGGCCACCAAAACTTTTTTCCTGATGCGGCTCGTTGACAGGGCCTTGCCCACGATCCGCTCGCTTTCCCCGCCGGCATAACTGTCACCCGTATCGATCAGGTTGATCCCGGCTTCCACAGCCCGGTTCACCATAGCCACACACTCCTCTTCCGGTGTGGGATCGGCGAAATTCGCTGTTCCCAGGCAGAGCGGAGAGATTTTGACTCCTGTTCGGCCTAAAAGGCGATATTCCATTATTTCCTCCCCATCTTTTCTTGGTCCTCTTCAGTCCGGCCGTAATCGAATCGAACGATTCTCTCGATCACATCCATTCCGCCAACTTTTTCCGCCCATTCTTTTTGCACTTGCTGTGCGGCCTCCACAAATGAATGCCTGTCAGGGTTTGTGATTATGACTCCCTTTTCCGCCAATTCCATAAGAGCTCTCCTCTCTTCCTCTCTGTACCACTGACGCTCTTTTCGGATCATCTCCCCGGCTGCGTCATCGATGATCTTTTTATATTCGATGGGCAACTGCTCATAAAAATACCGGCTCATGATGACATATTCGATGAGATGAATCCACCCCACCCGGGCCCAATGGCGCGCCGGTTCGTAAAATTTTTTGGATAAATAATTGGTGTCGGCCGCCTCGGCCCCGTCTATCACACCTTGCTCCAGAGCCGTGTATAATTCCCCGTAAGCCATGGGCATGGGATTGGCGCCGAAAGCTTTAAAGGCCGCCAGATGAAGAGGATTTTCCATGGTCCTGATCTTCAGGCCTTTCAGGTCCTCCATGCTGTTCAGCGGACGGCCCACCGTCATGATATGCCGGACGCCCGCATCAAAATACCCTAAAAGATGGAATCCGCGCTTTTCGAAGGCGGGCCGGAGACTCTCCCCTATCTCAGAATCGAGCACAGCGTAAAAATGCTCCCGGTTCTCAAAGAGGAACGGCAGTTCAAAGATATTCAATTCTCTCACAAAACCAGCCATAACACTGGCGACATTGCTCATCTGGACCGTTCCCAGCTGGATGCCTTCCACCACATCCCTCTGGTTTCCCAACTGGTTGTTGGGATAGATCCGGACCTGCACCCTGCCGGATGATTTTTCTTCCACGGTCTGTTTGAATAATTCCGCCGCTTTGACTTGAGGTTCATGCGGACTCTGGCTGAGGCCGGCTTTGATCACATAGATTTTCTCTCCGCCTCCCCGGCATGAAAGGCCGGAGATCAGCACACCGGCGATCACCATATTTCTTAAAAGCTTGAATATTTTCATTTGGCCGCCATTTGAGGTATCCACATAAAAGTTTCAGGAAAGTATGTCACGATCAGCAAAACCACGATCATCGCCGCCATAATAGGAATGATTCTAGGGGTCACATCTCTTATATTTCTTCCGGAAATCCCGCAGGATACAAAAAGGGTCGCTCCATAGGGGGGTGTTATGTACCCGATGGCAAGATTGACCGTGGCGATGACCCCGAAATGAATAGGGTCCACCCCGTAACTTTGAGCGACCGGAAAGAGGATGGGCATAAAAACGATAATGGCGGAAAAACTCTCCATGAACATCCCGATGACCAGAAGAACGAGATTAAGAAGCACGAAAAACATCACCTCGTTTCCGATATGGGCTTTGAGAAAAGCACCTAAATGCGCCGGCAGCTGTTTGACCGTGATCAACCAGGCAAAAAGAAAGGCCGTGCTGGCAATGAACATGATGATGCAGGATGTTTCGGCCGACTTGAGGAATATTTTCGGCAGGTCTTTGAATGTTATTTCCTTGTAAACAAAAATCCCAATTAACAACCCGTAAACCACCGCCACGGCGGCCGCTTCGGTTGCGGTGAAAACACCGCCCAGGATACCGAAAAGGATGATGAACGGCATGCCCAGGCCGGGAAGGGCCTTTTTTCCCGTCTTCATCACGTCCCGGATCTGGAATTTGGAGGTGGGAAGATAGGCTTTGCCCCTTTTCCGCGCATGCAGAAAAGAGACCCCCATCAAAGCGATTCCGATAGCCGTTCCCGGAATAATTCCGCCTAAAAACAAACCGGCCACAGACGTATCCGTGATGTAGCCGATAAGGATCATCAAAATGCTTGGGGGAATGATGGGCCCTATGGCTCCGGCGGCTGCGATCAACGCCGTGGCGAAATCCATATCATACCCTTTTTTTCTCATGGCGGGCATCATGATGGACCCCACAGCCGCCGTATCCGCCGTGGATGAGCCGGAAATTCCGGCAAAAATCATCGAAGCCATAACCGACACCATGGCCAGGCTGCCTTTGATAAAGCCGAAACAGGCGCTGGAAAATTCCACGATCCTCCGGGAAATGCCGCCTTTGTCCATCAATCCGCCGGCCAGCATAAACAAAGGAATGGCCATGATGGGCCACGAGTCCAGGGCCGTGAACATGCGCTGAGGCACCAGAACCAGAGGCAGAGTGGGGTCGGACAAAAGAGAAAAGCAGGATCCCAATCCCAGGGCGAAAGCGATGGGCATTCCCAGAAGAAGCAAAACCAGAATGGATAAAAATAAAATAACCACTTTGCTAATTCTCCGGAGACTCCTCTTGTCCAAGCCCCATCAGCCTGGCCGCCTTGAGTACGGCTTCCATCAGCATCAAAACACCGCTTAACGGAAAAATCACATAAACAAAAGACATTTGGACCTGCAAGGCCGGAGAGAGCTGATACCGCCCTACCACCATCAATTTCCATCCGAAAACCACCACCACGATAATATAAAACACCATGAGAACGCTCATTGCGATGTTTATTTTTCTCTTTGTCCCTATGCTGAATTTGTGGCTGAAATAATCCACGGCCAGGTGGCTGCCCTTGCGGATGCAGATGGAGGAGGTAAGAAGAATAACCCAGACCTGGCAGTACCGGGCCAGCTCCTCTGTCCAGGGAGGAGGAGCGTTGAACAGATACCGGGCCACCACTTGGGAGAACACCACGGCCGCGAGAAGCGCAAATAAGAAAATGATAACGGCTTCCGTGGCTTTCCGGATGAACTTCATCAATATCAATTCCGCCTGTTCGCGAAGATGGCGGGGAATTCATCGATAGGAATCGGGCCGGCCCGCAGGATGGTGTCCATAAATTCGAGAGTTTTGAACTTGGGACCCAGACGTTTCTTCTCGGCTTCATAAATCTCATCCAATTTCTGGTAGCCCAGAAAATAAGAGGTGATCTGCATGGGCGAACTCATCAGCCTCCCCCAAAGGCTTTTGGCGAACTGCGGCGCCAGAAGCGAGGTCTCCACGGAAAAGGCCAGAATCTGCTCCTCGTCCCAGCCCCGGCAGTGGACCTGCACTGAGGTATAAGCGCGGTTGGCGTTTTCCAGCCGCTTCCTTAGTTGGGCCAAACGGGTCAGTTTGTTTCCGTCATCCCAGCCCGCCTCCAGAGCGACCCGCTCACAAAGGGTGGCCCATCCTTCGGAATAAAGCCCGTATGGAAAAAGGATCCGGACGGGATGAGGGTTTTCCCGGGTGAGCTTGGACTGGATGTAGTGTCCCGGAAACAGCTCATGGATGACGATGAATTTTTTGAAATGGTAGTTGAAGGAACGCCAGAAATCCTCCCGCTCTTTTTCCGGAAAGGAATCGGGAATGTTGGCCAGAAACCAGGTTGTCCAGGGATTGGGCGAAAAAGGAGGCGCCGGCCTCACATAACCGATCCTGGCCATAGCCCCCGCACTCTCAGGCGCCAGCTCGATGCTCAATGTTTGATTTTCCGGAATGGTGGCAATTTTATGCTCCCGGACAAAATCTTCCGCCTGCTGAGCAAAACGCCGCAGCTTCAGGAGATATTCCTGTTCACCTGCAGGCCGGTTTTCCTCCATGTCCTTCAAGGCCGCCTTCACCATGGCCATGTCCCCGGCGGGGAGATTGCGTTCAGGATAGGTTTCCCGCAAATAGTCCTCCGCCGTCTCCGCCATGACGGCCCGGGTTTCCCGGATTTCCTCCAGGGCCATTTCTTCCAGCTGCTCCGGTGTCAGATCGCTGTCCGTGTAAATCTTGAGTTTGTGCGCGAACGCTTCCCGCCCCAGAACCGGACTGTCCGAAAGCGAAGCGCGGGGCTGGATTTTTTCCCGGATGAACAAAATCAGGCTTTGGATTTCCTCAGCGGCATGAAGGCAGGCGCTTTTAAACTCTTCCGGATTTCTCTCTCCCAGCCATCCTTCGACCCTTCCGGGAAGACTCTCCGAAAGAAAAGCCGCCGATCTTTCCAGGCTCTCGACGCTTCTCCGGGTGCTCTTCGGACTCCCGTCTTCAAGCATCTGTTTTCCCGCCTCACTCAGCTCTTTGATTCCTTCCAGCCTCTGAAGGATCAAATCCACTTTTTCCCCCCGCATCAGAATGTCCGAATCCAGCACCCGGGAAACGGCCCGGGAAATATAGCCGGAGTAGAATTCCGGGGAATTTTTATGGGGCGCCTCCTTTTCCCATTGATCCAATTCGGATAAAATCCGGGACCGCAAAAGCCTGGCATTGATCCTTTGATCCACGGACAGCACCGGCATGACTTCATCAATAGTGTTCATAACTTCCCGGTTATACCCGATCCAGCTGCGGATATTCTTTTGAGAAAAATCTTCAAAATAAAAAACCGACCCATGGAAACCCAGGGAAAAGGCCCGGGAGGGATAAAACGCTTTCCACGCCGACACATACTCATCACAAAGGTTTTTCATATCATCCGGTGCGGAAAAACCATTCCCCGCGCCGGCCGTCATCACCAGTATTCCCAAAACAGCAAATGATTTGCAAAGACGTTTCATTCTTCTCTCCTGAGACAATTTATTTAACCTGACCTATTCCTTATGAATTCATTAAAAAATGGCGGAGTTTTCTTATTTTCTTTCTTCCCTTATATTTCCACATGCAGGAAAATTCGGGCTAAATACCCGATAACGAAGGATAAGAAAGCCACCCCCAGGCTCACCAAAACCATTTCAGAAAATCTTTTGCGAAAAGGTATCTCTTTGGACACGGAAATATAAAAACTGAAAACAGTCACGATCACGAGGGCATTGAAGACCATAAATCCAACCGAAGCAAACAAATCCTCGAAAATTAAATAAGGGGATAAAAGAAACACCACGGTGCCCGCATTGGTCAATCCTCCGTAAAAACCTGCTTTCAGAGGATTATGAACGCCTCCTCCGGTCCGGGCTCCAAGGTATTCCGTGCTGGCCACAGAGAAAACCATAGCCAGGCCGGCAATCAAACCTGTGAGAATGATCAGGTTTTTTTCAGGAAGCGCTAATGTCAGCCCCGCGAGAAGTCCGGTGAGCTCGACCACCGCGACATTCAGTCCCCGCGCCATATCACCCGTGTATTTCAGCCGGTCTTCATCGATCATGTTGATGAGATTTCTTTCGTGAACACTCTCCTCTTGAGCGATATCCATAGCTTCCGGAATGAATTTGCCGATCTCCGCATACTTTTCCTGAGCCTTTGTCTCGCCTCCCTCCATCATCTTAATGCTGAAAGTCAATCCGAACACTTTGGAAATCAAATAGTACAGCCAAATTTTGATCCGGTTTGGTTTCGGCTCCTCCCCGGTATATTTCTTCCATATATTGTGATGATGCAGCTCCTCCCCGGATATGCGGTGAAGGAGCTCTTGATTTTTATTACTTTTCATGGATTGTGAAAGTTTCTTATAAATATAAAATTCCGTGATTTCTCCTTTCTGCATGGCCATAATTTTTGACTTCACATCCTGGTCTATCGCGTTTACCGGAGTGTGTTTAATTTTATTATTCATAGGACTCTCCTCATCTGACCCATTAGCCTGAATGATGAACGGGCCGGGATGACCGCAGATGTCGGAGCTGCGGCGAGGAAGTCGCGGCGCTTCACTTTTTTCCTGAATAGGCCGGTTTATTTCGAAAACAAAAATTCTTGCTCATTCAGTTTATTCGGTTTTTTCGCTTGATTCAAGCTGACAATTTGGGGATCGACAATTGGGGGGGGCAGATTTAATACCTGACCCTGGTAGTTGACCAGGTTTATTTCAATTGATAACATTAAATAGAGAATGGGGAACAGGATAAATTCAGGAAAAATTTAAAAGGAGGTATGACTATGGCTTTCACTGGAGAAAAAACTTTTGATGCGACTTTACAAAAAACCAATGAGCTATTAAAAGAAATTGAGGATGCTATGGGCTGGACAAACCGGCGCGACCAAGCCTATCAAGCCCTGCGCGTAGTTCTGCACGAATTCAGAGACCGTCTCCCGGTAAATGAAAGTGTTCATTTTGCTTCCCAGCTGCCTCTGCTGGTTAAAGGAATTTACTTTGACGGCTGGAGGCCTTCCGATGTGCCCAAAAAGATAGACCGGCAGGAATTTATGGAAGAAATCCGGACTAAGTTTTTTTATCAGATTGAAGGCAGCATTCAGGATATGGTAAAAACCATCCTTGAAAAAATATTTGATAAATTTGAAGATACCGGAGAAAAAGAGAAAATTAAAAATCTCCTTCCGGAAGAATTAGCCGATCTAGTAAAATAATTTAATTTGTGTTTCTTTTAAAAACAGCTGCCGTGCCGCTTCCATACATTCCTCTTAACCTGTATACCATACCTTAACCTGAAAGATTGCATGTAAAGGCATATCTACAATTGGCGTGTATATTTATTTTTATTATAAAGTTAGATATCAGAGATTATCTTGATCTAGAGGGATCTTATGAAAACGGTAAACGCTTTAAAGATTAGGAATCATCTGGGTGTGGTGTTGGAAGAGCTGAATAAGACCGGGAAACCTATTTTGGTCAGTAAAGGGAGAAAAATTCAGGCGGTCCTAATCACTCCTGAACAGTTCCAAAAAAGATTTCTCGATTATCAGGCCGAGGAACAAAAGAAGCACTTGCTGGAAATCATCAAAAAATTGAGGGGAAAGAGCCGAGGGGCCAAGGATAGTGTCGAGGTGCTGCGTGAATTAAGAGGATATGGACTATGATCTGGGTGATCGATGCTTCGGTCGCCGTTCGGTGGTTCCTTAAGCAAGAAAGCCATCCCCCTGCTGATCTTGTCCTTGATAGAATGCTCTCTCAACCGGAAAGATTTGCCGTGCCCGAGCTCTTTTGTTTTGAGGTCTATGCGGTTTTATGTTGGATGCATCCCCAGGGAGCTGAGGTTTTTCTTAAAGGCATGATTCCTGTTTTAAACTGTGGAATATTACGTTACCCCATGACTGAAAGCCTAGCCCTTCAGGCTTCTGCTTTTGTCAAAAAGGGACTTACCGGCTATGATGCTTGCTATGTCGCATTGGCAAAAGATCTTGAGGACATGTGGCTGACCTTCGACAACAAAGCTCACCAGCTTATCAAAAAAGCCCGGCTATCCCATGCCATTTCCAAGAACTTCCCGGGGGCTTGGGAGAGCTGAATAATCAATTTTTAAAGCAACATCCAAAAAGGAATGGTCCAACATAGCTCTGCCGCGTGCTGTAAGACGCTGTATTTTGTGGTCTGCCGAATCAAAATATACCAACGGGGTATTATAACATTGAAAGAATGTTAAAAGTCATCAAATTTGGGGGTCAGCCTAAGAATGTGAGAAACACGCCGGCGGCAATGGCCGACCCGATGACCCCGGCCACATTGGGGCCCATGGCCGGCATCAAGGGATTCACCCGTCCCTCTGTTTGCCCGGACACAAAATTCTGGACCACCCGGGCGGCCATGGGGACAGCGGAAACTCCGGCCGCGCCGATACAAGGATTGATCTTTTTTTCAGGCCCCATAAACAGATTGATGATTTTAGCGAAAATGATTCCTCCGGCCGTGCTGAAAGAAAAAGCCACTGCTCCCAGAATCAGGATATAAAGCGTTTTCACGGTCAAAAAGTGTTCCGCATACATGGTGGCCCCCACCGCTATCCCCAGAAATATGGTAACGATATCAACCAATGCTCCGCCTGCGGTTTTACGCAAACGCTCGGTCACCCTGCATTCTTTAAGAAGG
The DNA here is from genome assembly GCA_046483285.1 of Candidatus Aminicenantota bacterium. Taxonomy (GTDB): domain Bacteria; phylum Acidobacteriota; class Aminicenantia; order Aminicenantales; family Aminicenantaceae; genus CAYRTV01. The sequence goes on along the minus strand of JAWODN010000036.1, from coordinate 13,890 downwards.
TTTCCGAACATCAGCATGCCGATGAGAGGAGCGCAGGAGGGAACCGCAAGCGATGCGACGACCCCGGTGACTATGGGAAAAAGGATAACCGCGGTCTGGGAAACGGGGATAGCCTGAGGCATATCGATCACTCTTTCTTTTTTGGACGTCAGCATGCGTATGATGGGAGGTTGAATAACGGGGACAAGAGACATATAGCTGTAGGCGGCCACTGCGATGGGGCCCAGGAGATGGGGGGCCAATTGACTGGCCAGAAAAATCGATGTAGGGCCGTCAGCTCCGCCTATAATCCCGATGGAGGCCGCCTCCTTGAAATCGAATCCGAGAATATAGGCCGCGCCGATGGCTGCTGTGAAAATCCCAAGTTGGGCCGCGGCTCCAAGCAAAAAAGTCAGAGGCCGGCCCAGGAGAGGCCGAAAGTCCGTCAAGACACCCACGCCGAGAAAAATGAGGGGCGGAAGAAGTTCGGTTCTAATCCCTTGGTTATAGATCAACGCGATGATGCCCTCCCCATAAGAACCCATATCAGCCAGCGGCAAATTGGCCAGAATGGTTCCGAACCCGATCGGGATCAGGAGAAACGGTTCATATTTTTTGGTGATGGCTAAATAAATCAAAACACCGCCCACCAAAAACATAACCCAGTTTCCCCAGGTGAGGTTGGCGAAACCGGATTGTTCGAGAAGTTTGTTTAAAGCGTCCATGGGTTTATTTACTCAGCGATGGTCAGAATCGGTTTGGATGAATCGATTTCGTCTCCGATGGAAACATGGATGGCGGAGACTTTGCCATCACAAGGGCTTTTGATATCATGCTGGGCCTTCATCGCCTCGACCTCTGCGACGGCCTGGCCTTTTTTGACCGGACCCCCCACTTCGACTTTAATGTCCGTGACTTCCACGGTACCCGTAAACGTCGAATGCACCGCAGTCCCGGACGGCGTTTCTTTTTTCCCGGCTTCCGCGGCCTGAGGAGCAGATGAGGGCTGTGCGCCGGCGGAGCCTACCGGTTCTACGGTGACCGTGAACACCCGGGAAACATCATTTTCCGTGACCGTACAGCGGGAAGTCACAGGGCCCGGGGCGCCGGCGGCTGGCGGGCTGGCGGCTTCAGGCGGAGCGGCGGCTTTGGGCTCTTCTTTTTTCTTGAGGGGGATATCGATACGGGGTTTTCCGGAGAGAAGCCGGATTCCTTCATTGAGCTCCATCTTTTTTCCCGGGACCATGGCGGCCATAACCAGAAAGATGTTTTTATCGGAAACAGGAAGGTTTCTTTCTTCCAAAGCTTTACGGGCGGGCTCAATATTCTTGGGAGCGGCTTCGAGAGGGTCTCCTTCAAAAACAGGCAGCTCCAACTGTTCTGAAGCTTTTTTTACCACATCGGGATCCGGGGGCATGGGGGTCTTTCCAAAATACCCCAGAACGGCTCGTCCGAACCCCGGATCTATTTTTTCCCACCGGCCGTAAAGAACATTGTTGAATGCCTGCAGCCAATACTGCTGGCTTCCCGGGGTGACACTTGTCCATGCCCCGCCGGCTTGGACCACGACGGGAAACTCAGCCAGCACATCTCCATATCTGTCCAAAATCCCCGCCTTTTCCATCATATGAACATTGGGTCCGATAGCTCCCCCGGGCATAGGAAATCCCAGAACTCTTGGATCGGGGGTGGTTGTGGCCGGATTGAAGGCATAGTCTTTCATCAATTCACTGAGCATATTCTCGATCTCGGGCATCTTGTCCGGATCGATGTCTAATGTGTATCCAGTCCCTTTCAACGCATGAGCCATGGAGCGGACATCCGGCTGGACCGTGCCGCTGGCCAGAGGACGCACGGAAAGATCGACCCCGTCTGCGCCCCCTGCGACGGCCGCCATATAACAAGCAACAGCCGTGCTGGCCGTATCATGGGTATGCATCCATAAGTACATCTCAGGCGGCATAATTTTTTTGAGCCCGACTGCGGTATCATAAACGGTTTTGGGATCTGTGGTTCCCGACGCGTCCTTGAGGCAAATGCTGTCAATGTGGAGATCGCTTTCGAGAAGTTTCCTTCCAATATCTACATAAAAATCCGCCGTATGCACCTTGTCAGAATGAAAAGGGAGGCCCATTAAGGCGATACAAACTTGATGATGCATCCCGGCTTTGACAATGGGTTTTCCGGTATTGATCAGGTTTCGGACATCATTCATGTAATCGAAATTCCGGTCCCATGTCGTTCCGAATTCTTTCATCAATTCAGCTTGAAGTTCGAGCCCTTCAATGGACTGCGTGGTCAAAGTCACTCCTGAGACCGACCGGGTCAAAATTTGAAGATCGACATCCGGTCCCACCGTTTCCCGCATGCTCTTCATATCCTCAAAGGGATCCTCCCCGAGATAAAAATAAGGAGCCTGGTAACGTGCTCCGCCGCCGAATTCGAAATGCCTGATCCCCGCTTCGGCCGAAGCCTGCATGGCCGGAAGAATATCCTTCAAGCGAACCTTGCCCCCAAAAGAACTTTGAAGGCCATCCCGAAAAGGCATAAACATAACCCGAATCGTTTTCTCTTTTTTAGTGAATATCATTTTTCCTCCTCAACCTCGGTGATTTTCATTCCGGGGAAGATATTGTTCAAAGCTGCGGTTAAGGCTGCCATTGTCGCCGCATCAATTCGAGTCTTTTTTTCAGGAAAAACAACAATAACCAGCCTCATCAACAGAGATAAAACCGCCAGGATAAGGAAAACCATTGCAAAAGCAAGCAAACTGATATTAAGCAGTGATGTTGATTCCATGTTTAAAATCCCCTGTCAAATTCGCATTTTGATATCTCAAAATGATTGTCATAACTTACTTTCCCGTTAAATGTGTTTTAGTGTAAAAGGAACGAGCCGGCTTGTCAAGAAAGATTCAGTCGATTATTTTCAGACGCCCCCGTGTGACCGGCTTTGGATTTCCCTTGATGTTCAGCTCCAAAAAATCACCAATACTTTCCACTCTGCCGGAAGCAATCTCTTCGGACTTTTCTTCCGGAATATCTTCAAAAACCCGGACCCACCGGCCTATCACCAGAGAACGTTTCCTGTAGATATTGAGAAGCCGGCCGTAATTTCCTGAAAGAAGAAGCTCATAGTTGGCGGAAAGCCTCTGGAGAAGGAGGGCCAGGATGCGATCGATCCGGCAGGTGGATGGATCCGAAGCGAAATCCGTCAAGCATGCCGCCCCGTAAACATTGTCATCAGGCGGCAGGTCAGGATTTTTTTCGACATTCAAGCCGATTCCGATTATTACGGCGGAAACCATTTCTTCGATGCTCATGGTATGCGCCAAAAAGCCCGCCGCTTTACGGCCGTGAATCCAGATGTCATTCACCCATTTGATTTGAGCCCGGTTTTCAAATCCCTTGAGCCTGTCTATACTCTCAATGAGAGAGACAGCGGCCAGAATTTGAAACCCCGTATGGAAATTAGGGACTCTTTTATGGGGTGTACGCAGCAGGGTGAGGTGGAGATTTCCTTCCGGGGCCTGCCAAGGACGCCCCTTGAGACCATGAAACTTCCGTCCCGATTTGGCCAGGCAGAGCAGGCCATCGGGCAAGGCACGGCCCTCTCGAATGAGGCGAATCAACAAGTCAAAATGAGAAAAGGGAGCATGGTCTGCCACAAACGCGTGAGTCCACTCTTTTTTTTCAGCAGATGCGAAGATGGAACGTTCCGAGTCAGTGAAAATCCGTCCGGCTAAAACCGGGAGATCCCCTTCTAAATCAGATGTTATAATGGAGTTCCAATTGTTTTGAATCTTGAAAAGTTTCTCCGCATACCCGGTGTTGTCCGTGATGATGATCATTTCTTTTCACTCAGATAATTTTACAATCCATGTCGCCTTTAACGCCGTGGTTTTATTCCATTCCGCCGGCGTTTTCTCATGGGCCCGGTAAGGAGCGGCCGTCACGAGCAACTTTTCATGTCTAAGTTCGGGAAAAACGAATTATGAAACGGGTGCCTTTGTCTTTTTCGATATGAAGGTGTCCTCCCACCTGCTCCGCAAAAATAGACACCAACTGAAACCCCAGGGACTCCATTTGGGTCAGCTCTATATTTTCAGCCAGCCCCCGGCCGTCGTCCGAGACTTCAAGGACATGATCGTCCGTCTCCTTCCGAAGGGAGATTGTCACCAGGCCCCCCGCCTGATCCCAGAAAGCGTGTTCCAGGGCATTTCCCACCAGCTCGTTGATGATCAAAGCCAATGTGACCGCAGTCTTTACGGAAAAGTGAACCTTCGGGATTATTGTCTCGATACGGATGTTCCTCTCCCCGGCCGAACCGATCTCTCCCAGATGATTAACGATATCCCGGATATAATCGGCAAAATCAACGGATTTCAGATCTTTACTGCAATACAGCCGGTCATGGAGACGAGCAATAGTCCGGATGCGGTCCTGGCTTTTTTTCAACTGGTTCCGGGAGAAATCATCCTGAATGGATGAGCATTGAAGATTGAGGAGGCTGGAAATCATGGTCAAATTGTTCTTGACCCGGTGATGGATTTCCTTCAGCAGAACCGCCTTATCGTTCTCCGCTTTTGTTCGCTCGGCCACCTCGTGTCTAAGGTCCTTGTTTTTTGCATCCAATTCCTCCGTCCGTTCCGTCACAAGCCTTTCCAGTTCGATCTTGCGGTTGCGCAACCCCCGCAGCCGCAGTGAATTGAGGCCGATACCCGACAAAAACAGTCCGGCTCCCAGCAATACATAAAACAAAGCCGTTTGGGTAAAACGGGGCTGCAATTTGAAGACCACGGCCGCCCCCTCTTCGTTCCAGATCTTGTCGTTGTTGCAGGCCATCATGCGAAAAGTGTATTTCCCCGGGGGGAGATTGGTGTAATGGGCGGTTCTGCGATCACCGGCGGTCACCCAGCTTTTGTCATACCCTTCCAGTTTATAGCGGAATTCCATTTTGGAAGGGTCGAGAAAACTCAGGGCGGTGTATCTGAATTCAAATCTTTTGGTCCCCCGGGGGAAAACCAGGGGTGAAGATATACCGTAGGCGTGTCCGTCACCCAGAACCTGCTCGACGTGCATAGGCGGAGGATTCCGGTTTATAGGGATGTCATCAGGATTGAGAATGACCGCCCCCTTGATTGTAGGAAAAATAATGCGGCCGTCCCTCATTTTCCACCCGGCCGGCTGGAAACCTCCGTTGCACTCGGCATTGGCCATCCCGTCAGATTCATCATAATGGGTGCAGGTGATGGAAGTCCTTTCTCCCTTCACCAGCTCCAACAGATCCTTTCGGGCGGCACGGAAAATTCCCTTATTGGAGGTCATCCAGAAATCTCCTGCATCATCCTCAATGATGCAGGAGACCACGTTATCATAAAGTCCCCGGCTCCTGTCGATGGAGGTGAACCGGCCGTTTTTAAAGTGAAAAAGCCCGCCCCCATAGGTCCCGATCCACAGGTTTCCCTCCATATCCTCATACAGGCATCTGACAAAAAGATTGGTCAATCCCTCTTCCAACGCAAAGTTCCGCAGCCTTCCGTTCCTAAGCCGGGTCAGTCCGCCGCCGTAAACAGCAAACCAGATATCTCCTGTCCGGTCTTCGAGAATCCATATCACCGAATCTCCGCCTAACCCCATGTCCTTGGTGTAGCTGATTATCTTCTTCCCTTCAATAACACTGACGCCGTTGCCGAGGGTGCCCACCCACATTCTTTTCCGGCTGTCTTCATAGAGAGCTCTGATAAAATTTCCGGCCAGGCCGTTCTCCTCACTCAGAAGCTCAAAATGCCCGTCTTTTCCGTGGTAAAGGCCGGCGCCGTGAGTGCCGACCCAGAGATCACCTTCGGAACCGGTCAGCAGCGACCAGACATAGCGGATATGGGGGATATCGTTTTCGGTATATGTGGAAAAGCGGCCGTCCAGGATATGGGTGAATCCGCCGCCGTTGGTCCCGGCCCATAGCCCCCCTTGGCTGTCTTCGTGCACAGCCAGGGAAATGTTATTAGCCAGTCCGTCCTCTTCAGTTATGACGGTGAAGCGGCTCCGCTTCAACCGCAGCAAGCCGTTGGCCATAGTGCCGATCCACAAGCTCCCTTCATGATCCTCCATCAGGCTCAAAACGGCGTAATCCTTTTCTTCCTCTCCCAGAGGAACATTAATCAGCTCATCCGCTTCCAGCCGGTAAAGACCGCCTCCCCCTTCCCTTAATCCGATCCAGATGCCGCCGTCCCGGCTTTCTTCGAACGCTTTCACAACATACGGACCCATGGATTTAACGGTGAACCGGCCGCCGGTATAACGAACAAGGCTTTCCGACGACCCCATCCAGAGATTCCCCCGGCTGTCGGGTTCAATGAAGTAGCCCTGGATTTCCGGAGCGCCGCTTTCCGATGAAAAATAAACCGGCTGGTCCTCCTCAAGCCGCAATATCCTCTGATCCCTGGTGATCATCCAGATGACACCGTTTCGGTCTTCTCCCACCACCAAGATGAGAGGAAAGGATTCCGCTTCCGATCCGGGGAAAGGAGAAATCTTTCCGCCGGGGCGAAGACGGTTCATCCCGTTCTGAGTTACGACCCACAACGTGTTGCCGCTGTCCACGAAAAGAGCCACGATGGTATCTCCGGAAAGTCCGTCCTTTGTGGTGAAAGTTTGAAAAACACCATCGTTATAGCTGATCAAGCCGCCGCTCTCCGTTCCGATCCAAAGCCCTCCTTCCCGGTCCTCCACCAAGTCGATAAGCCGGTCGGTCTCCATCCCCGGAGAATTGATGGAATTAAAAACAGTGAACCGGACGCCGTCGAAACGGACCAGCCCCTCATTAGTGGCCAGCCAGATATAACTGTCCCTTGTTTGAATGATTTGATTGACGGAGTTTTGAGGAAGGCCGTGTTTTGTGGTCCACTGATCAATTACGAAATGGCCGGTTTTTCGGGACGAGTCAGCGGCGGCAAGAGAATGAAAACAAAAAAAAAGAAAGACAGGCATACACACATATTTCCAAATAGGCCTGCAGATCATTTCACTCTATGGTCTCTTTTTTTTTGTCTCTCATCGTATCATAATGAGCCGGGCTGTTCAATAATCCGCCCTCCCCATATGAAACCCGGAACGAATGGCTCACTCATCCCGCCACCGGTCTGACCCGTGGTTCGAAAATAACAAAAACAGTCCATTTCATCTATCTGGTTTATCTGGTCTGTCTGGTCTATCTGGTCTGTCTGGTCTGATCTATACCTTAGAAAATGACAGCTCCGCTGTCATCCTGAGGCCTGCGAAGCAGGCCGTGAGGATCTTATAAGGGATCCCTCGGTGCTTCGCACCGCGGGATGACACACTCAAAGACACGGCGTGCCCCGGAATGACAGACTTAAAAGTGCTCCGCTCCGGGAATGACATTGGGATCATTTTCATGGTTCGCGGTGTATTATACTCATGATGAATTCATAAAAAAATGGCGATGGTGGGGCGGGGCGGATCTCTCCGCATCTTCCGGGCTTTGTGGTTTAAAAATAAATGCGGAAGGATGTGAAAACCATATCGGGATAACTTCCGAATTCTGACTGCATCATGACGGTCTCCCGCTGCTCAGTGACCGCCGCAGACGCAGCTCCGGAGCCGAAACCCAGGTAGCCCCCCGCCGAAAGATAAATATCTGGAGCGATATTATACTCCAATTGAGGCGCCACTATGAGGGATGGGTCTCCGGCATTGCACAGCAGCAAAACCGAGGCCGGCAGCAGCGGAGTGACCTGATAGGTGGCCCCGGCGCCGATATAGTGTTTTCCCAAAAGATAGACAGCGCCGTCTTGAAACGCGGAGGAAGAAAACAGGTCGAAATACCTTTCCGGCTGATTGGAGCCTGCGGAACAGAAATGATATTCCGCAAATCCATACAGCCGGGAAGTGAAATTATAATCCAAACCGGCGGACATCCTGAAATAACGGTCTTCTTCCATAACCGGATCCTTTTTGAAAACCTGCGGAAAAACCAGGGCCGCTTCATACCATACCCCCGCTCCTCCCAGAGCCCGGGCCAGATTGAATCCCATCATCAAGTGCCGGCGGAAAGCCAGGGAAAGCAGGGAAATATCTGTTTTCCAGACATAGAATTTCCAGCGCAAAAAGGCGGCGCTGGTCTCCATTTTAAAATCCTCGCCGGCCACAACTCCCAAGTCGAGTTCATCCATCATTCCCAATGGAATCCGCACCCGCACCGCATCCACTCCCCGTCTGTCCTCCGTATCCAGCTGATTGAATGAAAAGGGAGCAATAATATCTGTGGGATTAATGATTCGCGCACTCCCCCACGCCACCGCCTGACGCCCCACATAAAGATCCGCCCGGGAGAAACGCTTCATCATCACCAGGCGGTCCAAATTATGGAATAAGCCGAAGCTGCCGGCCGGCTTCCCGGGGGAAGGATATATCCGGTCACGAAAATCCGCCACCCGGTAGCCGGGTGACACCGTGCCGGGAAAGAACAGGGTCTCCTGAAACAACGCCGGGTCCTGAACCCGGGACGAAAGGTCATATGCCAGGCTGAATTCCACATCATCCCATAGCTCAGCGGACACCCGCATCCGGAACCGGTTGGTGACAGCCCCCATGCCGGCTGACGACAAGCCGTCCTCCCCAACCAACAGCTCGGGCATAGAAAAAAAGACAGAAAAATTTTTAAGGTAACCGCTGACCTGAAGGGTCCCGGCCTTCAACAAAGGGCATAAAAGCAAAAAAGCCGCTGCGGCAAAAACCCAGGATTGAATTTTCTTCATTGGCTTTTTTTGGTCTCATCCTCTGCCACCCGGCCGTCCTTCAGGGTGATGATCCTCCGGGCCTTTCGCATGACCATGCGGTCATGGGTGGAGAAAAGAAAGGTCATCCCTGTTTTTTTATTCAATTCCGCCATCATATCCAGTAAGTCCGAGCCTGTTTGGGAATCCAGGTTGGCGGTCGGCTCATCCGCAAGCACCAGAGAAGGGCGGGAGACCATGGCACGGGCGATGGCGACCCTCTGCTGCTGTCCTCCGGATAATTTGGGGGGGAAGCGGTCTTCCATGCCCTGGAGCCCCACATCCTCCAGCATCTCCGCCACCCGATGGCGGCGCTCCTCTTTGGACACTCCCTGCAGCAGCATGATGTATTCCACATTTTCTTCCACTGTCAGAACCGGAATCAGATTATAGGCCTGGAATATGAATCCGATATGATCACGCCGGAAATCAGACAGATTTTTCCCTGCCATTTCCGAGATCAGCTGACCGCCCAGCATGACTTTTCCGGAAGTCGGGCTGTCCAATCCGGATATCACATTGAACAAAGTGGTTTTGCCGGAACCGGAAGGACCGACCACGGCGGAAAATTCCCCCCCTTCCACTTCCAGGTCTATGCCCCGGACCGCCCGCACATCCACTCCATTGTCATGATAGGTTTTTTCCACAGCTTCCGCTTTGATGATCAGATCTTTTTTCTCAGTCATGGTTTTTCTCTTTCATAAACTCCTCCGCATGGCCTCCGTGATGGACATCCGGGCCGCGGTGAATGCCGGATACACTCCAACCAGGGCGGTGAACGCAATCACCCCCAAGGGATAAAAAATGAATTGATGCACATTCAATACCGGATAAATCAGCTCATGAATAGTGGAGCCGGCGAATTCTATACCCCGGTAATCAATGCCGGTATGGGCCAGGACAGCGGTGACAATCAAGCCCAGGACGATGCCGATACCGGCGCTGATAATTCCCAAAGCGCCGGCTTCCAGTATCATCAGGCGAAGCACACCGCCGGACCGGGTTCCGACCGCCCTCAGCACACCGAATTCAAACAACCGTTCATACAGGGACATAAAGAGGGTATTGATAATACCGAAAACCACCACCGAAGCAATAAGAACAAACATCACCCAACGGCTGATGGCGGTCATTTCAAAAACGGCTTTCAATTGAGGCAAAAGCTCGGTCCAGCTTGCGGCTTCGTTTCCCCGGCGGGAAAACCGTTCCCAAAAAGGGAGTTCCGGATCCATGGAATCCTGAATATTATGAAATTGGACGGCGATTTCATGGATTCCGTCACCAAGATTGAGCATTTCCTGAGCTTTGCCCAGCCGGACAAAGATCATGCCTTTATCCATCTCCTGCGCATTGAAATGAAATGTTCCCGATATCCGGAACATTTCCTGGGACAAGTCCCCGCTTTCAGCCTGGGAGACGGTGATGACAACCCTGTCTCCCAGACTGACTTCAAGAATTTCAGCCAATTCGCTTCCAATCAAAACGTCCCGGGGGTTGTCTTCTCCGAAAAAAGTTCCTTCTTGGACAGCGTCGTCTATTTTAGAGACGCCGCTCTCGCGCTCAGGTTCAACTCCCACCATTTGAACCGACCGGACATTGGCGGCGGAGGTGATCATCGCATAGCTCATCACCCGGGGAGTGAAATTTTCCACCTCCCGTGCCTGCTGCAATTCGCCTTGAACTTCACCGGGCTGATGAATGGTCTTTTCCACTTCACGCGTCTGCCGGTAATCTTCCGCATGGATTTGCGCTTCGCCTAAGAAAGAACCGGTGGCCGAGCGGATCATGGAATCTTTCATGCCGATTATAAGACCGTCCACAAAAATCAGCGAGGCCAGCCCGATGCCGATGGCGGTGCTTGCGATGACAGTACGGCGTTTATTCCGGAAGACATTGCGCCAGGCTAATTTGATATAAAACCACATCCCTCCTCCTCAGTGCATCCTCATGATCCGCGCGGCTTCCGTCCGGGCGGCTTTCAGGGCCGGAACAATGCTGACTATGGTCGCTGAGAGCAGGACGGTGACGGCGGGAATAACAAAACTGCGAACATTGATTTCCGCCTTCATGGATTGTATATCCATCCCTCCCCAACTGATCGGCTGGCTGAGACTAAAGCCGTACTGAGACAAGATCCAATTCACCAAAAGTCCGATTCCCGCTCCGAAAATTATGGAAAATACGGCCAGAATATTCACTTCAGCCAGCACCAGTTTGACGATTTGATGGGGTTTGGTCCCCACCGCTTTCAGCACTCCATACTCTCTCCGCCGCTCCAGGACCGACATCAGCACGGTATTCAGCACTCCGATGGCGACAACCAAGATGATCACCACCAGCATGATCCACATCCCCTGCATATCCGCTTTCATGGCCACATAGAAAGACCGGGCAAATTCCTGCCAAGGAGCCGGATCCAGTCCCGTCCCTTCCAGCCGCTTTTCCAATAAGCGGTTTGCTGGCCTCACCCGGCCTAAATCATCCACGGTGACCGCAATCTCATGGATTCTTTCTCCCAAAACAAAGAGCTCCTGAGCATCTTGAATATGCATGTAAAAAGCCGTGCGGTTGGAAGCTTCATCTCCCAAATCCAGCATACCGGCAACCTGATAAAGGTCATTGGCTATCGAACCATCCGCCGCCTGGGAAATGACCACCACTTCACTCCCCCTTTCGGCGTTCAGGACTTCCGCCAGGCCTTTTCCCAGCAAGGCTTTTTTTTCAGGCTGAGGCGACAGCCCCTCTCCCTGAATGATTTTCCGGCTGAAATGAGTGGTTTCCTCTTCCCGGACCGGATCGACCCCGGTGATCTGAATGCCGCTGCTTTTCTCTCCCAGCGAACCCAATCCCGAAGAATAGACCCGAGGCGCCCAGGAATCCATATGCTCGAGACCGGAGAGCGCTTCCTTGACCACAGCCGGATCATCTATGGTTTTATACAAGGACGGCCTATCCAGATAATTTTCCGCATGTATCTGAATGTGCCCATAATTATTCCGGGTGAATCCGTCAATGATATGGTTGTATGTCCCGTCCGCAAAACCGATAAAAACCGCGGCCATCACAAAACCGCCGAACATGTTCAACCCTGTAAAAAGTGTGCGGCGTTTATGGCGGAATATATTGCGGAAAGCCATTTTCAGCATCATCATTTCAGATCCCCGAACGCAGATTTCTCAGCGTAAACACCGATTCGTCGATTTGAATATCGAATTCCGCTTCTATGTAGCGGATAATTGTTTTATGGCCCTCTTTTGACGCTGGAATCAATTCCATAACCGAAGGAATCGTCCGGTCATCAAAGGTTTTGATGTCCCGGTAGATCATCTCCCGGGCCGGTTTTCCTTTTTCATCAAAATATTTCTCCCAAACCGGCATATAATCTTCACTGCGGACCGCCAAAATGATATGACCCCATACAATCGGAAGGCCTTCATGGGGGATGCATTTCAGGTACAACAGGCCGGGTTCAGGATTTTCAATTTCCGTCATTTCAAAATCATAATCTTCAACAAATGTGTATTCCCGGACCAGATCATTATTCGAAAAATCCGAACCCATCCAGGAACTCATCATCATGGAAGGGGGGATTTTGATGACTTTATCGGTCTTCGGAAGATAATTCCACATTTCATTTTCAATCCGGAGGGTGCCCACGCCTCTCTCTTTTTTCGGCTCCAGAATCCGGATGAAGGTTTTATCCATGCCTTCACTCCAGATACGCATCTTCAAAGTCCGCTGCCAATGAGGGGTGACGATCTCCATCTCCATCAAGGCTTTACTGGAATCACTGCGGTATAATTCATCCAGTTTTTCGACGATATCCCGGGCAGTCACGTCTTGCGCCTGACCGGAATATCCTGCGGCTCCCCATAACAAAAGGATAAAGGCGCAAATCATCCCCCATTTCTTCATTTTATTCTCTCCTTTTCATCGCTTCAGCATATTTCATGCAGATCAGTTCTCACCACGGCAACCAGACCGGATAGAAAAATTATCCGGCACTCTCTTTCATGCATACCACAAATCCCTCATAACTTTCCACTTTTCATTGGCCGGCTTGGATATCCTGGATGATGAGCGGGCCGAAATCACCTCTTTGCCGTGCCGCTTTCGCTTCTTGTTGACATTAGAAAACAGATTGAGAATAATGATAAAAAATAAGAGGTGAACATGAATAAATTAGAATATGTCATCGATTTTATCAGGCAAAAGAACGGAAAAGAATTCGCAAAACTGAAACTCAAAGGCATGTTCCCGGATTATAAATTCAAAGCGGACACCATTGAAGGCGTCTTTTCCCTTCATGATTTAAAAGAGCTTTTGCAAGCAGAGGGGTTTGAAAAAGAGGAGACCTTGACCCTCACCATCACGAATAGAGACACAGACAAAGAACAAAAATCGGTCATTGATTTTTCCGAAAACTGGCCCCAAGATCTGCACGAACACCCCGCTCAATCCAGAGGCGGCTCTATAGAGATCGAAGTGTGAGAATCATTTCCCGATTTTGCCGGCAATCAAAGGAATATCCAGTTTCTGCTGTTTTCTCGAAACGAGAGTCTTGAGTTCAGAACTCCCCGCCTATTTCCCTGCCGATATGCCGTAACGGCATCACACCAGGCATTTAAAATCCTCACGGCCTGCTTCGCAGGCCTCAGGATGACAGCGGAACTGTCATTTTCTAACCTGGATTATTCACGGGCCGGGATTGCCGCAAATGTCGGAGTTGCGGCGAGGAAGCCGTGGCACTTCACTGCGACGAGCCGCAACCCGGCAGATGCGGTGAGATCCGGCCCGCCCGGAGGGTAAAAAAATGGCGAATAAATTGAAAATATGGATAATGAAAAACGCTCAAGATTGAATTCTCAAAAAAATCATGCAAATATAAGGAAAAAAAGAAATTATGAAAAAACATCGCCATTTTTTTAGTAGAGTCGAGATGTGGCGCGGTGGTTTAGGGAGGACCTAACCGTTGCCACCCCTTTCGTCCGGTGGTGTCTCAATAGTCCTTCCATGCTCCGTCTCCACATCCCGCTCGTCGAACCGGACGTGCGGATTTCCCGCATCCGGCTCTCGGACAAGGTCTCATGCTTTCGCCCACGGAAAGTTGCGCGTCC
>JAWODN010000122.1:0-13786 GCA_046483285.1 Candidatus Aminicenantota bacterium | reverse complement strand
ATCGCTGATAAAAAAGAGATTGCAAAAACATCGCAATTTTTTTATGAATTCATCATGAGTATAACACACCGCGAACCATGAAAATGATCCCAATGTCATTCCCGGACCGGAGCACTTTTGAGTCTGTCATTCCGAGGCACGCAGTGCCTTTGAGTGTGTCATCCCGCGGTGCGAAGCACCGAGGGATCCCTGACTGCTTCGTCTTGGGGGTGGTTCCGCTTTCACGAGGCAGGAAGGGATTGCCACGGCTTGCTGACGCAAGCCTCGCAATGACAAGGGGGCAGGAAGGGATTGCCACGGCTTGCTGACGCAAGCCTCGCAATGACAAAGCGGCATGTCGTCCCGGAGAGCGAAGCGACGGGAATCTTAGAGTGCCTCGGCTAATGAGTCGGAACCGGCTCATCAGACGAAGCCGAATAAGATCCTCACGGCCTGCTTCGCAGGCCTCAGGATGACAGCGGAGCTGTCATTTTCTAAGTAATAGGTCAGGCTAAAAACATCAGGAGAACTTCCGGCATTGTTTTTCTTGATTGAGCCCTGCTTTTATGTTATTTAAAAAATATATATTTACAGTATAGGAGATCATATATGAGTATAAAAATCGGAATTAATGGATTCGGCCGAATCGGAAGAAATTTTTTCCGGGCTTCTCTTCAAGACCATGATTTGGATATCGCGGCGGTCAATGACATCACTGACGCTGAAACCCTCGCCCATCTTCTGGAATACGATTCCCTGTTAGGCCGGCTGGACGCTGATGTCCAAGCCGGAGACGGAACTATTAGTGTCGACGGCAAAAAAATAAAGGTGTTCGCAGAAAAAGATCCCGCGCAGCTTCCCTGGGAGGATTATGGGGTCTCGGTTGTGATTGAAGCGACCGGTCTCTTCCGGAAACGGAATGACGCCCTCAAGCACATTGAAAGCGGCGGAGCGAAAAAAGTGATCATTTCGGCCCCGGCGGTGGAACCTGACATCACCCTTGTTTTAGGGGTCAACGAAGACACCTATGCTCCGGACAAACACCATATCATTTCCAACGCCTCCTGCACCACCAACTGCCTGGCCCCCCCCACCAAGGTCATTCATGACAATTTCGGCATTGAGCAGGCCTTTATGACCACCATCCACGCTTATACCGCAGATCAAAGACTTTTGGACTCTCCGCATAAAGATTTGCGCCGGGCGCGCGCGGCCGCTGTTTCTCAAATTCCGACCACCACCGGAGCCGCCAAAGCCGTCGGCCTGGTGATGCCTGAACTGAACGGCAAAATCGACGGCATCGCGATTCGGGTTCCCACAGCAAATGTTTCCGTGGTTGATTTGGTCGCACAGCTCAGCCGGGATGCCGGCGCGGATGACGTCAATCAGGCCCTTCGTGAAGCCGCCCAGGGTCCCCTGAAAGGAATCATGGACTACACCGAAAAACCTCTGGTTTCCGTTGATTTCATGATGGATCCTCATTCTTCCATCGTGGACGGCTTATTCACCAGGAAAACCGGAAGTTTGATAAAAGTTCTGGCCTGGTATGATAATGAATGGGGATATTCCTGCCGGCTTAAAGATCTTTGCAAATTCATTCTGAAGTAGTCATCATGTTATTTTTCAAAGATATGAATGTGACGGAAAAGCTGATCTTCGTGCGGGTGGACTTCAATGTTCCCATGAATAAGAAGGGTGAAATTACGGATGACACCCGCATTGCAGCGTCGCTGCCCACATTGAAACATCTCCTGGAACAAAAGGCCCGGGTTATCGCCGCATCCCATTTAGGACGGCCCAAAGGCCAAAAAGTCCCGGAGTTCAGTTTGAAACCGGTGGCCAAAAGATTATCCCGCCTGCTGTCTCAAACTGTGGAAATGGCCCCGGAGTGCACCGGAGAAGACGTGGAAGAACTGAAATCCAGCCTCAAGCCGGGACATATTCTGCTGTTGGAGAACCTCCGTTTCCACAAGGGGGAAAAAGACAATGACGATGATTTCGCACGCCGTTTAGCCGCAGGCGTTGACTGTTATATCAACGACGCCTTCGCCGCATGCCACCGGGCGCATGCTTCCATTGTCGGAGTGCCCAAGCATGTCAAAAAATCAGCCGCCGGCTTTTTGCTCCGTCAGGAAATCGACTACTTCGACCGGATTCTGCATGCCCCGCAAAAACCTTACCTGGCCGTTTTGGGAGGCGCCAAGGTCGCGGACAAAATTCCGGTCATGGAAAACCTCTTGAACAAGGCGGACGATATTCTGATCGGCGGGGCCATGGCCTATACTTTTTTTGCGGCTCAGGGGAAAAAGACGGGAAAGTCACTGGTTGAAAAAGACAAGATCGGCACCGCGGCTGACATTTTAAAAAAAGCGGAGCAAAAAAAAGTCAATATCCACTTGCCCTCAGATCATTTGGTTTCCGCCTCCATAGAAGAAAACAGCGAATCTGAAGTCATAAAAGGCTTGCCCATCCCGGAGGATAAAATGGGCGTTGACATCGGCCCAAAGACAATCGAAGAGTATGGCAAAATCATTTCCCGGGCCAAAACCATATTTTGGAACGGCCCCATGGGTGTTTTTGAAGTTGAGCCGTTTTCCACGGGAACCCTTAAAACAGCAGAAGCCATAGCCGGCACCAAAGCCTTATCCATTGTCGGCGGCGGCGATTCTGTTTCGGCATTAAAAAAATCCGGAATGGACAACAAAATTTCTCATGTTTCCACAGGAGGAGGAGCCGCCCTGGAATTGATCGCCCACGAAACGCTTCCCGGACTGGAAGCCTTATCGGAGAAATGAACATGACTTTGACCAACCAAAAACCATTCATCGCCGGAAACTGGAAATTGCATAAAACCAACACGGAAGCGGTTGAATTGGTTCAATCCATCCTCCAGAAAATTCGGAATATTTCCCCCGAAGATGCTGAAATCGTGGTGATGCCGCCCTTCACGGCTTTATCTCCTGTCAAAGATATCCTGCGGGGAAGCCGGGTTCAATTGGGAGCGCAAAACCTTCACTGGGAAAACGAGGGTGCTTTCACCGGCGAAATTTCCGCACCCATGCTGAAGGACGCCGGCTGCCGTTTTGTGGTGGTCGGGCATTCCGAACGCCGCCAGTATTTTGGTGAAACCAACCTCTCGGTTAATAAAAAAATTCAGGCTGCTCTTTCCTGTCAGCTGCTGCCGGTTATGTGCATCGGAGAAACCCTGGAGGAAAGAGAGAACGGTAAAGCATTTTCCAAAATTGAAAAACAAATTTCCGAAGGCTTGGAACACATCACGTCTGATCAAGTCAAAAACATCATCATCGCTTATGAGCCGATTTGGGCCATAGGAACCGGACGCACCGCTTCTCCTGAACAGGCCGGGGAAGTCCATAATGCCATCCGGGAAAAATTGGTTGAAAAGTATGGAAAAGATTCAGGAGAGTGTGTTATAATTTTGTACGGCGGCTCGGTGAAACCGAAAAACACGTATCCGCTCGCTAAGGAAAAGAATGTAAACGGCGCTTTGATCGGTGGTGCTTCATTGCAAGCTGATTCCTTCGCGGAAATCGCAAAAGAAGCGATAAAAGCATACAGAGAAAAATAAAAATGGTTACAATTATCACAATTATTCATGTTTTGGTGAGTCTGATTTTGATTGCGGCAGTTCTGCTTCAGTCCGGAAAATCCGCTGATTTGGCTGGGGCCTTCGGAGGCGGGGGAAGCCAATCGACTTTCGGCCCCCGTGGAGGGCAGTCTATTCTATCCAAAGTGACCACCGTCTGCGCGGTTCTTTTCATGCTGACTTCCCTGGGCTTATACATTATGTCCGCCCGCGGCACGCAATCCCTGCTGAGGGAGGAGGGACCTCCGATTGAAAAAACGCCCGCAGCCACGGAAACCACGGAAGAAAAAGAGGCGGATACAGAAAAGAAACAACCGGAAAACGAAAAAAAAGAAGCCCAAACCGGAAAATCCTGACCGGAAATTTACATCCTTAACAGGCAAGCCGAAGTGGTGGAATTGGCAGACACGCATGGTTGAGGGCCATGTGGGCGTTAAGCCTGTGGGGGTTCGAGTCCCCCCTTCGGCATTTTCTTCACTTCCTTTCCCCCCGCTTCGCTCTCCGGGAAGACATGCCCCCTTTGTCATTGCGAGCGGCCGGAGGCCGCGTGGCAATCCCTTCCTGCACCCCTTGTCATTGCGAGGCTTGCGTCAGCAAGCCGTGGCAATCCCTTTCTGCCTCCTGAAAGCGGAACCACCCCCCAGACGAAGCAGCCAGGGATTCCTCGGTGCTTCGCACCGCGGAATGACACACCCAAAGGCACGGCATACCCCCGGAATAACACACCACTTGTCATTGCGAGCGGCCGAAGGCCGCGTGGCAATCCCTTTCTGCACCCCTTGTCATTGCGAGGCTTGCGTCAGCAAGCCGTGGCAATCCCTTCCTGCCTCCTGAAAACGAAACCCACCCCCCAGACGAAGCAGCCAGGGATTCCTCGGTGCTTCGCACCGCGGAATGACACACCCAAAGGCACGGCGTACCCCCGGAATGATATTTGCTTACGCGGCCATCCCATCCCGTTCATCATCCAGGCTAGTGAGGTGTTTCATTTCATTAGTAAATAAAGATTATTAAATAAAAATATTTATTGACACATGAGATTTGCTTTAGTAAAATTAAAGATGTTTTTTATAATCCGGCTTATTCACGGGCTGGATTGCTTTTTTTGAACAAGTCAGGGTAATAAGCTGACCAAAATAATTGTAAAGGAGAGTTTAAATGGAAAACCGCATGCCCTTAATTGGAGACAAATTCCCGGAGATGAAGGTCGAAACCACACACGGCCTCATGAATTTGCCCCAGGCATTTTCAGGGAAATGGTTTATTCTTTTTTCCCATCCGGCCGATTTCACTCCTGTTTGCACCACTGAATTCGTGGCCTTTCAAAAAAGGTTCGATGAATTTCAAAAATTGGATACCGAATTGATCGGACTCAGCATCGATCAGGTTTTTTCCCATATTAAATGGGTCCAATGGATCAAAGAAAATCTCAAGGAAGAAATCAAATTCCCGATTATCGCCGACCATGGAAACGCATCCAATATTTTAGGTCTTATTCATGCCGCCAAAGGCACCAACACCGTCCGTGCTGTTTTTATCGTCGATCCCAAAGGGGTGATTCGAGCCATGCTGTATTATCCCCAGGAACTGGGACGGAATATGGATGAAATTGTGCGCATGATCAAAGGATTCCAGATTTCCGAGAAACACGGTGTGGCGATTCCCGCCGGCTGGCCGAATAACGAATTGATAAAAGACAGCGTGATCATCCCCCCTCCCAAAGATGAAAAAACAGCCAACCAAAGATTGAACCAAAAGAACTGCTTCGACTGGTGGTTCTGCCACAAAAAATTATAAATATGAAAGGGGCGGCTGGCCTTCCCTGGCCCAGCCGCCTTTTTTTCCCGCCTGCCCCTTATCAAAAAAATTCCCTTGACACGTCTCCCCTATTTTGTTTTTCTCATAATCATAGACGTTATTTTATCAAAAGGAGAAACATTCCATGATACTGAATCAATTATACAAATCCGCGGTTGCCGCCGGCATTGAAAACGACCTGAGAGGGAAAAAGGAAATCAACCGGATTTTAAAGGAAGAAAAAGAATCGTACCAGGCCCTTAAAAATGAAGATAAAGAATATTACGACAAAGACCGTTTATTCAATCCTTATGCGGATTCCCGCATCCTGAACGGAGACCCCAAAACCGAAGTTAAAAAAATTCTCACCGGAATAGACATGGAAACGGCGGAAGTCCTTTTAGCCCACCAGCTCAATCAGATGTCCGGCTCTAAAATCGATTTGATCATTTCCCATCACCCCGAAGGCTTTGCTCTGGCTCAGCTCTATGATGTGATGAAACTGCAGTCAGACCTCTTGGCCCGCTACGGCGTTACAGTCAGTGTGGCTGAGCAGCTGCTGGAAAAGCGGATAAGTGAAGTGGAGCGGCGGCTTCTGCCTGCCAACCATAACCGCACTGTGGATGCGGCCCGGATTTTAGGAATCCCTCTGATGTGCCTGCACACACCGGCGGATAACTGCGTGACCCGCTATTTAAAAGACCTGTTCGACAAAGAAAAACCCCGCAAAATCAAAGACCTCATTGCGCTTATAAAAGATATTCCGGAATATCAAAGAGCAAGACGGATTCAAACTCCTCCCAAAATCGTCAGCGGCTCGGAAAACAGCACCTGCGGCAGGATATTCGTGGATATGACGGGAGGAACGGGAGGATCGGAAGATATTTATGATAAATTCTCCTCCAGCGGCGTCAGCACCTTAGTGGGGATGCATATCGGAGAAAAACACCTCGAGAACGCCAAAAAAGCCAATTTGAATGTGGTCATCGCCGGGCATATCGCCAGCGACACTCTCGGACTGAACCTGCTGTTTGACCAAATCGAAAAAAAAGAAAAGCTGGAGTTTGTGGGGGCTTCCGGTTTTGAAAGAATAAGAAGGTGAAGGTGCTGGCTGTTTGATATGGGGAAAATAAGCAAAAAGGGGATAATGAAGGAGGGTTATTTAAAAATCTTACCCAGCCAGCGCAATAAGATTTGAACCCATTATAGCATAAATTTCCTGAAAATCAATACCGAAACTTAATTTATTTTGATATTTTTTTTATTCCCTGAGCGAGGAAGTTTATTAATCGCCCGCCTGCCGCCGCGATGATGATCAATGGCGGTGGATGTCGCGGTGGAGGATTTTGCGGATTTCATCAGGCCGCTTCAGAGCTGAAAAATCAATATGTTCCTGGTTAAGAACGTTTTTCATGTAATCGATCACAGCCGGCGGAAATATATTGTTTCTTTCATACAACCGCCGCTTTTTATCCAAAAGGGCAGCTGATTCAGCACAGCTGGCGGGAAGGGATTTGAATTTCTTTTTTTTGCTTTCCGCCCAGCTGGTCCCTTTGACATAAAGTTTTTCAGCCAACGTCAACGCTTCCTTATTTTGAAATCCCCAATCCGCAGCCATGGCGATTCCGGCCAGCAATAAATGAACCAGAGCGCTTCCATCCGGACTGCGGAGCTCGATGGTCTTGCTGTCCTCCATGTTGTCGAGCCGGGCGGATTCCTGGGGATTGACTTTGCCGGCTAGGTCCAGTTTATCCGACCAGGCCAGCGGAATGCGGATCAGGGCTTCCCGGTTCAATCCGCTCCAGAAAATCCGGGTGGGGGCTTCCTGGTTCGGCACCAGCCGAAAATAAGATGAGGCCACCGTATTTCCAAAGGCCGTTAA
This sequence comes from Candidatus Aminicenantota bacterium, assembly GCA_046483285.1. Classification (GTDB taxonomy): domain Bacteria; phylum Acidobacteriota; class Aminicenantia; order Aminicenantales; family Aminicenantaceae; genus CAYRTV01. The sequence continues at coordinate 6,521 of JAWODN010000122.1, read as the reverse complement.
AGAATCAGCGTATTCACACAACCCCCCGACCAAACACTCGGCTTCCCTGGAAAGCCGTCCGTCCGCTTTCTGCATGATGTTCTTTCCGTTTTTGTTCAGCTGAAGGTGAAAATGATATCCATTGCCGGCGATACCGGTCTCCAGCTTAGGCGCAAAGGTGACCGAGCATCCATTCCGGTAAGCGATATTCCTGATCAGCCAGCGCGCCACCACCAAAGCGTCCGCCATTTCTTCGGCCGGCCGGGGAAGGAATTCCACTTCCAACTGCTCCGCTTGTTTTCCCTGGATTTCTTCCAAGTCCGATTCCATTTTTTCAATATACCCGACCTCGCTGTGCGCGTATTTCACCGCACTGGTGATTTGAGTGATATGCTTGAGAATCTCTTTCAAGATCCGGCCGCTTTTCACAAATGGAGATGATTCATGGTAGCCCTTTTGGCTTTCCATAGGGAAAAGAGTCTGGTCCCGGTCAAAAATAAGATAAAATTCCAACTCTCCCAAAGCAAGGAGATCCAGGCCGGTGTTTTTCTTGAACATGCCGCAGGCATTGTGCAAAATGGTGTCCGGTGCGAAACGCGCGCGGTCGCCTTCCTTTGTGAAGTACCGGCAGATAAAATTCAAACTTTCCTGGTCAAAAGGATTTAAAAAGGCCGATTTGTAATCCGGAACCACATATAAATCTGAAAGTGCCGATTCCACCATTCCCTTAAATAAACTGGACCCGTCCACCCGTTCCCCCTGGGCCAAAATGACTTCAGCCCGGCGCCTGTCCGGAACCGGCAGATTCAACTCTTTCAAACGGCCGTCCAAAGCCACATAATGGAGGGTGATCCGCTCGATCTGTTTTTTTTCGATGATTTCCAATAAATCCGACCGCTGAAACTCATTGGGATGTTTATTTAAAAGTTGAGACAGCGGGTTGGTTAAAGCGTATGAAAATTGATGCGTGCTCATAAGACAAAGCTCCTTATTATTATTATTATATAATCTTTATGATTTTATACAGACGGAGACGCCGCTTTGTCAGGCTTCACCTCCTCCGCCGCATCAGCGGATCAAAGCGTTGAACAGCAGTTTAAAAGTCCCATGGGTTTGGCTGCGGAGCTGGGGCCTGAATCCGAAAAGAATCACCTTCCCTTCGCCGTACTCAGCTGTTACCATCCCGGGCCGGTTCACAATATGCTCTTCGCCGATCAGCCAGCCGCTGCGGAGAATATTTTCATCCTGGTAACGGACCACGGCTTCATACTTTTCATTATTCTGACCGGGGACGATTTCAAAGGCGGGGCTGGACCAGAAGAGAACCAAGCCTTGCGAAGGCATTCCATAAGCCAGCGGATGGCTGGTGTCGAAATCGACCTTCAGGGTCGACCCGGGGCAGAAAAATTCCTTGGAATCGATTCCTTCGACCGCATTGCGAATGGGCAAGCCGAATTTTTCTATGGCGAATTCCGAGGCGTCTTCCAGCGCAGCCAAAACTCCGCCGTTTTCAACAAATTCCCGAAGGGCATCCACACCTTCCTTGCCGATTCCGCTTTGATATTCAGAAGGATAAGGAGGCAGGCGGCGGCCGTACCGTTCCGTCAGCTCACCGGTGATGATGGCCGGAGAATCGCTGGGGATGATGATCACATCATAGTTTTTGCCGAGCTTTCCTTTTTTGATTTCAGCGTCCATCAATGACACATAAGGAAAAGAAAACTTTTCAAGCAATAAGCGGGTCCAGCCTTCATCCATGTTGCCGCCCCAATACCGCTGGTACATGCCCACCCGCATCCGTTCGACAGTATGGACACCGCTGTCCGGGATGCCGGTGAAAGCCGCAAAATCCACTCCGGTCTCATCCGCAATTTCCGTCAAAACGTCTTTGTCTCCACCGGAAACAATAAAATCCCCCGGACGCAGCCCCGGAGCCGCCCTGTCAACCCGCTGTATCTTGACACCACCGGCTTTATCCAGCAAAAGATTGACCGCTTTAAAACTGTCATTGAGCCGGCCGTCCAGAACATAGCTCTCAGCTCCGGGGGCGAGCCGTCCCGACGGTTTTATATTCCCGGGCAGCACCTGGAAATCACCGCCGGACGGTTCTCCGGCGGGATCAACCCGGACCCCCATGAATTCATTCATGGTATGAGTGGCCAGGTCATAGGGGCGCAGGGGGGTGCCGTCATCGGCGCGGGTCCATTCATTATCCGGATAAAACGTCCGGCCCAGCAGATTGCGGATCAAACCCATTTTGGGCTGCGCCAAAGAAACGAGAAAGGAGCCTTGCTTATAAATCCGGCCGTCCACGGTAAAGTCCGAGAAGGCCTTCTTGATCTCTATCCCGGAATCAATCAGGGTGTTGATCATCTTCACTGCCGTCAGGGGGTCGTGCTGGTCAGCAGGCACCACATAGGCTTTCAGTGACCCCCCGGCCCCGCGCTCGATTTGACGCTTGGCCTTGAGGTAGGCATTCCAGAGAACGGTATCTTTATTCCTGGCGGCCAGGTCCAGCATGGCCCAGGAGGCTATCTTCTTTTGCTCCACGATGTCCCGGAGTCTCCACCATCCCCCTTCCCAGGGATTCGGGAATGTGGATTGGGCTTTATATTCGGGAAATTGCCGGGCGCCGCCGCGCAGCTGTTCAGGATGGATATAAATGGGACTGGCGAGTCCGGCGCTTGCCGATTCGGTCAGCATCCCCGCGATATTATGAAAGGGAGTGATCCAATGCCACCCGAAGTGGCCCCATCCCGGGAATTGAGCGTTATTAAGAATACCGGTCTTATGATGTTCTTCCAGTTTATACGCCATATGAGCTCCGTACCAGCTGAGCTCACGCCAGATGAGCGGATCGGCATAGGGCCGTATAGGTTCGCAGTAAGGGGGAATATACAACCGGGCTCCGTAACTCCCCATATGGTGATGATCTATATAAGCCTGAGGCAGCCATTGCCGGTACATAATTTCCGCCGCGTACTTCGACTCGGTCAAGTTCAGAAAATCGCCGTCCCTGTTATTGTCATGACCGGAGTATTTATGATAGAGCCAAGGCAGCCCTGTTCCTTCATATTCCGTGCCCAGGGATTCCCGGTACCAGTCGGTCACCATGATCTGTCCGTCCGGGTTGAAGCTCGGAATCATGAAAAAAAGCACATTATCCAATATCCGCTGGGTTTCTTCGTCATTTCGAGTCAGCAGGTCATAAGTCAATTCAGGAGCCATCTGGGTTCCGCCGATTTCCGTGGCATGAAGGCTCATGGACTGGCACATGACCGCCTTGCCTTCCTGGACCAGCGGTTTAATCTCTTCTTCCGCAATTCCGCGGGGGTCGCTGATTTTGGCGTTCACTTCCCGCAGCCGGTCCAGGCCGGCGAGGTTATCCTCAGAAGAAATGACCACCACCAGGAAAGGATGGCCCATGGTGGACGGGCCCATGTTCATGACTTTTATTTTTCCGCTTTCCCTTTCCAGCAAACGGTAATAGTCCACAATCTTATCCCAGCGGGCGATATTCCGGTCACTGCCCAGCTGAAACCCAAAGTATTCTTCAGGCGGAGTTATTTTTTCCTGCGCCTGCAAAGCGGGGGCAATCAGGCACAATCCCAGAACAACCGCCGCCGTAACATTAAATATCCTGCCGTTGAATCCTTTTTTATTTCTCATGAAAAGCCTCCTTTGGTGGCCGCCCGTTGACATTCCATCCGCTTGGCGGAGGAACCGGGCCGGGCCGTCTTTCAATTTAATCAGCGACGGATGTGAAACCGGGCCGATTGTTTATTATCTTTTCTTTTTTCAGGCGGTTCAAGGTTTTTCTGTTTTTACGGTTATTTTTTGATTTTATAACTGATGGACATGCCGCTCCCCCGCTCATCAACCGTGGTTTTCAGGTTGGGAAGGGTGCGCAGGTAGTTCAAGTAATCCTGACTTTGCCGCCGTCCCCGGCCTCTTCCCTCTGAAACATTATGGGTGACATAACAGCCTCCGGTCTCTAATTCAGGAAGTAACGCGTCCAAATAGTTTTTGTACCAGTCCTTGTCTGCATCACTGAACACAAAATCAAAAGGCCCTTCCAAAGCGGGAACGATTTCATGGGCATCGCCGAGGCGGGCGTCGATGTATTCGGCAAGTCCCGCCGCCTTGAAATTTTTCAGGGCTTGCCGGTGCCGCTGCTCATTGATTTCAATGGTGATGAGCTTTCCCCCGGTTTTGCTGAGGGCCCATGCGATCCATATGGATGAACGGCCGGTGGAAGTGCCGATTTCCAGAGCCCGGGTGTATCCGTTCTCCAGAATGATCTGATGAAGCGTCCGGCCATCCGCTTCCGGAACATTCATATCACCCCATCCCCAGTTGTGGCTCTCCAAAAAATTTTTAACCCGCTGGTCTAAATCCTGATCATCTTGTTTCCAAGAAAAGTTCATCCCGAAAATCAACACCCCCATCAAAAAAGCGGATATGAACACGAAAATTATTCTCAACAGATAAGGATTCATATTTCCCCCTCCTCAATATTCATTTTCATCCGGATTTCGTTTCGCAAAACAGCGTATCCTTGTTTTTTTTATTGTATATTTTCCGCCGGGTCTTGACAAACTCGCGTTTACTGTTTACTTTATAGTTAACATGTTTGGACAAACATTAAGAATGCTGCGCTTAACCTCTGGAATCAGTTTAAGAGAAATGGCCAGGAGGTTAGACCTCTCCCCGGCCTATTTAAGCCAGGTGGAAAGAGACCAGCTTCCGCCGCCCACCTATGAACGTATTGAACGCATCGCCGGGATTCTGGGAATCCCTAAATCCATTCTTCAGGAAATGATAGCAAGACCTGATCCGGAAATCATGAACATTCTGGAGGAAACCCCCGCATTAACCCGGTTCATTCACGCCGCCTCCGAGGTTGGTTTCAATACCAAGGATTACCGGGACATGTTTCACTTGATAAATGATCTGGGCGTGAACGGATTCCGAAAATTGCTCCGGTACGGTAAAAACCATGCCCCCGATTTTCAGCCGTCTCCCAGGCATTCTCCCCTTCACTCCTTATTGATCGAAAATAGATTTGAGAAAATCATGCTGACCTCTTTGCAGGACGGGCTCATTTTCCCGAATCTTAAGCACAGGAATAAAAACGATCTCATTCTGTATTTATTAAAAAAGGCCCGCCAAACCCACAGATATCTGGATATCGATCTTCTCTATCAAAAAATCATCCACAGAGAAAATGAAACCTCTTCCGGCCTGGGCAGCGGCATCGCCGTTCCCCATCTTCTTGCGGATGACATAAAAGACACCATCCTTGTGCTGGGCAAAGCGCCCCAAGGGATTGCGTTTAACGCTGTGGACCGAAAACCCGTTTGCCTGATTTCACTTATTCTCAACAACTCACGAAATTTTGATTTTCATCTCAATCTCTTAGCCTATTTGGCCGGCAAAACCCAGCAGCCTCACTTCATGACGGCGATGATTAAGGCGTCATCTGAAGAAAATATGGTCGAACTGTTCACGGAATCCATCTATAGTTTTTCACATTCAGGGGAAAATGCGCCTGAGAAATTATAGTCAGAGGGCTGTCTTTTCAATGATGGTTATTTCAGTCAAGGAAGGAGAATGAAATGAAAAATACGAGGGCAGATTTTTCAAAAGAAAAACTTGAAATCGAAGAAGAACATCAATCCGTTACCGATCCCATCGAATACTGTGAGGCCTGCTTTATCGCCTTCGGCAACCAGGAACAGCGGTTGAAAAAAAACGGCAAAACCGTACACGTGGACTGTGCAAAATCAGCCTGATGAATCAGAACTTCAACGCTTTCGAAATCATATAAGTCAAGAATCCGACTGACGCGGATAAAATCATCCCCCAGGTTATATCGACCACTGTCACCACCAGCGGCCATTGCTTGACCGTGGCCAAATTGGTCAAGTCATAGGTGGCATATGTGACCAGCCCGAAGATAAGCCCCAGCCAGACGGCCTTTACCGCAGATCCGTCCGCCTTGGCCGGGATCACCACAAAAATCAATATGCCGGCAATGAAAATCAAATAGAACAAAATCGCGGGAATCCAATTCACCTGAGGCCGCATCAGGAATCCCAAATGTTTTTGGTAAAACCCCTTGGCTATCAATCCCAGCCATATCATGTCGATAATGAAAAAGACCGGAAGCGCCACCAGATACAATTTCATAAAATTCACTAGGGTCATTGATTCCCCTCCTTTGTGCCGGTATATGAAAAAAAACGGCTCAATATCATGGCGCAGGAGCCCCCCCATCTTCCAGAATCAAAAGAATGCCGGAGGTGGGATTCGAACCCACACTCTCCGTGAAGAGAACTGGATTTTGAGTCCAGCGCGTCTGCCAGTTTCGCCACTCCGGCAACAGGGGGAGCGTTTCGGAATTACGGAGACTCAAATCACCTACACCGAAGAAGAGTCATGAAAGCACAGATCCCGACGAAGCAGGCGCTTACGCTCAAAATCATCAACCCCGACACGGGCGAAGAGGTCTCGCGGCTGGACACAGCCGAGAGCACGAC
>JAWODN010000133.1:0-19017 GCA_046483285.1 Candidatus Aminicenantota bacterium | reverse complement strand
CACCTTTAAACAAAACATGCTTTCCCAAGATTTGGAAAATCTGAGAAAAAAGATGCAGGAGCACGGTTTTATGGAGGCGGATATCGGTGACCCCCGGATAGAAAATGTCACCAAGCGTTCTATCTTTTTCAAAAAACAGACCATGAAAAAAATCACTATTCCTGTGGATGCAGGATATCTTTATTTCGTGGGAGATGTGGAAATCCAAGGAAATGAGTTTTTCAGCAAAGAAGGCCTGCGGACTTTGATTAAAATGACTCCCGGGAGTGTTTACAGCACTTCAGCCCGTGAAGAAGCGGTCAAAGAAATGAGGGAGCTTTACAATAATTTTGGATACCTGTATGCCCAGATCAACCCGGTGGAAAGGCTGGACCCCAAGAATAAAAGAGTCAATGTGACTTTTAATATTTATGAAGGTGAAGTGGCATACCTTCACCGCATCAATTTTACCGGAAATACTCACACCAAAGACAAGGTGATGCGCCGGGAGATGATGATCCGGGAGGGCGACCGGTTCAGTTTCGAATATTTCAAAAACAGCTTGCTGCGGGTTAACCAGCTGGGTTTGGTGGAGCTGGAAGGGGATCCTGAAATCCAGCCCAACTCCGAAGATCCCACCCAGATCAATGTCAATGTCCGGGTAACCGAGATGCAGCGGAACAACATTCAGTTCACCGCCGGGTACAGCGGATATTACGGCACCTTTTTGGCGTTGAGTTATTCCACGGTCAACTTTCTGGGCGCCGGGGAAAAGGTGGAATTGTCGCTTCAATACGGCAAGCTGATCAAGAATTACAGCCTGGGATTTTCCGAACCGTATTTTCTGGACCTTCCTATTACCCTGGGTTTCAATATTCATGACCAGACCACGATTTTGCCCGGCCTGTATAACCGCCGGGGCCGCGGAGTGAATTTTAATTTCGGCGCCCGGATTAAAGGATACTGGCGGACGAACTTGACCTATGGATTTGAATATCTGGACATCAGCCAGTATGAATATAAGGAAGGTGAAACTCCTTATTACAATCCTTATTATCCTTACGGCGGGTATGGCGGGGGCACCTCCGGGTACGGCCGTAATCCTTATTATTTCGGTGGATACGGCTTTGGGGCTTACAACATCAGCAGCCTGTCTCCTTCCGTTCATTACAACACAGTTGACAGCCCGCTGACCCCGTCCCGGGGAAGCCTGTACCTGGCGGCATTGAAGTTGGCCGGCGGGATTCTGGGCGGGGATGTCAGTATGATAAAACCGCGGTTCGAGTGGACCCGGTATCAGCCTGTTATCGGGAGATCGTCCTTGGGTTTCCACATTGAATACTCGTTCATTGAGCCCTTGGCGGGTTCGGCGGTTCCTTTTTGGGAAAGATTTTTCCTGGGGGGCGAAAGGTCCATCCGCGGGTATGATATTTATACCATCGGCCCCCGCAACGAAGACGGGATCAACATGGGCGGTGAAAAGTCTTTGGTCCTAAACGCCGAGTATATCATTCCGGTGGGGGGACCTCTTTACGCTATTCTGTTTTATGATATGGGCAATGCGTATGCCGGGGACCAAAGCATCGATTTCGGAAACATGTTCACTTCAATGGGCTTGGAAGCCAGAATATTTGTCCCGGCTTTAAGAGTTCCGTTCAGGCTTATTTTTTCATACAACAACCGGATCGCCCGGCAGGGAGATTCAAACTTCAAGTTCCGTTTTGCTATAGGAACGACCTTTTAAAAAAAAGAAAATTATCCTAAAAAGGAGGAAGAGATGTTAAAGAGATGGCCAGGAAAATTATTACTATTGTTCGGTGTTTTGGTGGTGGCGGCGGGGGCCGGATATGCTCAGAATATCGGCGTGGTCAATTCGCAGGAAATTCTGGAAAGATCTCAAGAAGGCGAAAAAGTCATGGCTCAGCTGCAGGAAGAAGAAAAAAGAAACCAGGCTGAATTATCCCGGCGTGATGAAGAAATCGCACAGCTGCAAAAAAAACTGAACACCCAGAGGCTCACCTTAACTCCGGAAGCTTTAAGGAGCCTGCAATCCGACTTGGAAAATAAAAGAACGGAGCGGCAGCGTTTCGCGGAAGATATCAACCGTCAAATGAATGAACTGGCCGCCCGTTTGTTTCAGAAGATTCAGAATGAAGTTTTGCCCATTATTGAAACTATTGGAAAAGAGAAAAATCTGGATATAATTTTTGATCTCAGCGGCAGCGGGGCCATTTATGTTTCGCCGACAGTGGATTTGACAGCAGAAGTGATTGAAAGATACGATGCCTCCACAACCTCCGGATAAGCCCTTTGAGATAAATATAGAGCGTATCCAGCAAATCCTTCCTCACCGTTATCCATTTTTGCTGGTGGACAGGGTTCTGGATTTGAAAGCCGGTCGGTCGGTGGCCGCGTTGAAGAATGTGACGGCCAATGAGCCGTTTTTTCAAGGACACTTTCCCGGGCGTAAAATTATGCCGGGGGTTCTTTTGATTGAAGCCCTGGCTCAGGCAGGGGGGATCCTGCTTTATCATTCACTGGAGAACCCTGAAAGCAAGATCGTGCTTCTCAGTAAAGTGAAAGATGCCAGGTTCCGCCGTCCGGTTGTGCCCGGGGACCAGCTGAAATTGAATGCCGGCCTGGTCAAGCAAAAAAGCAGGTTTGTGCATATCCGGGGGCAGGCGGAAGTGGACGGCGAAGTGGTGATGGAAGCTGAACTTCTTGCTTCGGTCATGGAGTATGAGGACCTGTGAATGGAGACCAAGGGAACTTTTATTCATCCTTCAGCTGTTGTTCATAAAAAAACCCGGCTTGATTATAGTGTCCGCATCGGTCCCGCGTGTGTGATCGGGCCGGATGTCTCTATTGGGAAAAAGACCTGTCTGGACGGCGGTGTCCATATAAGCGGGGTGACCGAAATCGGCGAGGAAAACCGGTTTTGGCCCCATTCCGTTATCGGGGCGGAGCCGCAGGATTTATCTTATAAAGGGGAGCCCACCCGGGTTGTTATCGGTGACAGAAATATTTTTCGGGAGTTTATGACGGTTCACCGGGGAACCCCCAAAGACAAAGCTGTGACCCGGATCGGCAGCAATAATTATTTTATGGCTTATTCCCATATCGGCCATGACTGTCAAGTGGGAGATCATGTTGTTTTTATTAACGGAGCCACTTTGGGCGGGCATTGCGCGGTGGATGATTATGCCCAGGTGGGATCCTATACCGGAGTGCATCCCTTTTGCCGGATCGGCAAATACGCGTTCACGGGAGGATTCTCTGTTTTGACCCGGGATTTGGTTCCTTTCTGCCGGGTGGCCGGAAGCCGGCCCCCGCTTCTCTACGGCGTCAATTCGATCGGCCTGCTCCGGAACGGTTTTTCAAAGGATAAAATTAAAAATATCAAAACCATGTATAAACTTCTTTTCTTTTCCGGGTTGAATACGTCCCAGGCTATGGAAAAATTCATGACCCTGGTGCCGGAGGGATGGGAACGGAATGAGATGCTTTCATTTGTCCGCTCATCCAAACGGGGGATCATAAAAAAGGCCGAGCCCGGGGCCGGGATCCGGGCTGATGAAAGATAAACTGGGAATGATCGCCGGTTCCGGTGAAATTCCCCCTTTTATTTGTGACCGTATCCATTCTCAGGGGAAGAATTGCGTGGTGGCTGCCGTTAACGGCGAGGCCCGGGACAGCCTTCGGGGAAAAGCCGATGTGTTTCAGAAATTCGACCTGGATGACATCAACGGCATAACAGCGTTTCTTAAAAACCATCAAATAACCAAAGTGCTTTTGGCGGGAAAAATCGAACACACCCGGATTTTTAAAAAAGGGGATTCCCTTTCACCAATGATGGACATTATAAAAAAAGGCAAGGATCGAAAACCAGCTACTTTGATTTCCCTGGCCATAGAATTTTTAAACAGTCAAGGGTTTCAAATTATCGATCCCCTTCCTTTCCTTTCCGGGGTCTTCTGCCGGGAAGGGCGGCTGAATGATGTCCGGGTCAACAAGACGGCTGCGGCCGACATCGCCTTCGGCTGGCCGCTGGTTCGCACCATCGCGGATTTGGATATCGGACAAACCCTGGTCGTCAAAGACAAAGCTGTGGTGGCGGTGGAAGGGATGGAAGGAACCACCCGGGCCATAAAGAGAGCCGGAGAATTAGCCGGCCCCGGAAGCGTGGTTGTGAAATCCGGCCGGTCATCTCAGGATGCACGCATTGATTTGCCGGCTGTGGGAATAAATACCGTTGAAGCCTGTGTGGGGGCCGGCTGTGCTGCGTTGTGTATAGAAGCCGGCAGAATGCCGTTTTTTCAAAAGGAAGAAGCCTTGAAATTGGCAAACAGCCATAATTTGGCGGTGCTGGCAAAAAAACAAAAAAAATGATGGACGGGAAGCATTATGGACAAAGTTAAAGTCGGTATTATTGGAGTCGGATACCTCGGAACTCAACATGCCCGGATTCTTTCTTACCTCGAAAATGCGGATTTAAAAGGAGTTGCGGATATTGATCTTAAGCAGGCTATGCTCATCGGCAACCGTCACCGGGTTCCTTATTATCAGCATTTGGAAGATATGCTGGATGACATAGAAGCCGGAATTGTGGCCGCACCCACTTCCGAACACCACGCCATCACTAAAAAGCTTCTGGAAAACGGAAAGTCGGTGCTGGTGGAAAAGCCCATTACGGATACGGTGGAGCAGGCGGAAGAACTGGTGCAATTGGCTGAAAAAAACGGTTTGATTCTTCAAGTCGGCCACCTGGAAAGATTCAATCCCGCCGTAGAGGCATTGAAGGATTTGATTTCCGAACCGAAATTTATTGAAGTGCAGAGGCTGGGATCCTTTTCCGCGCGTTCATTGGATACCAATGTGGTTTTAGATTTGATGATCCACGATCTCGACATTGTTTTGGACTTGATCAAAGATGAGGTGGAAACGATACGGTCTTCCGGAATTCATGTGCTGTCGGAAAAGTTTGATATCGCCAATGCCCGGTTGGAATTTAAATCCGGATGCGTGGCGACTTTGACCGCCAGCCGCGTTCACCAGGGCAAAGTCAGAAATTTAAGAATTTTCGAACCGACTTCTTATTACTCCATTGATTATATAGACCAGGAAGTCAAGGTTTTTCCGCTCAATGGGAGACAGACCGATATCAAAACCGTAAAGATCAAAAAAGAAGAGCCTTTGAAAAAAGAACTGGACAATTTTTTCCGCTGTCTTAAAGATAAAAAAACCCGGAAAGTCAGCGGGGAGGAGGGCCTGAAAGCGCTGCGCCTGGCTCACCGGGTTCTTGATGAGATAGAAACCTGAGGGCGGTTCATCAACGCAATACTTTAACCAGGCGTCCTTTTTGGGGGGGTTGTTCTATTGTCATCCCGTTTATAACCGCGAACTGCGGCCAAATGTCCTTATCCATTCCCGCACGGCTGAAAATGGTTTCCAGGGTTTCCCGGCCCGTTGCTTCCACCAGTTTAATCCGGCTGGGGGATCGCTGAAGATATTTGGAGTCGGTCAAATTTTGAAATGAACCGACGATCCTTCCGAATTGGAAGTCATATTGATTGAAATTTTTGGCGGTGCTGAGAGCTGCAAATGTGTAGATGAGTGAGTTTTTGTGGATATAGGTTATCCGAGCGTCGAGGTCCTCTTCATCTCCCTGGTTGATGCGGTATATCCTCTGCAGGGAGGAAAGACCGTTGATATTCATTTCGGCCTCATTCAACAGCTTTCCGCCTTTAATGCCGGCGGATTTATTTTCCGCGAACTCCTTCAGTCCGGTTGAACTTTTTTCAGCCTGAAGAATCACGGCGGCGTTTTTGTCCTTGGAAATCAAGGTCACTTGAGCGGGGGTGTTTTGTATAGTCCAGTCTTCGGGGAAGCTGAAGGAAAACCGCATCACAGGGTGATAAAAAACTCCGTTTTCTACATATCCCTGCCGGGGATCCGGACCGAAGACCAGGTTTTGAATCCTTTTGAGATAGGGCACCTCTTTCACTTGAAGGCCGGAATCCGTTGATGTCATCATGGCCCGGGTGTTTTCGATTCTTTCGTCGTACATGGGATGGGTGGACAAAAATCCAGGCAGACTTTGTCCTTCTGATAAATCCCCCATTGCTTCCAGAGTCATGAAAAAATCGACCATTTTGGCGGGGTTGTAACGGCCGCTGCGTGCGTATTCTACCCCCAGTTGGTCGGCCTGCCTCTCATCATCGCGGCTGAATTTCAGAAAAAGCAGCTGGATGCCCACCGAAGCCAGGCCGGAAAGGTCTTGAAACGTTTCACTGATGGCGCTGCCTATGACCAGGCCGACCTGGGTCAGCATCAGCTGGCTCATTTTCCGCATGCTGTGGCGGGCGGCGACATGGCCTAATTCGTGGCCGATCACCACGGCCAGTTCAGCTTCCGAATTCATCATGGCCAACAAGCCCCGGGTGACATAAATATATCCCCCGGGCACGGCGAAGGCGTTGGCGACAGGCGTATCCAGGACGGAAAAGTGATACTCCAGATGGGGCCTATGGGTTTGAGGCACCATGGTCATCCCAATATCTCGTATATAGGCCGTTAATTTTTCGTCATCGTATAGACCGTACCGCTGACGGATTTGCTGATCCGTTTCCCGGCCCAGCGCGATTTCTCCTTCTTCCGAGTAAAGCATCAATTCCCTTCTTCCGGTGACCGGATTGACAGCACAGCTGATCCCCCACCAAAAAAGCAGGATGAAAGCCGAAAGTTTAACCGGGTTTTTCATCATAAAACAAAGATAATCGAAAGCAGAAGATTTTTCAACCTTGACGCTGAAGGCAGGGGCCGTTTAATTCATTTTAAATTTCGAATCATCTATGCCGGTATTGAACCGCACATCGTCAACCGTCATAGTCATGAATTCTTCTTTTTCCTGATAAGTCGTCATGGCAAAGGGCATGACAAGACCGATGCTGTCCACTTGACGAAAATCCGATTGATAGTTTTCTGTTTCCACTTCCATCCCCATCTGGTTTATGGTCATGCTCTTGGTTTTGGTGAGATAAAATGTCTTGCTGTCCAGATAAAAGGCGGCGGTGTATCCGTCGGGATAATGCTGTTTCAGCACATGATGCTCCCGGCCTTCCACGGTGTCTGTTCCTTCATAGGTATAGGTGATATTGTATTTTTGCGGATTCAATAGCGCATCATTTCCCATGGCCTGCCGCCGCATATCCGCAGCCATTTGCTCCGGCATCTCTTCATTGGCCCCTGTTTGCGGGTTGAGAAACCAGGCTGTTTTTCCGTCGTAAGCCTGAGAAATGACCATTCCCATAATTTCTATGTCCAGCCGCATTTTGTCAGGTTCTTTTTGGAAAATGGTCACATTTCCCTCCAAGCCCATTTGCACCAGTTCCATGGATCCGCTCAGAGTCATGTCCCTGATGGCGGCCAGGGCTTCGCGTCCCCCTTGGGCTTCAATCATTTTTTCCAGAACCTGGGCGGCTTTGGGATCAGTTTTTTGTTCCTTGGCGGGGAGAATGGAGCTTCCCCATAAGACGAGACCCATACACATGAAATGAATGGCTTTTTTCATAACACCTCCTTGATTTTTGTGCTCGTACTTTTTGCTCCGCCGGGATGTGCTGTCACCGGCGCCTCACATCTGCGGCCATCCCGGTCCGCTCATCATCCAGACCAGGTTATATACGGTTGCCGGGGAAAATGGTTTTCGTATCATTAAAGGGGATTGCTTCTCCGTCCTGACCTATTCATAAAAAAATTGCGATGATTTTGCAATCCCTTTTTTATCAGCAATTAACATGATTTTTATTGAAAGTTCAAATAGAAAATTTTTCATTTTCATATTTTTATTTTAATCGCAATTTTTTTACCCTTCGGGCGGGCCGGATCTCACCGCATCTTCCGGCTTGCGGCTCGTCGCAGTGGAGTGCCACGGCTTCCTCGCCGCAAACCGAAATCTGCGGCAATCCCGGCCCGTGAATAGGCCAGGCAAGCCTGACCTATACCTTAGAAAATGACAGCTCCGCTGTCATCCTGAGACCTGCGAAGCAGGCCGTGAGGATCTTATTCGGCTTCTTCTGATGAGCCGGTTCTGACTCATTAGCCGAAGCACTCACAGATCCCTGGTCGCTCCGCTCCCCGGGACGACATGCCGCTTTGTCATTGCGAGGCTTGCGCCAGCAAGCCGTGGCAATCCCTTCCTGCCTGGTGAAAGCGGAACCCACCGCCCATACGAGGCAGTCAGGGATCCCTCGGTGCTTCGCACCGCGGGATGACACACTCAAAGGCACGGCGCGCCTCGGGCGACATGCCCCTTTGTCATTGCGAGGCTTGCGCCAGCAAGCCGTGGCAATCCCTTCCTGCCTGGTGAAAGCGGAACCCACCGCCCATACGAGGCAGTCAGGGATTCCGAGGCACTGCGTGCCCCGGAATGACACACTCAAAGGCACGGCGCGCCTCGGAATGACAGACTCAAAAGTGCTCCGCGCCGGGAATGACATTGGGATCATTTTCATGGTTCGTGGTGTATTATACACATGATAATTTCATAAAAAAATTGCGATGTTTTTGCAAATTCTTTCTCCAGTCATTGTCATGGCTTACGGCAGGCTTGCTATCCGCGAGAAATGAAAAGGTGTCACAACAGCTCGAATTCTTTGAGGAGTTCCTTTAAAGAATCCGGAGACATCCCCAATATGGCTGCGGTTTCATGATGATTACGGCGGGTCAACCGCAGAAGGTACTGGAGGTATTCCCTTTTCAGGTTATCCAAGGAAGGACACCGCTGAGGGATGAATTCGCGGTTTTTCAAACTGTAAAAAAGAAAATCTCTCTGCTCTCTGGGTTTGTTCAGGTTTTCTGTCTCCATGGCTAACCTGACCTATTCATAAAAAAATGGCGATGTTTTCATAATTTCTTTTTTTCCTTATATTTGCATGATTTTTTAGAGAATTCAATCTTGAACGTTTTTCATTATCCATATTTTCAATTTAATCGCCATTCTTTTACCCTTCGGGCGGGGTCCTGAGGAGCGAAGCGACGTGAGGATCTTAGACGCCTCCGTTCTTTATAATTTATCCGTCTAAGGTTGCCACGGCCTGCTCCGCAGGCCTCGCAATAAAACTTTGTTGCAAGACATTCGCCGTGAAAGACCACAGCTTCATGTCTTGCGCCTCGCATCTGCGGCAACCTCGGCCCGTGAATAATTCAGACTAAAAAAAATCAACGGCGGGCCTGGTCGATAAGATTATAATTATGGACGACCACATAGGAAAGCAGCAGATTGCTGGTGAGGCTTACGATCCAGCCCAGCGTTTTGTTTTCCTTGTATATCTTTTTCATGAGCAGGTGGTTGCCGACGGTTAATCCTATTTTTACAGCCGCAAATGCCAGGTCGTTTTTAACGAACGGTTTCATCAAAGGATTTCCTTCCTCCAGTCCGGGGTATCTAAGGGCTTCCCGGGTGGAGAAATAATCGGCGGCATTCATGGCGGCATAGGCGACCAGGGTGGCGTCAAAAAGGGTGTTTTCCCATTTGTGTTTTCGAAGACGGTTCTTGAAATACAGGGAGGCATCGGTTCGGACAATCTCCTTCCGGGGGGTTAATGAAAATGAGGCCGCCGGAATGACGAGCCTGGGCCTGTCGGCTGTATTGAGCACTTCGGAAGGAAAAGGTACCGATGCCGTTAAAGGGGTGGTGGTCATTTGAGAAACGAAGAATACGGGGGCGGGCGGTGCGGCTTCTGTTAAATGTTGGGGGGCAGTCTCTTGAGCCGGCAAAGGAACAACCGCCATTATAATGAATGCTGTCACAACAGCCCATATCATCTTTATTTTAGTTGTCATGGTGATCTCCTCAATTCGAAACTGCCTTCATAGAATGCAAGATAGATACCTGAGGAGAAAAATTTCGCAAGTGATTGATAATAAAAAGAATAAGAGAATCGCTTTGGGAATAAACAAAAAGAGGAATGTTCACAAAGTGAACATGATTTTCGGATAAATCAGATTAAGTCACATAAAACAAACACATTGTGGATAAATGAAAAAATTTGTACAAAAATGGAACACTGAACAGGGATTCAGGGAAGTTTAGTGGATGCCGTATTTTTCTGTTTTGTTATAAAGAGTGGTTCGGGAGATTTTTAATATCTCGGCGGTCTGCTTCATGTTATGGCGGGTTATTTTCAAAATATATTGGATATATTCCTTTTCCAGTTCTTCCATGGACGAAAGATTGGAGCGGTTCATGAAAGGAATATGACGCGGGGTGTCGATGGAATCCCGGAGATAAGCGGGAAGATCTTCGACATCAATGAAGTTCTTTTTGGTGACCATGGCTGCCCGTTCCAGCACATTCTGCAGCTCCCGCACGTTCCCCGGCCAGGAATATTTCATGAATAATTTCTGAACCTGCCGCGATATGCCTTTGATTTTTTTATCGAATTTTTCTCTGAGGTTTTTTACAAAAAAACGGGACAAAAGGGTGATGTCTTCCTTTCGTTCCCTCAAAGGGGGGAGAACCAGCTCGGCTTTGTTAAGCCTGTGATAGAGGTCCTTCCTGAAGACGCCGCTTTTAACGCAAGCCTCAAGGTCCCGGTTGGTGGCGGCGATCACTTTGACATTCACCTTTTTTGGCTGGTTGGCCCCCAGGGGCCGGAATTGATGGTTTTCCAATACTCTTAGCAGTTTAGGCTGAATGGAAAGGGGGATTTCTCCGATTTCATCCAGGAAAATGATTCCGCCGTCGGCTTCATCAAACAATCCCTGCTTGTTCTGGTCGGCGCCCGTGAAGGCCCCCTTGGAGTATCCGAACAACTCGGATTCAAAGAGGTTTTCGGGAATGGAAACGCAGTCACAAATGACCAGCGGCTTGCCGGATTCCGGACTGAGTTTATGAATGGCATGGGCCACCAGCTCTTTTCCGGTACCGGTTTCTCCGGTTATGAGAATGGTGGAAAAATAGGGGGCGGTTTTTTCTATCAAAGAAAAAATTTCCAGCATATAGGGGCTTTTTCCCACCATTCCCATATAGCTGTATTTTTTTTCCAGTTGTTTTTCCAGCCGGAATGTTTCTTTGCGTAAGGCTCTGCGTTCGCTTATGGCCTGGAAAGCTTTATGGAAATCTTTTGAACCGGCGGGTTTGGGTATAAAATGAGAGGCTCCTTTCCGGATGTATGCGGAAACTTCTTCCGGGGATTTTTCTTCTCCAACCAGAATAACATCAATCAAGGCGTCGAAAGATTTTAAATTGCCGAGAAGTCTTAAACTTTTTTTCTTATACCGGTCGATATCAATGATCACAGCGTCCAGTTTTTCTTTGTCAATAAACTGTAAAATTTCCTGGATATCCCGGCTGAAAAAAACCAGGCATTTTTTCACCCACCCGGCGTTTTTTATCTGGTCGTAAAGGGTTAATTCCTCGTCGATGATCAGTAACTTCATCATAATATGAATGCCTTTTCCCTTATCCCGGAGTAGTTTATCAATTCGTTATTTATTTGGCAACAAATAATTTATCTCATTATTATCAGTCATCCGCCCATACCTCAACCTGACCTATACATAAAAAAATGGCGATATTTTTGCAAATTCTTTCTTAACAGCGATAAGCAAGGTTTTTAGTGAAAGATCAAGGATCCCTCGTCGCTGCGCTTCTCAGGAAGACATGCCACTTTGTCATTGCGAGGCTTGCGTCAGCAAGCCGTGGCAATCCCTTTCTGCCTCGTGAAAGCGGAACCCATTGCCCAAACGAAGCAGTCAGGGATCCCTCGGTGCTTCGCACCGCGGGATGACACACTCAAAAGTGCTCCGCTCCACGGGATGACATTGGGGTCATTGTCATGGTTCATGGTGTGCTTAGCCGGGCGCCTTTCGTCTGCGGCAATTCCGGACCGTTCATCATTCAGGACTGTCACCGGTTCTCAATCTCTCCGGGGCGGCGGCGGAAAAAACGGATACGGATTCGATCGTTGACTTCTTCTTCCACCCGGACCTGTGTGAATTCAGACCGGGTCAAATAATCGGCATGGGCCTTGAGATAGGTCAGTCCCTGACGGACCAGAAATTCCAGCCATTTTCCCGTTGCGGTTTCGTCCATGACCTCAGGGGTTTCTTCAATGAAAGTGATTTCCCGCCGCGGAGTCAACCAGCTTTCCCGGGATGAACGGCGTTTGGAATAGATATTGACCCCCTCTTGGATTTCCAGCCGCTTCAAATGCGGCTGCCAGCGGGCCGCCCATCGGTAATAGCGGTCGTAAAGACGGAGGTTGGATTCACGGATTTCCGTGCTGGCATTGAGATGGTCGATTAAGAATTTTTTCATATCCAGTCCGGCCTGCCTGAAATCAGGGAAAAGCGGAAGGGTCAGGGCCCGGTAGTAAACGAACCATCCCCGGGGGATCCAATAGTCCCGGAAAAGATAGGGGACATATCCGGAAAAGGGGTGGACCCATTCGTGGGAGGGGTATCCGTGGAGGTTCAAATAGATATCCGGCTTCCAGTTTCGAAAAAGATTTTTACGGACTTCCGCTTCGGGAAGGAGGGGATCTTGGGAATAAACCTGGCTGCCAATATCTATTCCCAGGGAAGAATATCGTCCGGCATGGAGGCTGTGTTCCGGAGTTAATTTTTGAAGCCGGCAGGCAATGGCGGCTCCGTCGGGATTTTCCATGGGATGCAAGACGAAATTAATCCGGCCGGAGTAGGAGGAAAAGTCATCATCTTCAGCCAGCCGCCGGGCGAATTCGAAAATATAATTCGTGGCTGAAATCTCGTTGGCGTGCTGGCGGCCGCTGCAAAACAAAGTCGGCTTGAATGTTATCAGGCGCGGCAGGGAAACATACTTTTGTTGAGGAGTGAAGATTTCCAGAACAGGAATATCCCTGCCTTCGTAGGAGGCTCCCGCGATATGTGTTCGTATTCCGGCTTTTTCACCCAGAAAACGGGCGATGCGGAGAGCTCGCTCTGGAGAGATGATCTTATCCAGAGGGATTCCGGCGGCCTGAGAGGCCGGCTCGATTTGAGTTGCTGGGGGTTTCGACCGGAAAATTTCTTCTTTCTCCAAATCCTTATACCGAATGAGAGCGGCCGCATTACGCAGGCCGGGCAGACGAAAAGCCGAAGGAACCACGCCTTTTTCTTCCAGGCTGTGATGAGCGGAAATCAAGTCAATCAGCAGCAAATAATCTCTCTCCCGGGTGAATTCGATTTCGGTTAACAGCTTTTCAATGCGGGCCTCGGGCCCGTTGTACACCAGCAGCGGCATTGTCATTGGAGCGGCTTTCAAGCCGGGCCATTTGTGAACCCGGTGCGATGTGCGGCCCTCCGTGTCTTCCCATTCCAGGCGCATCTGGACGGTTTGGGATTGCCGGTCTTCAAACAGCACTTCCGCCCGGCCGGTTCCCCGGCCTTCCAGGGAAGGATGGATGACCGGCAGCACTGAACCGGGAGCGGAGGCGCTGCGGCTGTTCTCTTGCTCTTTTTCGGGATCTTTTTCCGTGATGCCCCGAAGAAAATCCAATGTGCCGAAGTATATTTCATCATGAACCGCTTCCAGGCTGCTGATTCTTTCCTGGTCCAATTCCAGCCGGAAATCCGGTTCGCTGAGCTGGAGATCAATTTTAATTTGTTTGAAATACGGCTGTTTGGAGAAGGTGGGATGGTCCCCGGTGTTCTTTTTGATATACTGGTAGATTCCAGTCAAGACATCGTTTTGAAAGAACTCCCAAAACTTCTCCAGATCGCTGGGAAGGCACTCATCCAGGAGGATTTTTTGATTTTGAGTTATTTTTATCCAGCCGGTGGTGACCACCGCCTCTCCCCATTCCGGCAGAAGCGGCATATATGTGATCCGCCGTGTGGGCGGAGTGAAGGACTGCTGCAGCACGATGCGGTCTTGAGCATCATAAGCTTCCACCTGATAGACCGGGTTTTCCGGCGGGACCATTTCAAAAACAATTCGGTCCAGGGGAATTCCGGTTTCCCGCGAGATAATGTCATCTATGGGGTAAAGCTCATAGAGCCACCGGTGAGGGTCGGAATAAAACCGTTTCATTTGGTTGAATTCAGGCGTGATTTCCGCGCATTTTATCAGCAGGCGGTGAACATCCTGCTTCTGCAGGCGGGGGAGGATCATTTCCCGCAGCCAGAAAAAGCCCGGTTTGTAGGAACAGCCTGTTTGAATTTTTTCAATAGAGACGCCGGCTTCTTTCAGCAGTCTTTCAATTCTTTTCCGGAGCCGCTGCCGGACCTCGGGAGACTCACTCACACCCAATTCGATGGCAACCGGATGGGGGGAAGCGTTGATCCTGTCGAGATTTTGAGAAATAATCCGCACAGCCTCCTCCCCCTCCCAGGGGATCTCCCTGGTTTTATGGAAAACCGTGCGGTCTTCGTTCAGAAGGAAACTTTGGATTTCAACGGACTGGGCTTTCAATCGGGACTTCAGCTTCTCCCGGATGTGCCTGACAAAATCCGGATTCTTTTCCGGAAGATCAAGCCGCACATTCAAAGAAGCCAGCTCAAGTCCCTGGAGTTTATCAATTTCTTCTTGCAGCTTGAGGGAAAAAAATGCTTCCGCCGCTCCGTTTTTGCCTTCCAAAAAGTCTTTCCAGCCGTGCCGGACATCCTGGAGCTCAGGGCTTCCTTTTTTATACTCCCGGAGGAAGGGATATGTTGTGGTGAGATATTGAGTCAAAGCGGAAAGAGACGGCTTGTCTCCGGCGGTTAAGACCAAAGCATCGGTTTTATTAAATGCGGCGGGAACAATGCGGGCGCTGGCCAGTCCGGATTCATCCGGAATTTTCGCCAGTTTTCCGGATTTTTTCAGCTCCTTGACAAGAAGATTGTCATTCCCAATAAGCAGAGGGGTTCTCAGCTCAGCCGGATCCTTGATTTCCGAATCAATCCGCACCAAAGGAAAAGAAGCGCCTGCGGAATGAAGTATCAGCCGGGAGGGAAGACCGGAAAAATCAGGAGACTGTTCCGGAATGACGATTGTTGCGGTGATATCATCGGGGATGTCATCATTGTTGGTGTCGGAGAGGATTCCGCGCGTTGAGAGCCAGGTGAGAATGTCAAAGGACTTTTCAGGATAAACGGGCTGGGAAACCTGCTGGTAACCGGGGGTGAGAAATCTCAAGGGAGTCCCGACTCTGGGTATGTTCACCCGGGAACCGGATTCCGGACCTTCCAGGATGAATGTGATGCCGGCGCATCCGGCATAATTGAGAATTTCCGTATGATGTCCACGGCGGTGCTGCCGCCGAAGCTCTTCCAGCGCCTGCCGGGCCTGGAAGAAACCGGAGCGGTCATTCAATTGGACGGAAACCTGGATGTCTTGACATTCTCCTTCCGGAAAGCGGAGTTTTTTTAAGGCCGGAGGAGCGGTTTTTTCGGGATAAAATTCATAAAAAGCGGAGATCACGGCAACGGCATCCGTATCCATATCGACGCCGCGGGCTTTAAGAAATTCCGCCGTGTCCTGTTCAATGGAATCATAAGTGGGACCTTCCTCCCGCCCCCAGATATCCCAGAGGTAGGGCCACCGGAGAAAGAAAGCGCGGCTGGTGTTCAGCAGGGATTCGGGGGAACCGCCGCTTATTAAAATCCGGCTGCGTCCGTTTTGCCGGGATAAAGAGACCCGTCCTTGATTGGGGGTAAGGGGAAATTTTCCCGGATTCTCACTGGATTCACATAAAAACCGGACCGGAATTCCTTCCTTGCGGACGGAGGATTCCCGGGTGATCAGATCAAAATGCCCGGCCAGGGATTCCAGGTTGGCGCGGGCGGCGATATCCTCGGCGGCCGCGGTGATATGAGAACCGGCCTCTTCCGGAACCACCAAATATAAAGCGATGCGGTCCGCGAATCCGTCTCCGTCCCGGTCTTCTATTCCGTGTCCGAGTTGGAAAACCTGGGACAAGCTGGTGATGTCGCCTCCCGAGAGCAGGACGGCGGCATGAATCATAAAAATCCCCATAAACAATTTTTTCATATCAAGTCTCCTGCAGATCTTTTATCCTTCGGGCGGGCCGAATCTCGCCGCATCTGCCGGGCTGCGGTCATCCCGGCCCGCTCATCATCCATATGAAGGGCCGCGGTTTCCCCGCCGCAACTCCGGCATCTGCGGCGGCCCCGACCTTCGAATAAATCATAGCTTAAGTGGAATCTATATTCAAAATCCGGGTGAAGGACGGCACGGTTTGAATGGCTTCTCATTCACAGGAAGAGAGCACGGAGTGAAGGCCTTGCCGGGACCTTTCTCCCGGGTTTCTCCGGCATCCGAAAAGAAGGGAAGAACACCCAGCGGGGTGCCCTTGACATATTTCGGCCTTTTCACTATTATGCGTCAACCCGGTGACCGGGATGGGAGCACAATATATAGTATGGGCAGTGAAAAAAGCGGAATATATAGATAAACTCATTGACATAACTGGTTAAACGTTTCATAATTTAAACAAGTCAATCCAAATGAAAATCCTAAGATTCAACAATAGAAAAAATTTTATCGCCCTGGCGGCGGCATTTTTTATCCTCGGCGGGCAGCCGGAGGAGTTCGGCCGGGGAAAAGATTTTTTTCACGGCTACGTCATTGATAAGCCGGTGATCCGCATCGGACTGGGCGTGCAGCTCAGCGAGATCAAGATCTCTTCCTCGTCGGGCATGGAAATATATGAAGTCAAAGACAGTTACAGCTTGATTGCTGAAGACGCTGATGAGGCCTATATTAAAGGGAAGAAAGAAAAACTCAATGAAAAATTCTTAGTGCAGGTTTCAAGGCACAGAGACCGGGACGAAGCGGAAATTGCGGCTCAGGAATTGCGGAGCCTTGTGGCGCAGAAAATCTATGTCCAGGAGAGCCTGGGCAGGGACGCCACCGGACGATACCAGGTTACAGCCGGGGATTTCATCACCCGGGGAGACGCTTTGAGGTTCATGGTCCAATTGAATTCCCTGGGAGATTTTAATCCGTGGATCATCAAACAGGACATTTCAGCGGAAGAATCCCGCCCGCTTTGGATTTTGGTGGGGGATAAAATCACCAGTTTAGAAGAGGACACGGTTCTGTATTTCATTCCATCCAGCCACCAGAGTTATCTTTCTTATGAGGGACGGAGTTACCGGGGGATCATTTCCCTGCAGGCCGGTCGCCAGGGGATTGTGTTGATCAATATCTTATCCTTGGAAGATTACTTGAAAGCCGTGGTTCCCAGCGAATTGTCCCCTTATGATTTCCGTGAAATTGAGGCCCATAAAGCCCAGGCTGTGGCGGCCCGGACCTATGCCTTGAAAAATCTTGAGCTCAACCAAAAGCTGGGATTCGATCTGGACGATACCCCGCGGTCCCAATTTTATAAAGGTTTGAGTGCGGAGCACCCTTTGAGCACCGCAGCCGTCGAAGCCACAGCCGGAGAGGCCGTTCTTTATGAGGGAAAATTGATCGATGCCCTTTACACCAGCACTTGCGGAGGGCGGACGGAAAACGTCGAAGACGTGTTTTTAGGCCCGGCCCTGCCTTATCTGCGCAGCACGGAATGCGCGCATGAGAATCAAAAGGAATGGGAACTGGAGAGCCGGAAAAACATGGCAGCGGTTTATTCATACGGCAGGAATATAAATTTTGAGATCGCTTCTCTTGTCAGTTTAGGGGTTCTTTCCGGCCGGGCTGGTTCCGATTATTTCCAGGGTGACTTAATGATTTCCAGAGCTGCGGAGTGGATAAATAACGCCGCTGGAGTTTTGGGGAGAAAACCGGATTTGTTTGTGGAAGAGGACCGGCCCCTGACTCTGAACGATTTTCTAGATTTGTCAGGGGCCGCTTTTGACTGGAATAAACAGGCGGAGATCATTCTGCCGGAACCGGAAAAGGAGTTCTTGATTCGAAATATCTCAGGGTGGCCGGAGGAATCACGCAGCGGGTTAGCTCTGTTTATAAACACCGGTATTTTCAATCCGGCTGGCACAGACTTGACTCCCGGAAGAATACTCAGCCGGGGGGAAGCCGCTTATTACCTCTGGAAACTCATGGGGTTTCATCATGACCTGTTTCAAGAAGGCCGTTTCCGGTCTTTTTCTGAAGATGTTCTCACCGTTGAATCCGGCGATGAGACGCTTGAATTGACCCTTTCGGACGACGCCTTTCTGGTCCGTAATTTTCAAGGTGAGCGGACTATGGTTCCCCGGCTTCACCTGATCGGAGATGAGAGTGTCCGTTGTTTGATCCGGGAGGACCGGGTCCGGCTCCTGGAAGTGATGTACCCCCCGGACTCCAATATCCTGGATAGAACGTCCATCGTACATGTCTGGCAGGTGCGCAAGTCAACCGAAGAGATGTCCCGCCGGATCAACCGGTATTATCCCATCGGAGACCTGGTGGACATCATTCCTGAAGAGCGGGGAGATTCGCAGCGTGTTATTATTTTGAGGATACAAGGCAGCCGAGACGAAGTGGTGGTCAAAGGACTGCGTATCCGCTGGGTCCTGGGACTCCCTTTAATAATTCATTCAAACCGACTTCTGCTTCTGTAAGATCGAGATTATTAACGTCATCAAGAATTAAAGTTCCCATAAAGTTTTTTGATTTCTTAAGCAAGATGATGTTACCATCAAGTTTCAACTGGTTCAATTCAGATTTAAAAGACTCTTTGACGAAATTAGTGATTGCCGCAAACAGACCACCTCTCAGCACATCATCGGTACAATATTCTCCCTCTTTAGTGGTCAAAGGGATACCGCTATTATCAAAAATGGTCAATGCTTTCGGAATTACTTTCTTGGTTAATTCTTGTCCCGTTAATTTATGATAAATTTTCATAAACGCAGAGACGATACCATATCCCGTTTTACACGATACGGGGAAAATTTGGAAGGAGGAAAGTTTATTTAAGTTTAAAGCCTCTATGATGTCTCCAAGAGAGACCACCTCTGATAAATCCCACTTATTGGCTAATAAGATCAAAGGTTTCTTCTCACATAACGAGGAAAATTTCCATAATTCCTTTTTCGCCTCCTTAAAGCGTTCAGGTGCCGCCGCATCAA
>JAWODN010000053.1:0-9799 GCA_046483285.1 Candidatus Aminicenantota bacterium | reverse complement strand
CCCCAATAGGGAACCCGGCTGATTTTTCCATAGTCTGTGATGCCTTGATTGTATTTATAATACCAGTCGGTGTGTTTATCATGCCCGTCCGGTTCCACCGAGGGGACGATAAGCACGATCATATTCTCCCGGATCTTCCTGACTATGGGGTTGTCGTCGACAGCCAGGCGGTAGGCTAATTCCATGGCGGCTTCGGCGGCTCCGGATTCGGTGGAATGCATATTGCATGTCAGGAGGTATGCGGGAATGATTCGCTCAATCAGCGCATCCGCCTCCTTCTCTGTTTTAACCAGGCGGGGGTCGGCCAGGCGGGCCATCCTCTCCTTGTTGGCGGCCAGGGCGTCCATGTTCGCGGCGCCGGTGACGATGACCGCCACCATCTCCCGCCCTTCCCAGGTCTCTCCTATGGACTCCACCCGCACATGGGGGGAGGCATCGGCCAGCGCGCGCATGTAGCGGATGATATCCGCGTAATAGGTCAGCTTGTCCGGGGCTCCGGCGATGTGGCCGAGAACATCCATGGGGGTGGGGACGCCTTCCGCCCGGGGAAGGTAATCGATCAAAGGGCTCAGAAACTCGGGCCGGGTGGACGCCTCTTTGATCAGACGAGTGTATTCCTCATCAATGGATGATGCCTGTTCCGCCGGTGCCGGTGCCGGCAAAGCCAACGCGGCCGCGATGAAAAGAAGAACCGCTGCGGCTTGAAGCCGTATTTTGCTGGGGAAATGTTTAGGGAAAAACATGAGAACCTCCTGTGCCGGATTTCGGGATACCGGAACTTTGTTGAAACGGCTTATTAAATCACACTTTTTCTGCGGATTCAATCAATCCTGCGGTTTGGGGAAGGTTTTTGCTCTTGAGCTTTTTTTGAAGACCGGATTGATTTCTTTGGGGGGGATTGGCGGTGCATTGGACGGGAAGTTCGGCGTTTCTTTTTTTCTATTTTGGAGAGGAATTCTTTCCATGACTCCTGATAATTTTGGCCCTCTTCTGTTGTGCCTTGGCTGAGGTAAATTATAGAATTTAAATAACATAGATTTTTTCTCTCCCTGAAGCATTTTGCTTAGAAGAGATTTTTGGGGCGAAAAATTGATTCTAACAGGATATTTCTTATTACCAATTTTAAATAAAGCCGATCTTACTGGTTTTGCGACCTTACTGGTTTTAAGTAAGAAAAAAGCACAGAAATGTCTTAAAGCCTATTTTTGTATCAAAAAATCACTTTTAAGCATTTCCCTCCCCTGAAGAGATTTTCACAATTGTTCTATTTTCTTGACTTTAAATCAGCCAAGCTGAAGAACGGAAGACTGATTTCTTGACTTTAAATCAGCCAAGCTGAAATAAGAAGAACGGCAGGGCTTAGGCAATAAGGAATCAGCCAGACTGAAATAAGGAAGGGAGGAAGTAAAAGAGGCGGGGAGCCCTCCACCGCTGGAGGGCTCCTCCATTATCAGTTTTTGGCGGCTGCCCGCACGGGAAGCAGATCGATCACCCAGCTGCTGCGTCCGTGGGTGGCGATAGCCAGCACGTCTTCTGGCTGCTGAATGACGATGTCATGAACGTAGACCGTCGGCAGTCCTGTTCCGAGAACGTCCCAGGTATCGCCGCCGTCAAGAGAAACATAAACCGCTCTGTCTGTCCCCAGGTAGAGAATGTTCCCATTCTCCGTGTCCTGCCGGATGACATTGGCGCATTCCCCGGGAACGCTGCTTCCGATATCAGTCCATGTCTTCCCGTAGTCGGTGGATTTGAAGACATAGGTATTGAAATCATTATGCCGCTTCCCGTTGACAGTGATATAAACGGTCCCTTCGTCCAGATGAGAAGCTTGTATGCTGGAGAAGAAAAGTCCCTGAGGAAGTCCTTCGGTATTTAATGTCCATGTTTCGCCTTCGTCCATGGTGGTGTGGAAATTACCGTCGTCCGTTCCCGCGTAAATAAGGCCTTTTTTTAGCGGTGATTCAGCGATAGCCCAGACCGTGGAGTAGGCGATATTCCCTTGTTTTTCCGGATCGAAATTGGTCAGATCGGGACTGATCTGCCGCCAGGTGGTCCCGCCGTCGTCCGTCAAGAAAACGAATTGGGCGCCGTAGAAGAGGCGTTTTGTGCTGTGGGGCGAGATGATGAGCGGGGATACCCACTGGGCCCGTTTGGTCTCTTCCCCGAATTCCGGACTAATCTGCTGGCCGCGCCTTCGTCTCCATCTCGGCTCTCCCTCTTGCGGTTCCGGTTCCGGCTGGCTGAAATCCTTGACAAAGGGGCCGCCTCCGTAGCGGGTGGTGAAGTAAACGATATCCGGATTGTCCGGATCAATGGCATGGCGCCCGGCTTCATCGCCGACTGTTCTTTCCCATTCCGTCCAGGTTATGCTGTCTCTTCCGGCCGTCATATCCACCTCTCCTCTCCAGGCGCCGGAATCCTGAATATTGCTGTAAAGCCAGAATTTTCCGGGGGTCTGTGTGGCCGCCAGGCTGAACTGATGTCCGATAGGCAGGTTGACCGGATGCTCGAAGGTTTCAAAATCGTCATGAGTGAACATCACGCCGCCGTCATTGACAACGATGGAATGATTTGGATCTTCAGGATTCATCCACATGCCGTGGTAGTCGACGTGATTCCCGGGAATGTTCTCCCAGGTTTTGCCGCCGTCTTTGGAGCGGCGATGCCGGAGGCCTAAGACATGGACGATGTCGGGATCATAAGGGGCGACTCTGACCTGGCCGAATACCCAGCCGTATGCGGGAAAAAGGTCTTTTATATCTTCGTTTCCTTCGACCAGCGCCCAGGTTTCACCCTTGTCATTGCTGCGGTAGAGGTGGGCGCCGCGTTCGGCGCCATCCATGTGGATGACAGTGTAGACAACGTTGGGCTGCGTTTGACAGATATCAATTCCGACGCGTTCGCACTCTCCCTTGGAGAAGTCGGGAAGCCCGTTTGTGAGAGGCATCCACGTTTCGCCGCCGTCTGTGGTTTTATACAGGCCGCTCTGGGGCGTCGGCTTGGGATCGTTCCATCGGTAGCGCAGACGCTCAGCCGTGCCGGCATAAAGTGTATCCGGTTCCTCAGGATCCATAGCCAGGTCGATGACCCCGGTCTTTTCGTCGATGTAAAAAATCTGGTGCCAGGTTTTGCCGCCGTTTTTGGTTTTATAAACGCCCCGTTCGGGATTGTATTTATATTCGTTTCCAGCCGCTGCAACGTAGACAATATTGGAATTCTCCGGATGGATAAGAATGCGGGAAATCTGCTGGGTGTCTGTCAGCCCCATGTGTTCGAAGGTCTCCCCGGCATCGGTGGATTTCCAGACACCGGCTCCGGCCATTCCCGAGCGAAAGATGTTGGCCTCACCCGTGCCGACCCACAGGATATCAGTATTGGACTGATCGAGCGCTATGTCGCCGATAGAGGCGGTGAGATAGTCCTCGAAGATGGCCGACCAGGTTTCTCCTTCATCCGTTGTCTTGAAAACACCCCCTTGCGCCACGGCGCAGTACATTGTCTTCGGTTGTGAAAGATGAGCGTCAACGTCCGTCATCCGGCCCGACATGGCGTTTCCGCCGGCATAAGTCCAGGACAGGTCTTTGAACAGCGACGCCGCCCTCATCTCCTGATGTTTCTGGAAGGTCTCCAATCGCCAAAGCGCCTCTTCGGAATCCGGAACACCGCCTTTTTGACAGCCGGTGAACAGCAAGAATCCCGCTGAGACCAGGAAACACAGGAAAAAACGCACTGGATATTTTTGGAAGGATGTGTTGAACATTTGGCCTCCTAGAAAAAGTTATAACTAATCTATCCGGAATAATTCAGACTATATGATTCACAAAAAAAAGGCAAATTTTAGTGTTTCAAGACGCTGGAGGAGGCACGATAATCATTGTTATTGTTGAATATTTTTGATTTTTCTATCCGAATTTAAGATATATGAAATATTTGATTCTTTAATGGCGGGGGCTTGCTTAGGCGGCAAAGACGTGCTTTCAATTGCGCCTTTACTGACCTTACTGACGCCACAGACTTTCCTGACCTCTTGCAATGCGACTTACGCGCCTTGCCTTGCTGTTGCGACTTACCCTGCTTTCGCGCCACCCTGCTTTCGCGCCCTGGCTGAGTTAAATTATAGTATTTAAATAACATAGAATTTTCCTCTCCCAGGAGCACTTTGCTTAGAAGAGATTTTTTGGGCAAAAAATTGATTCTAACAGGAAAATCCCTCCTGCCCATTTTAAAGCCGATCTTACTGGTTTTTAGTAAGAAAAAAACGGAAATGTCTTAAAGCCTATTTTTATATTAAAAAATCACTTTTAAGCATTCCCCGCCCCTGGAGAGATTTTCACAATTGTTTTATTTTCTTGACCTTAAGTCAGCCAAGCTGAATAATTAATAAACGGTTTCGCCTCCGATGACCGTCATGTCCGGCTTGATTTTCCATATATCCCGGGCCGGAATGGTCATGTAATCGACGGGAATGACCACAAAATCGGCAAGCTTCCCCTTCTCGATGGACCCCAGCATATCTTCCGCGAACATGGCATAGGCCCCGCCCATGGTGGCGGCCCGCAAGGCCTCCTCCCGGGTCATGGCCTGCTCCGGAATCCAGCCACCCGGGGGATGGTTGTTCCGGTCCTGTCTGGTCACCGCCGCGTGAAGGGTGTAAAAGGGGTTATAGGGAGAGACGGAATAATCGGTCCCGGTCGCCACAGCCACGCCAAGATCCAATAAATCACGCCAAATATACGCATACTTCAACCGTTCCGGACCCATCCTGACTTCCGCAAAGTTCATATCCTCGGTGGCATGGAGCGGCTGGATGGACGCAACAATGCCCAGCTCCGCGAGTCTGGGTATGTCTTCGGGAGTGAGCACCTGGCAGTGCTCCAGCGCGAACCGGGCTTTTTGGCCTTCCGTCCCGGTTGCCGTGAGTGCCCTTTCATAGGCGTTGATGGCGATCCGGTTGGCCGCATCCCCGATACAGTGTATCCGCATGTTGAATCCGATTTTCAACAGCCCGGTTGCGGATTCCGCCAATTCGTCTTCACTCCGCCGGGGCTCCCCGTGATAGCCGGGATAGTCGCTGTATTCCTCAAGAAAGAGGGCTCCCCGGGAACCCAAGGCTCCGTCCGCAAAAGCCTTGACCGACTGGACGAAGTATTTGTTTTGGTGGTTTAGGGGACGGCCCAGTTTTTTGGCCGCATCTTCCCGGACCATTTCGTTGATCCTGATTCTGAGCAGCCCCACCTCGTAGAGCTTTATCCGTCTCTGCACCTCTTCGTAACCGGTCATGCTGGCGCCATGGATGGTGGTGAGCCCGCTGGCGATGGCCAGCTGGGTCCCCTCCACCAGGTTGCGGCTTTGTTCATAATCGGTCATAGGGGGCAATGGGGGGATCAGCTTGGTCAGCTGCTGCGGCGCTCTTTCCACGAACTCACCCGTCGGTTCGCCGTTTTCGTCTTTTTTAATATGCCCGCCGGGAGGGTCGGGAGTTTCCCGGGTTATACCGGCGAGTTCCAGTGCTTTACTGTTGGCACCGCTGCCGTGGGTGTAGCGGCTGATGAAGACAGGATTATCCGGCGCCACGGCATCAATCAGTTCTTTACGGAATACCGGCGGATCCCAAACATCAGACATCCAGCCGCTCAACACCAGCCACCGCGGTTCGGGCCCGGGCCGCATCCCTTCTCCGGTTTCCAGGCACCGCTTGATCACTTCCTGCATCCGCTCTACGGAAGCCCATTCGCCGATTCCCGACCGGATGTCCGGGACCCGGGGATACAACTCTCTTTGGCCGTACCTGATGTGCACATGGGCATCATGGAGACCGGGAATAACGGTTTTGCCTTTCAGGTCGAAAACAAATGTTCCGGGACCTACATAAGCCTCCGCTCCAGCATCATCCCCCACATAGACGAACCTGCCGTCTTTTACGGCCACGGCGGATGCCCGGCTGAATTCCTCATCCACCGTATAGATGTTGCCGTTCAGGTAGACCTTATCCGCTTTTTGAGGCTTTTCATCCGCCGTTGAAGATATGAGTAAAAATGGAATGAGAAGCAAAAAAACAAAAATGAATCCTGACCATCTTTTCTTAATATTCATCTTATTCCTCTCCTTTCGGGATTTCTGCCGGCCTGGTCCAAGGACTGCGACTCTATTTTTATCACATCTTATATAAACAGCACAAAAAATAAAAGACATCCCGGACCGGGCCGCTGGAACCGGCTTCACCTTACGGCGCCCCAGGTCCATTAATAGGCCGGGTCAGTTTCGCCGTTGATGGATCCTTCTTGCTTGGATTTCAAAATATTACTAAAGGCAAATATATGCAATGGCGTGACAATTATTCTTTCCATCAAAATCGATGTGTATTTTTGATAAGAAAGAGATTGCAAAAATATCGCAATTTTTTTATGAATTTATCATGATTATAACACACCACGAACCATGAAAATGATCCCAATGTCATTCCCGGAGCGGAGCGACGGGAATCTTAGAGTGCCTCGTTATGCTCGCTGCGGTTGCGTTCATTGCGTTCGGTGCGTTTATCGCGTTTATTGCGTTCTTTTAGTCTATCTGGTCCATCTGGGTCTATCTAATTCTTCTCCGCTCCCATGGCAACAAGAAAACCATTTTCTTAGTAATTATTCATGACGGTTTCGCCACACGCAACAAATGAAAATGTTCATTTTTGATTTTTTCAGAGGCCTTCTGCTTTTCTCACACGTCTCGCCCGTTTCGCCTTTCTCGCCTTTCCCGCTTTTCTCGCTTTTCTCGCTCTTTTCAGACCAGATAGACAAGATAGACGAAATGGATTATTTTTGTTATTTTCGAAGTAACAGGTCAGGTATAATAATGGATGAGTGATTCGGATATAAAAATGAAAGTGATTCCAACTCAAATGATGAACAGCCCGGGATCGCCGGCTTTGCTGAGCATCCGGCGGGTGTTTCTTGCTTTCCTCATAGTTTTCCCGGCTGTCCTTTTCTTCAATTGTTCTTCGCCTTTCTCCCCCGACCTCGAAGGCGGTATCCTCGTGACCTTTAACGTTCTGGGAGAACAGTACAGAATCTTCATCACCAATGAGCAGACTATCGATCAGGTCTTTGCCCTGCGTGCGGGCGAAAGCAGCGCCGGCATTCCTTCCGGAAAACTGCTCAGAGGCCAGGTTTCCTATAACAAGCCATGGAGCTGGCATATCGATTCCGATGACATCGTCATGGCGGAGGCTACCATCGAACTCTGTGACGGCCTTCCTTCCCATGTGGAGAACAATCTCGATTACTGGGTGGAGACGGTGGGGCGTTTTTGCCCCTGGCATGCCGAGCTGGTTTCGATCAAGGACTACCGGTAAGCCTTATCTCAAATCTCCCGTCCCGGCCTGCTCCGGAAGCTTTTCAACTTGAGGCATGGCTTAAAAAGCTGGAGAGAAGATGCCATTGTGCCGGATTTTGTTCGCCGGCGGATAACACGGAGACCAAGGGGTTTGAAAACCGGACCGGGCTGTGAGTTATTCAGAAGGAGAAAACTTGATGAAATTGAGAGAAAAATGTCATTAACAGCAAAAACGAAGTTCTATAAACAGGCTGCCGTTATAGTCTTGATGGTTTTGCTCGGCATATCCCCTGCCGCGGCACTCCGGCCGCCCGATGCCGAACGGCTTCCGCTCGAGAGGCCGGGAGTGCGCGAGGCGCTCGAGCAAATCGAGCGGGACCGCGATCGCACAGCGGCCTTTTTGGCGGAGATCGGCGGCATCATCTCCCCCTCGGGGCAGGAGCTCGACCGGGCCCATGCCGTGGCCGCCCGGATGCGTGAGATCGGCCTGCAAAAGGTACGGGTGGATGAAGCTCCTAATGCCATCGGCGAAGTGCCGGGACGTTCGGAACGGGCGCTGGTGTTCGTCTCGACTCTGGATGACCTGGCCACAGTGGCCGAACATCAGCGCCGGCGGGCGGCGCCTCCGCGCATCGCCGGAGACCGCGTGGAAGGCCCGGGCACCAACACCTCATCCACCACAGCCGCCATGCTGGCGGCCGCTGAGGCCCTAATCGCCAATGGCGTCCAGCCCGAGCACGACCTGGTCTTTGCCTCGGTGGCCCAGGAAGAAACCGGGCTGACGGGGATGAAACGGCTTTACGAGCAGTACCGCGGCCGGGCGGCGGGATTTGTGGATATCCTTGGGGACGGCAGCCGCATCTCCTGCGGTTCAATCGGAATTCATTGGTGGAAAGTGATTGCGCGAGGCCCGGCCGGGCACAGCCTTGGCGGCGGGCTTCCCAATGTCAACCAGGGAATCGCGCGCGCGGTCGATCGCATTCTGCTGCTGCCGCACCCGCAACGGCACAGTGAGATGCGCACGGTGGTCAATATCGCCCAAATTCACAGCGGAGTGGTGTACAACCATAAGCCGGAGGAGGGTTGGTTCTCGCTTGATCTGCGCTCACTCGAGAACAGGGTCATCGCTGATATGGAGGCGCAGGTGCGAACCATTTTGGACCGGGTGGGCGATGAGACCGGCATCACCTTCGAAATGGAACCCTTCCAGCTGACTCCAGGAGGGCAGCTGGCGGGTGCGAGGGAGTCGGCCCTGGTACGTACGGCCGAGGCCGGAGCGCGCTGGCTGGGGCTGGATCCCCGGCTGAGCAAAGCCGGCTCCTCGAATATGAACGTGGCCGTCGCCGGCGGCACTTTGGCTATCGGGCTGGGAGGGTCGCGGGGCGGAAGCCGCGGGCAGCCGGAGGAGTGGGCCGATATTCCGGCCATGCTCAGATCGGCCAGGCTGGTTTTGCTCCTGGCCGCCAGCTCCCTGGCGCCGTCTCAATAGCTTCCAGTCTGAATGATGACCGGGCCGGGCCGGCTGCAGATGCCGGAGTTGCGGCAAGGAAATCGCGGCGCTTCACTGCGGCGAGCCGCAACATAGGAGATGCGGTGAGATTCGGCCCGCCCGAAGGGTACGGTGTCATCGCAATTTTTTTATGAATAATAGGGCGTCACAAAAATAGTTTACAGAGATATCGAGGAATAAACGATTTGACATACCTTATTTTATCAGTAAAACCCATTCGATGCGCTGCCAGGGCTACTAACAACACAGTAATATGCGCGATAGTACAATGATTTCTGGTCGCCTGCAACCTAACGACGGTCGGTTTCTGCATAGTCAGAACCAAAAGACGCGAAAAAACTCTCTCGACCGAGCTGCGTTCATTATAAATTTTCTTGAAGCGGAGAGATCCATAATCGATGGTATCCCGGACACTTGGCGACAACCGGATAAGATGATTGCATCCCTTTTGTTTGAAAAACTTGGGATGTCCGATGGGACAGAGGAGATATTGCCCTTGGTATTTTTTCCCCCAATAAAGAGGACAACTGTATTGCAAATAAATCCGGTTTTGGTTCTTCATCCGCCCTTTGCGATGCATCTCGAGATTGGCCGGACAGAGCACAGTGTCTTTTTTAACCTGGAACGAGTCTTTCTGACGGCGTCGAGGATTAAGTGGAATGATAGGCCGGGCCTTCATCTCAGAGATGATATGCTTGAGAATGTCCTCGGTATCGTAGTTAGCGTCCCCAACAACATGAGATACAGGAAATTGAAGTTGAGACGTCATCTTTTCGAGCAAGGGGACCGCGACTTTCTTTTCGTCGTGATCTGCCGGATGTGTCACCTCATGAACTGGAAGCTCAGTCTCGGTATCATTAATCATGTGATTGCGATAGCCCCAGAAGAACTCGATTTTACGTTTGAAAGGCTTGGGATAGTGGATTTTAACACTAAGCCGAGCATCGGGATCACCTTTAAGCC
>JAWODN010000149.1:0-16892 GCA_046483285.1 Candidatus Aminicenantota bacterium | reverse complement strand
TCAGCGTTCATTCTCATTACGGCCTGCATACTCGCCAAGTCGCCATGCGACCCTCTTCATCAGAGGCTTTGAAGATTTCGTCGCCTCCACCTTCACTCCGATTGCTTCCGGCTGGAGCGACCTTTGCCGGGTGGGGTTGTCTCCCACTGAAGGTTCGCGCCTTCTCACGGCGCACTGAATAATTCAGGCTATGATATTGACAGTTCGGCAAAAATCTTTTTATGACGCATCCCGCAAAAGAGGAAATGAAATGAAAAAAAAGGTTTTTATGATAAGTTTGTTACTGGTTATTCCCTGGTCAGCCGTTATAACTTCCTGTGAAAGCCGGAAGCCGGGTTCTGATGGCATTTTATCTTCGAAAGGACACCCCATGTTCATTGAAAAATCAATTTTCGGGCGGCATCCTGATGGACGGGAAGTGGACCTGTACACTCTCGCCAACGGCCGGGGCATGAAAACCGGGATCATGACCTACGGCGCCACCGTGGTGTTCCTTGAAGTTCCGGACCGGCACGGAAATTCAGCGGATATCACATTGGGACATGATTCCCTGGAAGGATACCTGGAAGCCTCGCCCTACTTCGGGGCCATCGTGGGGCGCTACGCCAACCGTATCGCCGAAGGCCGTTTCACGCTGGACGATAAAGAATATGAGTTGGCCGCCAATGACGGAAAAAACCATCTTCACGGCGGCTTACGCGGATTTGACAAAGTGATCTGGGAGGCTGAAGCCGCAGAGAAAGAGAATGCGGTCGGGGTGACATTCCGTTATTCAAGCCCTCACGGAGAAGAAGGCTATCCCGGGAATCTCGATTGTTCGGTGACCTATTGGCTGACCGAAGACGGTGAACTCAAACTGGAGTACCATGCGGTCACAGACAAGGCCACCCCTGTCAATCTCACCCACCACAGCTACTTCAACCTCGCAGGACAGGGAAACGGCGATATTCTGGGCCATGAACTGATGCTCAATGCGGACAAATACACTCCGGTCAATGACCAGCTTATCCCCACTGGAGAAATAAAACCGGTGAAAGGAACTCCTTTTGATTTCACCAGCCCTCACACCATCGGAGAGCGCATTCATCAGGTTCCGGGAGGATACGATCATAACTTTGTTTTGAAAAGCAACGGCGAAAAGCCGGCACCGGCGGCCAGGGTCTATGAACCGGAAAGCGGCCGGGTGATGGAAATCCACACCACGGAACCGGGCATTCAGTTTTATTCAGGCAACTTTCTGGACGGAACCATCACCGGCAAGTCCGGGAAAGTCTATCATCAGCATTATGGTTTCTGTTTGGAAACCCAGCATTTCCCCGATTCCCCCAACCATCCTCATTTCCCCCCAACCATCCTCCGCCCCGGCGAAGCCCACACCAGCACCACTGTTTATAAATTCGGAGTGAAAGAAACTTCCTGAAGCCCATCCCCATATCCGCATGTCCCGGGGGTTCCGGATCAAACCCCTCCTTCACAAGGCCGCTTCCTGCCCCAGTCCTTGTTCTTTCGCTTTCCGGTACAGAAATGCGGATACAATCAAGTCGAACAGAGCCATCCCCACAGACTTGAACACGGTGGTTTCACCCGGCTCCGGAGCGGGAGCTTTTCCGGTCAACCTCTTGCCCAAGGTCATGACTTGCTCCGGTCGGATCCACCCCTTCTCCAGAGGGGCGATAACATCCCCCGATTCTTCCAGGGCATAATCCGTATCGATATAGAGTTTTTTTATTTGCGTATACACCGCCCGGGGGAATTCCCTCATTTCCGGTTTATATGAGCCGATGCCGATAAAATTTTTCCCGGCGGTCAGGCCGGGGTCATCCGGAATCACCGGCTCAGTGGCGGGCGTGGCCGTGATCACAACCCCGGCGTTTTTCACCAGTTCGGCGGCGGATGAGGCGATAAGGATGTCAACTCCGGGAAGGGACGCTTCCAATTTCAGTTTCAGAGCTCTGATTTTTTCAGAAATCAAATCATGAATCCATATGGTTTGGAAATTCCTTTGAGTGCAGGCGGTCACAGCCTGGCTGTGCCCCTGGACTCCGGCGCCGATCACTCCCAGCACGGATGCGTTTTCCGGTGTAGTCAGATTGATTCCGGCTGCGCCCACCGCCCCGGTGCGCAACGCCGTCAAAGCGGAGCCATTGAGCAGGGCCAGCGGCTCACCGGTTTTTCCATCGTTGAGAATCATCACTCCGTTAAGAACCGGAAGATTTTTCCCGGCGTTGCCGGGAAAAAGGGTCACCAGCTTGGTTCCCAGGCATCCGGACGCAAAACAAGGCATCAACAATAACGTGTCACCGCCATAATCGATATGCATGCGGTCGGGCATAAAAAACCGCTTCTCTTCATATATCCGCAGCGACTTTTCCACCACATCCACAATCTCCTTCCGGGAGGCGGCTTGGATCAGATCCCGTTCACTTAAGCAAAGCATCATGTTCACGCGGTCTTTGGTTCACTTCCGGATATCTTCCACATCTTCTATGCTTTTGGGCTTGGGTTCACCCAGAAGCTGATACCCATCCTCCGTGATCAGAAAGTTTTCCTCGTTGCGGAGGCCTCCAAAATCCTTATACTCTTCCGCCTTTTCGTAATTAATAAAGGGGCTGAACTTATTTTCCGCTTTCCACATATCGATCAGCTCAGGGATAAAATAAATTCCCGGCTCAACGGTCAAAACGAATCCCGGCTCCAGTTCGCGCCCCAGCCGCAGGGATTTCAGCCCGAACTGAGTGCTTTTCTTTCCGCCGCCATAACCCACGTATTCCTCGCCTAAATTTTCCATATCATGAATATCCAGTCCCATCATATGCCCCAAACCGCATTGAAAAAACAAGGCGTGCGCCCCCTGAGATACGGCTTCCTCCACATCCCCCCGCATAAACCCCAGGTCTTTCAATCCGGAAGCGATGGTCCTGCAGGCTAAAAGATGGATATCCTTGAATTTGACTCCGGGCTTAAGAGCTGAAATTGCTTTTTCGTGGGCTTCGAATGCCGCGGCGTAGATTTCCTTCTGCCGTTCGGTGAAAGCGGGCGCCACCGGAAAGGTGCTGGATAAATCTCCGGCATAGCCCATCGGGGTTTCCGCTCCCGCATCCAGGAGAAACATATCTCCGCTTTCCATGATATTCCCGTGGTAATGATTATGGAGCGTCTCGCCATGGATGGTGGCGATGGTGGGGAAAGCCAGATTGCCCCCCGCCGCAACGGCGATATCCTGGACACTTCCGGCAATCACGGCTTCACTTAAACCCGGCCGGACCCTTCTCATGGCCTCGACATGCATATTCACGCTGGTGTTGACGGCTTTTTCGATTTCCCTGACCTCTTCCGGGCTCTTGTAATTGCGCTGGTCAACAACCGCCCGGATGAATTCCTCAGACGCATTCCGGCCGGTTTCCTGGGGATGGATATCCAGCCAGGAATAGATTTTCAACCGGTGTTCCGCCCGGTAAGGGGGAAGAAAATGAATCTTCCGGCCTTTTTCCCGGGCTTGCTTTAAAAAACCCGGAAGACCCCGGGCCGGTTTGATGTTGTCGACTCCAACTTCCGCGCCCCGCTCTTTCAGCGAAGGCTGAGTCCCCATCCATACGATATCCTCAACAGTTAAATCATCCCCGAAAATAATATCCCGGTCTCCATCAAGATCAATAACCGCATTCAAGCCGGCATGACTCAGACCGAAAAAATAGAGAAAGGTGCTGTCCTGGCGATAATGATAGGGATTATCTTCATAATTCATGGGGCTTTCATCGTTGCCTAAAAACAAAAGAATTCCAGACTGCACTTGCCGCCGCAGCTTTTTTCGGCGGGCATCATAGGTTTGTTTAGAAAACATAATGGAATCTCCTTGAAAAAATATTTTCAGCCTGACTTATCAGCCTGACCTGTTAAGTTCGAAAACAAAAACTCTTGTTGACTCAGTTTATTCGGTTTATTCGGTTTATTCAAGCTGATTTTAAAGTTTGAATGGCGCGGAAAAACGGGATAAAGTATGATATGCTATATTTTT
This sequence comes from Candidatus Aminicenantota bacterium, assembly GCA_046483285.1. Taxonomy (GTDB): domain Bacteria; phylum Acidobacteriota; class Aminicenantia; order Aminicenantales; family Aminicenantaceae; genus CAYRTV01. The sequence goes on along the minus strand of JAWODN010000149.1, from coordinate 12,877 downwards.
CAGGCACCGGGACCGATAATAGGCGTTGATGTTCGGGTTGACAACTTTAGATATCTGATATATCTTATATGTTAGGGGAGAAGAGGACGTGCCAATGGTATCAGGGTTCATTTTTGATATAAAAAAATATGCTATTCACGACGGACCGGGAATTCGCACCACTGTTTTTTTAAAGGGATGCCCGCTGTGCTGCTGGTGGTGCCATAATCCGGAGGGGCAGACAACCCGGCCTGAACTGACCTTTCAAGCCGGCAAATGCATAAAGAACTGCAACCAATGCGTAGATGCCTGTCCCCATGGAGCCGTCTTCCGCACTGAAAACGGCATTGACATCGACCGCAGGTCCTGCCGAATGAGCACACGCTGCATCGAAGCCTGCCCCAGCGGAGCCCTGAAGCTTTCCGGGCAAATGATGTCCACCCATGATGTCATGGGAGAAATACTCAAGGACAGAATTTTTTATGAAAATTCGGACGGGGGCGTCACATTTTCAGGCGGAGAGCCCTTGATGCAGATGGATTTTCTGGAATCCCTTCTGGAAGAATGCCGGAAAGAAGATATCCACCGGGCGGTGGACACATCCGGATATGCGCCTTTTGATTCCTTCCGGCGGATTCTGGATTCCGTCGACCTCTTCTTATATGATTTAAAAATGATGGATGATGCCAAACATCAAGAAACCACGGGAGTTTCGAACCGGTTGATTTTAGAAAATCTCCAGCGGCTTGACCAAAACGGTTCACCTCTTCATATCCGGATTCCGGTCATCCCCGGAGTCAATGACACCAAAGAAAATGCCGGTCAAACCGGAGAATTTCTCAAAAAACTCAATCAGGTGGAAATGATAAATCTGCTTCCTTACCATAAAGCCGCCACTGAAAAGTACCGCAGCCTGGGAAAAAAATACCATTATCCCAATATTGAAGCGCCCACAGGGGAACGGGTGCGTGAAATCAAAGCCGTGCTGGAATCTTTTGGATTCCCGGTGCAGATTGGAGGGTAAACATGAATCAAAGAATAAAAAGACTCAGGGATCAAAGCCTTAACACTCATCCGTCCATCTCTCCTCAAAGGGCGATGCTTTTAACGGAATTTTATAAAAGCGAACGAGCCAAAGGCCGCCCCGTCCCTATACAAAGAGCCCTGGCATTCAAACACATCATGGAAAAAAAATCCATCGGCATCAATGAGGGAGAATTGATTTTAGGGGAAAGGGGCCCGGCTCCCCGGGCGACTCCCACTTATCCTGAAATCACCGTTCACACGGATGAAGATTTGGAAATTCTCAATTCCCGCGAAAAAACCTCTTACACTGTCAGCCGCGAAACCAGGGATGTCTATAAAAATGAGATTTATCCTTTCTGGAAAGGCCGCACCGTCAGGGAGATGATTTTCAGAGAAGTTCCGCAGGAATGGAAAGATGCGTTTGACGCGGGGGTGTTCACCGAGTTCATGGAGCAGCGCGCCCCCGGGCATACCGTGTTGGATGACAAGATTTACCGCAAGGGCTTTCTTGATCTCAAAAAAGAAATCGAGATCTCCATCGCGGAACTGGATTTTGATAATGACCCCGATTCTTTGAAAAAACGGCATGAGCTGGAAGCCATGTCCATTGCCGCCGGAGCGATCATCCGGCTGGCTGAACGGTATTCGGAAAAAGCCGCCTCTCTTGCAGAAAAGGAAAATGACCCCCGCCGCAAACAGGAATTGGAACGCCTGGCTGAAATCTGTTCCCATGTGCCCGCCCGCGCTCCACGGAACTTCTGGGAGGCTCTGCAGCATTACTGGTTTGTTCATCTGGGGGTTATCACTGAACTCAACGGCTGGGACTCCTTTAATCCCGGACGGCTGGATCAGCATCTTTACCCTTTTTATAAAAAAGGCCTGGAAAACAACAGTTTGAACAAAGAGCAAGCCCGGGAACTTTTGCAGTCGTTCTGGATAAAATTCAACAATCAACCGGCTCCTCCCAAAGTGGGTGTGACCGCTCAGGAAAGCGGCACTTATACGGATTTTGCGCTTATCAACACCGGCGGGGTCAAGCCCGATGGAACGGACGGCGTCAACAGCCTGTCTTATCTCATTTTGGATGTGATCGAAGAAATGCGCATCCTCCAGCCCAGCTCGATGGTTCAAATCAGCAAAAAATCTCCGGACCGCTTTTTGAGACGGGCTTTGGAAATCCTTAAAAACGGCTTCGGGCAGCCTTCGATTTTCAACACGGAGGCCATTATCCAGGAACTTCTGCGCCAGGGGAAATCCATTGAGGACGCCCGCTGCGGCGGAGCTTCCGGATGCGTGGAAATCGGAGCTTTCGGAAAAGAAAACTACACTTTGACCGGTTATTTCAATTTAGTGAAAATCCTGGAAATCACCCTGAACAATGGAAAAGATCCCCGGACAGGCAAGGCCGTCGGAATCCCCACGGGAGATCCTGTGACTTTCACATCCATGGACACATTGATAGACGCTTTCCGGAAGCAATTGAATTATTTCATCGACATAAAAATTAGGGGCAACAATATTGTGGAACAGATATATGCCGAAAACATTCCCGCACCCTTCCTTTCCCTCCTGATCAATGACTGCATTCAAAAAGGAAAAGATTATCACTCCGGAGGAGCCCGTTATAACACCTCCTACATCCAGGGCGTCGGAATAGGCAGTATAACCGATAGTCTGGCTTCCCTCCAATACAATGTTTTTGATAAGAAGCGGGTATCGATGAAAGACATGCTGGCTTCCCTGAAAAGCAATTTTGAAGGCCAGGAGGAATTCCGGCAGATTCTGATCAATAAAACACCCAAATACGGCAACGACGATGACTATGCCGACAATTTCACCCGGCAGGTTTTTGAGATTTATTTTCAAGCCGTCAACGGCCGTCCGAACACCAAAGGCGGAACCCACCGCATTAATTTTCTTCCGACTACGGTTCATGTGTATTTTGGAAAAACCGTGGGAGCCACCCCCAATGGAAGAAAAGCCGGTGAACCTCTCTCTGAAGGCATCTCCCCCACCCAGGGAGCGGATACCAATGGACCCACCGCCGTTATTAAATCAGCTTCTAAAATCGATCACATACGAACCGGAGGCACTTTACTCAATCAAAAATTCAATCCGCAGCTTCTTGAAGACAAAGAGGGGATGAACAAGCTGGTAAAACTGATCCGCGGATATTTCAGCATGGACGGCCATCATATTCAACTCAATGTGGTTACGGCCGGCACTCTGCGCAAAGCCCAGAAGAATCCGGAACAATTCCGCGATCTTATTGTGCGGGTCGCCGGTTACAGCGATTACTTTTGCGATCTGAGTGTTGAACTGCAAAATGAGATCATCGCCCGAACCGAACACCGAGAGACGTGATTTGAACACATAAAACCGGCTGATCTTACTTCCGAAAAATCCGCCTAAACGGGTATATAATCCAGAGGGCGTATTGACAGGCACTCCTTTTTCTCCTATATATAAATAAAGCAAGGAGTTATTCATGATAAAAAATAGTAAATTATTTTTTATTGTCTTTTTATCTATTTTCATCCTCAATCCGGGCTCCGGATTGGCCCGGGATGAAGTTCCGCATGCGGAATTGCCGGTGCTGATCACGTCCTGCGGCCAGAGCCCGGGAGCCACCATGCTGAAAGTGATATTCAGCCGGCTGGATTTGGAAAAAGAACCCGAACCTTATGACATAAACCCGCTGGCCGCAAAAGAAGACCTTCAGGCCGCGGAAAAAAGCGGACGCCCGTTCAAATCGCTGATCATCGTCATGGGGGCCAGTTTAAAAGGAATGGGGGCCGCCGGAATCTCGATGGATGAGGAATTGAAACGGATTGATGATTTAATAAAATCCGCCAGGAAAAAAGATATCACCATTATCGGGGCCCACATCGAAGGGATGAAAAGACGGGCTCAAGGGGCCTCCCCCGGCGACAACACCGACGAGCTCAGCATCGACGCCGTGGCTCCTCAATCCGACATTTTGCTGGTTAATGAATCCGGAAATGAGGACCTGAGATTCACCACTATCTCCAATAACCATAATATTCCCATGCTGGCGGTGGAAAAGAATTTGGACCTCATCCCGGCCATGAAAAATTTATTCAACCTGGACCCGTCCTAAAAAAACACCGGACCGGGATTCAGGGCGGGGAAAATGTTTGATTTGCTGATGAATCTTCAGATCACCGACTTGATAGCCGGTGTGCTTATTTTGGTGTCCCTTTGGATAATCAAAATCATCATCAGAAAGGAAAAAGAACATATCATCCGCGGGTTAAGCATTTTTCTTATTTTCACATTGGGGCTGATATATTTAAGTCAAAGCCCATACCGGAATATCACTGTGGGCCAAATCATGGAGCCTTTGTTCCCCCAAAAAGTGTTGTCATATCAATATCATATTGAAAAAGGGTCCAGCTCTCAAGGAAGGTACACCCGCTACGTTTTTGATCCCCCCCAGCCCCGGATCAAGCTCGAAATGGCGGAAAACGGGAAGCATCTGCACATCAGCAATCCAAGCTCGCTTAACCGGGTGCTTAAATATTTGGAACTGCCGCCGGTTCGATCCGGCGCTCCGGAATTGGCGTCTCTGACCGGTTCTGCCTTCGACGCCAACCTCTATCAATGGCCGGATTACCCCAGGGGAAGACTCACGGCCACCCGGGGGCTGTGCCAGATCCAAGGAGCCCTCGAGACCTATCACTGCTTGATTCAAATCACCATCATCACCCACCCTTATTGATCCGGTTTATTAGCCTGACCTATACCTTAGAAAAACGAATCCTCGTGGCCATGGCAACAGTTCAGAAGTGATTTTCATGATTCGTGGTGTATTATTACACGCATGACGAATTGGCAGCCCATTGTCCATACGGCCTGACGAAAGCACTCACAGATTCCTGGTCGCTTCGCTCCCCGGGACGACATGCCCCTTGTCATTGCGAGGCTTGCGCCAGCAAGCCGCGGCAATCCCTTACTGCCGCGTGAAAGCGGAACCCACCGCCAAGACGAGGCAGTCAGGGATCCCTCGGTGCTTCGCACCGCGAGATGACACACTCCAAGGCACGGCGTGCCCCGGAATGTGTCAGGCATATGACAAATGATTTGGAAAATCGATCCCTCACAGCAATAGGTACGGGCCATGGATCGCCTTCAGTCCGTCAACCCAGCCAGATAAACCGAATTGACGGAACAGACTGAATAGACTGAACCGGTTCACTAAATTTCAGTTGATTTTTAAACGGCTTTGAAATAAGGTTAAGCCTTACTGCCATGAGCATGTTCACGTCCACCCAGATTATCCTCGCCGTCATGGTCGGTGTCTATATCACCGCCCGAATTTTCAAATTATCCACCGAATTGTCCCTTTTTGCCGCAGCCCTGGCCGGGGCCCTGGCGGGGGGATACGGAATCCCGGCCCGCCATTTGGTGGAAGGGGCTTTCACCTATTTTGATATCATCCTTATCTTCATAACCGCCACCTTGTTTATGAACTTATTGAAAAAATCCGGCGGAGTGGCTTTTGTGGTCCGTATTGTGCTGTCCAGATATCATCGCCGCAAGGCCGTACTGTTTCTCATAATCACCTTCCTCCTCCTGATTCCCGGGGCCTTAACCGGGGCCGGGAGCGTGACGGTTCTCATCACTGGAGGATTGATTGCGGTGGTGCTCCATTATATGGGAATTTCCCGGCCTAAAACCACAGCCATTATATTTATCCTGGCTGGGCTGAGCGCCGCCGCTCCTCCTGTCAGTCTTTGGGCCATGCTCACAGCCGCGGGAGTCAACATGCCGTATGTCGGTTTTTTCCTTCCTCTCCTGATCCCCTGCGTGGTCCTTTCCCTGATGACGATATTTATATTGGGCTGGAAAAGCCGGCCGGTGGATTTAGAGCGGGCCTTGCAGGAACTTCCTGAAGCCCCGGCCGGAATGAACTGGTGGAAAGTGATATCACCTTTCCTTCTTTTTTTCGCCCTGGTGGTCGCCGGACGGCTCTGGCCTTTCATTCTGCCCGTCATCGGACTCCCCATGATGTTTATGGCATCAGCCGTTCTTTCCTTGGTTTTGTCTCCGGTTAAGCTTAATTTTTTACACATATCCCGGGAAACCATTCAACAGCTGCTGCCCTTGATCGGCACCTTGACCTGCGTGGGAATCCTGGTTCAAGTGATGGCCTTGACAGGAGTCAGAGGGTTGATCGCCGTCACCATCGTCACTCTTCCTCTGGCCGTAGTTATTTTGTCTTTGGCTTTTGTCCTTCCTGTTTCGGAAGCGGTGCTGATGTGGGGAGCCGCCCCTGTTTTAGGAGTCCCGCTGGTGCTGTTATTCAACACCATCGGACTCAACCCCATCATCGCCTTGGCCGGGATGAGTGTGATATGGCCGCTGGGAGACGCCCTGCCGCCCACCGCCATCATCGGCCGTCTGGCCAAAGAAACCGTGGGAATGAAGGAACCTTATTTCCGGATGCTGAAACACGCTTTGATCCCCGCTTTGATCATCGCGGCCACGGGGGTTTTGATGGTGCTTTTCAGCAAAAAACTGTCCTTTCTCACTTTGATATAATATAAATTCATCATGTGTATAATACCCACGAACCATGAAAATGATCCCAATGCCATTCCCGGACCGGAATCCTTGACTGCCTGGTATGGGCGGTGGGTTCCGCTTTCACCAGGCAGGAAGGGATTGCCGCGGCTTGCTGGCGCAAGCCTCGCAATGACAAAGCGGCATGTCGTCCCGGAGAGCGAAGCCGGAATCGGAGCGGATGTCCTTGCTCAGGACACCCGCGTGGAGGCGGTCAAGCCGGATTGATGATTATGTTTATCACAATTCTCTATTATATTCTCAGTGCTTATATCGCGGCACTCATCATCTGGAATTTAATCCGCAGTGAAAAATGGCAGGATGAAATACTCTATATCATCATCCTGATCCCTTTCATTTTGCGAGTGCTGGGGCTGAAATAAACCGTCATGCCAAAAAAACAAATGCCGATTATCCGCAAAATTCTGTTCATGATTCCCGGAATTCTCCTTATGATTATTGCGGGAATCAGTTTTCATAAAAGCCGTCACCTCCGGGAACCGGTGGTATTGGGGCCGGGTGTGAGTGAAGTCAAACGCCTGGGTGACTACTTTCCCGGAATCGCCGGCACCATCAATGACGCCCAGGTCTATATTCTGGAAGGGCGGAGTCCGGGCGGGACATGCTTGGTTCTCGGCGGCACCCATCCGGAAGAACCGGCAGGCCGGCTGGCAGCCTGGCTTCTGGTGGAAAACGCCGTTTTGAAACAAGGCCGGTTGTTTATCATTCTTTCTTCCAACCGAAGTGCGTCCACAGCGACCCGGCTGGGCGGTGCCTATCCCCCGGATTATTCAATCGAAACCGACTGGGGGCAGCGGACATTCCGCATGGGAGACCGCTGGACCAATCCCCTTGATCAATGGCCGGATCCGGAAGTCTATATTCATTATCCCAGCCGTCAGGAACTCGCCTATGTGGACATCCGCAATCTGAACCGGACTTTCCCGGGACGTGCTGACGGCACATTGACCGAAAAAACCGGTTTCGCCATAACGGAAATGATCAAACAAGAAAAAATCGATATCGTGATCGATCTTCATGAAGCTGAACTTCAATACCCGGTCATCAGCACCATCGTCGCCCATCCCAAAGGCCAGGATCTGGCCGCTATGGCCTCCATGATGATCTCAGGCACGGAAGGATTTAATATCGGCATGGAAAATTCTCCTGAAGAACTGAGAGGATTGTCACACCGGGAAATCGGGGATCACACCCAGGCCGTATCCCTGCTGTTGGAATCTCCGGAACCTATGCTGGATGCCACCCGCGGCCGCACCGGCAGGAAACTGCTGCTGGAAGGCAAAGACGAATTTTTAGTCAGAGCTTATTCCCACGGCTTGTTATTCGAGAAAATCGATGAAACCGGATGGCCCATTGAAAAAAGAGTCGGGCGGCACTGCTCCAGCATTCTGCATATCATCGAATTATGGTCCGAAGACAATCCTGAAAGAACCATTCAATGTGAAAAGGTTCCCCGCTACCAGGAAATCTTGGATAAAGGAATCGGCTTCTTTCTGCGTGATCCCTCACAAGAGAAGTCCTCCCGCATCCGGTATGAGTGAACCTTTCACCTTTTCCACGGCCCCCGCACTTTGATCAAAACAGCCAGAGAGAGAATATAAACCAATCCGACAACAGCAAAAACCCCGGAGATTTCCCTGGCCATTTGATAAACGGCTCCCCGACCGGGGCGCGGAAGCGGAACCGGATCCCAGGGAAGACCGCAGGAGCGGGCTAAACTTCTGATATTAAGCATGTGGATAACGGGAATGCCGCGGGCCGCCATTTCAAATAAAATCCCCCTTTTTTCCTGGGAGGGCCACCGGCTAATATCGGTTAAACCGGCTTCCACTTCCAGTATTTGAGAACTGACCCCCATATTGGAAAAACCGCCTCCTATATTGACAAATGCTTTTATGGGGCTGTTCTCAGCGTGTCTCCGGTATATGTTCATTTTCAGATTGACATTTTTCCGCAGAGTGGGTTCATATACCAAATTCAGGCCCCGGCGGCGAATCTCCCCCAGAAGAAGGCGCCGCCCTTCAGGCTGCATATCTCCCCCCACATCCCGGTCTCCGCCCAGGGAAACCGCAACCGGTTTCCGGATGATAATGCCGGCTTCCATCAGGCAATCCTGCATTTTCAGCCAATGGAAATCAGGTTCATTGCTTCCCCATTGAGAGGCTCCCAAAGAAACTTCAGCCAGCAAATTCAAATTCATGGCTCCGGCCGCCGCATATGCCGCCAGAATCAGAGCCGGAAAAGACCCCGATGCCCCGGCTGCGACGGTATCGCCTTCCCGAACCCCCGCTCTATGCAGGAACCAAACCATAACCGCCGCCCAGTTCGGATTGGTGGTGGTGCGCTTGGCTTCCAGGTGTCCCATAGTGGTGGTGATCAGAGTCCATTCTTTTCCAATAATCCCGGTTTGATTGACATCATATTCCGGCTGGGGGGGGACCCCCATCACCCGCCGCCCCCCTTTGATTGCGGTCATCCCCAGAGACATGGTCTGAGCGGCCCGGCGCATCTGCGCCTCGAGCTTATTTTCAAAACAAGCCGGGATGACCCGCCCCAGAACCCAAAAAAAAAGGCTGGCCAGGAAAAGCCAAATCACCAAAGGATTTTTTTTATCCGGCTTGGAGCGCCTGAAATTGGTCAAAATACTCATCATCACATCCCCAGCCAGACTAAAATTCTCACCACAAAATAAGTCAAAACCGAAACCGTAAATAAGGACGCCAAGGTCGGTATGTATCTTTGTCTTTCCAGGTTATTGGCCAACAAGCCGGGAATAACCAGCCCCACAGCCCTGACCCCTACCGGATAGGGAAAGAGTTCCGGCCAGATTAAAAACCATAATTGGGCCCAGAAGGCTCCCAGAATAACCAAAAAGGCAAACCTCCGTTTCCCGAAAAGAATAAGATGCCGGGAAAAGAATTTGTAAGAAAACAAGGCCAGAAACGCCACTAACAGGGTGGCCGCCACTTTGACCGGCAAATGGAGATAAAGAGCTATATAAGCGGGAACGATCAATCCTCCCGGATAGATATCGAAAATTTCAATGTAGATGACCGCCAATAAAAGTCCTATGAAAAAAGTTTCATAAATCATATCGATTTCCTATTCGGTCCCAGTGATCCACCAGGGAAATCCCGGCCCGCCCGATATTCCCCATCCCCACGATCACGGCTGGTTGTTTTTCCAGCTGTGTTAATTTTTCCATGATGTTCCGGCCGTCCCGGGTTTGAATGACAATTACATTCTCTTCCCCGAATTGATGAGTGAGGGATTTTTTTAAGATTTCTCCATGATCCCCCAGAAAAATCATCCGGCGCAGTTCAGGAAACATCTTTTGGCGGATGGCTTTTTCCCACTGCCGGGTCCGGGATCCGCGGTCCTTGCGCAGATTGAGCAGGCCTATCCATTTCCTCTTACATAACTCAGGTTTTTTTCGAAGAACATCCATGATCTGGCGGGTTGATTCCGGATCATTGGCCGCAAAAGCATTCACCAGGTACCAAACTCTTTTGGGAAGACTTAAGTCCAGCCGCCAAATCCGCAAAGAGCCGGGATCCGCAGGCACTTTCCGCATGGCGGCATAAGCCACATCCCGCTCTATGCCTAAAAAATCAGCCACCTTCAAAGCCAGCCGGATATTCTGCATAAATTCATAACCGGGGATTTCCCGGCGGATGAGTTTTTCTTCTCTCTCTTCGCATTTGACGGAAATGAGGCGGGATTGGGAAAGCCGCACTCTTTCCTGAAAAACAGGAAATATTTCAATATCAGGCACAAAAACCGTGCTGTTTTTGGGGATGGCCTCAGCAAAACACCCGGCGATCTCTTTCCGGGTGGTTCCGCACTGATCCATATGATCCAACCGGACATTGGTGATAACCAGCAAGTGAGGCTTGATGATGCGTATGGATTCAGCCGCCAGCGTTTCCGGTCCGATGCTCATCAATTCAGTCACCAGGGCCTGAGCGGACCTGTCGCCGGCTATACGAAGAAGGTCTTTCTGCTCCAGGATGGTGGTGCGGCCCTTGCGCTTGACAATATTTTCCCCGCCGGTTTCATTGATAATCAGGGACTCAGCCCCCGTGGTTTTGGCCACCACCCGCATTCCCGCCTCCCTCAAAATCGCATAGATCATTCTGACGACCCCCGATTTGCCGCGGGTTCCAGTCACGGCAATGCGAAGAGGCAGAACCTGGGCTTTCCCATCAACAAAAGCTTTTTCCACCCGCATCCATACCGCAATTACGGCCAGGATGAGGAGGACAATCGTTAATTCCTGAATACCCAACTCCCTGACACGGCTCCAATTCCGTTTTTCACTCTATCGCTTTTCGGGCCTGCTCCTGGACGCGGAAAAAAGTCTGATAGAAAACACGGCCCATTCTCCGCGATTGTAGCCGGCCAACCCATGATCTCGCCCGACAGAATAACAACGGGATATTCAGCTGACTCCAGCAGCAGCCCAGCTTGCTGGGAATTTAAGTCCGAAAACATCAAAAGAAGACCGCTGGCATTCAAGGCCTGAAACAGTTCTTTGCCGGAAACCGACCAATCGTTTTTCCGAAAAAAAATTGACGGATTATCCAGGCCGCAGGCGCCGCCAAAAAATAAAGCAACACCCATAATCCGATAATCCTTTTCAATTTCTCCTCCTTGCCGGTTTCGCTTCGCTCAAGATGACAAGGGGTGCCCGGAATGACGCACCAGAGTCCGGACCCCTCCCAATAACCGGTCGATATCTTCGTATGTGCAGTACACATGCGTAGATACCCGGCAGCCGTACGTCCCGGCCTCACGGTTTCCCACCGTCCGGATCACTATATTGTCTTTTTCCCGAACATAATTCACCACATCCTGCGCGTCCACCCCTTGGATGGAAAAAGCGGTCAGTCCGCCGCTGAGATAGGGATCCTCTGAAGTATGCAGCTTGACTCCAGGTATTTTTTTCAACTCCTGCTTCAGATAGCCGGCCAAAGCCTTGATGCGTCTTTCGATGCGCACTTTCCCGATATAATTCTGAAAATTTACGGCCTCTCCCAAAGCGATAATCAAGGCATCCGCCCGCTGCCCCAGGGTTTCATATTTTCGGGCGCTTTCCTGATTCCATCCGGAAGTTGTGATGGTCGGCCACAGCCGGTCCTGCACCTCTTTCCGGACATAAAACACCCCCACCCCCGTGGGAGCCCCCAGCCATTTGTAAGGGCTGGTGGCGAAAAAATCGATGCCGAGTTCTTTCATATCCAGGTCCAGCATCCCAAGGCCGTGGGCGCTGTCCGCCGCCAACAGCAGGCCTTTTTCGTGCGCCATCCGGCTTAACTCTTTGAGTGGAGAAATCAACCCGGATATATAGACAGTATGGCTGACGCTGATCACCTTGGTCCGGGGCGATATGGCCTGACGGAACACATCCACAAACTCTTCCACTCCCGAAGGGGGCAAGCCGATGGGAACTTCCTTGACCGCGATCCCGTATCTCTCCTGCTTGATTTTCCAGGGATGGGTTCCCCCCGGGTGTTCCATGCTGGAAATCAGCACTTCGTCGCCCTCCTTCATTTCCAGCCCGTTGGCGATGAAATTCATACCCTCGGTGGTGTTGCGGACAATAGCCACTTCATCCGGGGACGCGTTGATGAATTTCGCCACACGGGTGCGGATTTCCTCTTTCTTTTTAGGAAGGTAATCATACACATCCACCGGTTTAGTGGCCTGAACTTTAAACGTCTGCATCAAAGTGTTGAAAACCGGTTTCGGCATCGGGCCCACGGTTCCGTTGTTCATCATGACCAGTCCGTCTTGAAATAAGAACTGATCACGAATGGCATCCCAGTACAGTCCGTCCGGAGACTCATCCCGGATATACTTATGATTCAACTCCTTGATACTTTGATAGATGGACGCGTTTAACCGGCCCAGCCCGGCGGCTGTGACCGCAGAACCGGCCACCAGGGATTTCACAAAATCCCGGCGGGACCATCCTTGTTCTGATACCCGGTTAAATAAATTTTGCAGCATATCTTCCCCCAATCATTAATCCTGACCTATTCATAAAAAAATTGCGATTTTTTTGCAATCCCTTTTTTATCAGCGATTAACATGATTTTTATTAAAAGTTCAAATGGAAAGTTTTTCATTTTCATATTTTTATTTTAATCGCAATTTTTTTACCCTTCGGGCGGGCCGACTCTCACCGCATCTGCTTTGTTGCAGGGCATTCGCAGTGAAGTGACGACCTTTCATTAATTTAATGTCATCCTGAGCGGAGCGA
>JAWODN010000120.1:0-11353 GCA_046483285.1 Candidatus Aminicenantota bacterium | reverse complement strand
TGTGATTTCAGGAGCATCTGCCCGTCCTCCTACGCCTATTAACTAACCTGAATTATTCATAAAAAAATTGCGATGTTTTTGCAATCCCTTTTTTATCAGCAATCAACATGATTTTTATTGAAAGTTCAAATAGAAAGTTTTTCATTTTCATATTTTTATTTTAATCGCAATTTTTTTACCCTTCGGGCGGGGTTCTGAGGAGCGAAGCGACGTGAGGATCTTAGACGCCTTCGTTCTTTTTAATCTATCCGTCTCAGGTTGCCACGGCCTGCTCCGCAGGCCTCGCAATAAAACTTTGTTGCAGGGCATTCGCAGTGAAGTGACGACCTTTCATTAATTTAATGTCATCCTGAGCGGAGCGAAGGATCCCGGACTGCTTCGAATTGGCAATCCGTTATCCATATGGCCTGACGAAAGCACTCACAGATCCCTCGTCGCTCCGCTCCTCGGGACGACATTGAATTAAAGAATTGTCGTCGTCTGCGGCAATCTCGACCCGTGAATAATTCAGGCTAGCTGATTTACATTTGGCGTCCATTTTGAAAAGATAAGGGAAAAAAGAGGAGAGTGGGTTTCATGAGTTTGTCCAGGGATGAAATTCTAACTGTTTTCAGGGAAACCGGCGCTTTGCTGGAGGGCCACTTCATTCTCACTTCCGGTCTGCACAGCGGAACCTATTTCCAGTGTGCGCAGATTTTTCAATATCCGGAATACTCTGAAAAGCTTTGCCGCGATATCGTGCGCCATTTCCAGGATGTGGAGATAGACCTGGTGGTTTCTCCGGCAGTGGGAGGGATCATTTTCGGGTATGAGCTGGCCCGCCAGCTGGGAGTCCGAAATATTTTCACTGAAAGGGAAGGGGGGAAAATGCTTCTCCGGAGGGGATTTAAGGTCAATCCCGGTGATAAAGTTTTAGTGGCCGAAGATGTCACCACCACGGGGGGTTCTGTCCAGGAGCTGATGGATTCAATAGAAGCCGGGGGAGGAGATATCCTGGCTGTCACCTCAATTGTGGACCGCAGCGGAGGGGAAGCCCGGTTCGGAGTTCCGTATTATTCTCTTTTTCAAATGGATGTCAAAAATTATAAGCCGGACGACTGTCCGCTTTGCCGGCAAGGCAGTCAGGCGGTGAAACCCGGCAGCCGGAAGTTGAAATAAACCAAATCAGCCGGAGGCCCATGGATATCCCGGGATGCGCCGGGGGCGGATTTTCGTCCGCCTGCGTTTGAAGATGCCGAACAAACTGAATCTCAATAAACGCGATAAACCCAATAAACCCAATAAACGCAAGTAACGCAAATCTCATCCTGTGTGAAGCGAGGGATCTCCCCCCCGTGAATAGGTCAGACTGAAATATCGGGAAATAAAAAACGAAAACAAACCTAAAATTAACCAGCCTGAAAATGCAAGCCGAAGCGAAAAGGCAAGTATATTCCCCCTTCCAATCATCCATGGAGAAGATGGGGCCCCGACGCTTCATAATAACGGCTATTTGGAAAAAATTGGACAATGACAAAACCGGACATTTCTACTTTGCTAAGAACCGGACATTTTTACTTTGCGTTGACAACTACCCAGTTTTGGATTTTCCTTCGCACCGATTTCTGTTATACTGAATTCAACTAGGAGGGGAAATGCATGAAAAAACCATTTCAAATTGAAGCATTGAAGAAAACCCTTCAGGGGAGATTATCCGGTTCCCCCGTCAGCTTAGCTTATTTATACGGTTCTTATGCTTCAGGCACATTCACGGACCGCAGCGATATCGATATTGCCTTGGTTTTTCGAGAAAAGATAGACAATCGCAATGCCTTAAAATATGAATTGAATTTAGCCGTGTGGCTGGATGATAAATTCAAAGCGGAATTTGATGTTCGAAACATAACCAACGCCCCGCTGAAAATTCAGGGCGAAGTCGTGACCCATGGCATCCTTCTTTACAGTTCAGATGAAGATTTCCGAATCAAATATGAGGTGAGAATACGAAACAGATATTTTGATTTTCTTCCCTCTTTGAGAACCATGCAAAAGATATTTTTTCAATCCATAAAAGAAAGAGGATTGCTTGATACAACCACAAATCATTAAAGACCGCATTCAAAAGATACGTGATTATTTAAAAAAACTGAAGCAGCTGGCACAACTCAATAAAGATGATTTTCTGTCTGATTTCAGAAATATTGAAAGTTCGAAATATTTGCTGCAGGTTTCCATAGAGTGTTGTTTTGACATGGCCAACCATATCATTGCTTCGGAAAAACTGCGCAACCCCAAGGATTATGCCGATTCTTTCAGAGTCCTGCATGAGAATGCAGTCGTTCCGGATGATTTGATCAAAAATCTTGTGGAGATGACCAAATTCAGAAACCGCTTAGTCCATATCTAATGGGAAATTCACGATGAATTAATCTATGAGATCATCCAAGAACACTTGAACGACTTCGATCATTTCATTCAATCGGTATTAAGCAAATTCGATTTGTCTTAAATGTGGAGTTACCTTGCGGCAATGGATTAAAACCAGCTCTTTACAAGTGTTCTCCTCCTTATAAGGTCAGACCAAATCTTTCCTGTACTTATTCCTGAAGAAAAAATAAACCGGGATTCCGGCGAGAACCGTTAATATCGCTGTGGACGATTCAACGGGGCGTTCAAGAAAACCCAAGGTGAGGATGACCGCTCCGGTGAATAGATAAAAAGCCGGGGCCCATGGATATCCCGGGATGCGCTGGGGGTGGGTTCCCGACCGCCTGAGTTTGAAGATGCCCCAAACCGCCATCAGAGGAAAAATTCCTAAGGAAAATCCCATATAGGTCAATATCTGGTCGAACGTTCCCAGCGCGACCATGACTGCGGCAATGGATCCCTGAAGCCAGATGGAATGGGAAGGAACTTGAAAACGGGGGTGGATTTTGGAGGCGAAAGGAAAGAACAACCCGTCTCTGGACATGGCGTAATAGACCCGGGGGCCGAGAATAATAAAGGCGCTCAGGGAAGAAAAAAGAGCGAAAGATATCATGACCGACAAAGCGCTCTCAAAGGCGGTGCCGAATGAGATGCCCACGGCCAAACCGGCGATGGAAATAACCCCGTCCATTTGATCCGGCGGAACCGCATACACATAATAGACATTCAGCAGCAGATACAAAAAGATGACGATAACCGTCCCCAGAAGGAGGGAGCGGGGGAGGTTTTTTCCCGGCTTTTTGATTTCAGAGCCGATGTATGCGGCGGCGTTCCAGCCGCTGTAGGAGAACATGATCCACATAAGAGAAAGGCCGATGGTTTTCCAGCCTTGATAATTGAAGGCAAAAGGTTCGCTTTGAAGAAAATGCGAAAGGCTTCCCCTTCCAAAGGCCAGGCCCGCTCCGACCAGCCCTAAGATCAAAAGAACCTTCAGAAGGGTTAAAATATTCTGCATTCCGGCGCCGAATTTAAGGCCCCGGGAATGAATGAAGGTGAAGATAAGAATCACCGTGATGGCGAAGAGCTTTTTCAAGAGGGAGGCTTCCCAGGATTCGGTCGACGAAGCCGGCAAGAGAAAAGGGAAGGCCCGGACGAGGTATTCCACGAAACCGATGGCCGACGCGGCGATAGGGGCTGAAAAACCGCCGAAAAATGAGACCCATCCGCTGAGAAAGCCGTACTTCGGCCGGTAGAGCTTGGTGAGGAATATATATTCCCCCCCGGCTTCCGGGATTTTCGCTCCCAGAACTCCATAGCTTAAGGCTCCGCAGAAAGCAATCAAACCTCCCACCAGCCACAGGACCAGCATAATGAAGGGATTTTTCAATCCGCCCATCAACAGTCCGGAAGTGGTGAAGATTCCGGCCCCGATCATATTCGCCACCACGATGTTGGTGGTGGGGAAAAGGCCCAACTGCCTTTTAAGACCTCCGTTATCCGTGTTCATTCCGGCCGGTTTTTTTGATTCACTCATCGTGGTGTGTCCTGTTCTGTATGATCATCCATTGTCCGGTCTCCATTTTATTTTGAATAATCCGTTTGGCAAGCTTTTTATACAAACGCCGTGTCGGCGGGAACAGCATGCTGAGGCCAAGAAGATCGGTTAGAAAGCCCGGAGTCAGCAGGGTGAAACCTCCCAGGAGAATGAAAAGGCCGTCAACAAGTTCTTCCGCCGGAAAGCGGCTCTGTTCAGCAGAAAGGTTTATTTTTCTCATGACCTGCAGCCCCTGGCTTTTAGCCAGGGCAGCCCCCAGTATGCCGGTTGCGGCGATAATGAGGATGGTGTTGAGGGCTCCGATCATTTCCCCGGCTTTGATCAGGATATATAATTCCACCAGGGGAATCAGAGTAAAAAGTATGACCAGTTGAAAAAACATAATTTATATATATGACATGTTTGTCTTGAAATATCAACTCCGCGGTTATGCCCATCCGCCATCAATCTTGTCCTTGACAATGGGGCTGTGACGGCGATAAAATAATCTTAAAACGTGGGGATTAAATCCAGAACTAAAGGTCCGAGTGAGCAAGTGCCGCCAAAAAATAAGGGGAACTCAATCGACCCTTCTTCTGATGATCAGCCTGCAGCTCCCGGACCGGACCGTACCGTCCAGCCAGCTGCCGGAAAATCCATCCTGGTCATAGAGGACGACCGGACGAATCAGAATATAATCCGGCATTTTCTGGAGAAGGACGGATTTGTCGTCGTCTCGGCCGAAAACGGCGAAGAGGGTCTGCGGCAGGCCCGGGACAAGCCGCCCGCTCTTATCCTTCTCGATCTCATGCTGCCCGGCATAAGCGGTTTCCAAGTCCTTTCCCGCCTCAAGCAGGATGCTGCCCTCGCCCCCATCCCAGTCATTATTCTCAGCTCCCTGACTCAGGAGGACGACATCATGAAGGCCCTCAAGTCGGGAGCGGCTGATTACATCACTAAACCGCTGTCACCAGACGTCCTGATGACCAAGATCAAGCTGCTTCTGACCGAACGTTCATGAAACTCTATTCTTCCCTGGTCCTGGTCTCGTTCCTTGTCCTGGCTGCCATTACCTTGGGATTATTTCTGACACTCATCGTACGGCGTGCCATCGTCCAATACCGCGAGCGCAAATTCGCCGCACGTTACCGGGAAATCGAGGGTGAGCTGTTAAAGCTTCTCGGGGAACCCGGTGTCGATGGGGCTTTGGCCCTGGCCGATCGCTACGCCAAGTTTCCCCACGTCCTAACCGATGTTCTATTGAATTATTCACGTTCGCTCTGGGGCGGGGAACAGGCCAAGCTGTTCGCCATCTTCAACCGGGCCCTCCGCTCACGTTTCCGGGCCGATTTATCATCCCGACGGATCGTCCGCCGGTTACGGGCCGCCCGGTTGGTCGGATTTTTCGTCGATCATTCGGATGCGACAGTCATCAAGGATCTTCTCCAGGCTCCTCCGATTGTCCGGCTAGCTGCAGCCAACGCCATCGCCCAGTCGCCCTCGAACGAGGCTGTCCCGATCATTTTTCGGGCCTTTGAGATGGATGACGCAGAAAATGCCCATGCCTACAAGAACGTTTTATTCAGTCTTAAGACCAGGGCCGAAAACGGCATCCGAGAAGCCCTCAAGAAACCCCTGGATCAGAAAAAGATTGAAATCCTCATTGAAATCGCCGGGGCCATTCCGATTATCGCTTTAGCCGAGGATGTCGCGGCTTTCGCCGAGCACCCAGATAAGGAGGTCCGGTTGAGGGTGGCCCGGACGCTCGGCAGCCTGAGACGTCCGGACATGCTTCCAGTACTGCTTCGCCTGGCCCGGGACGAGGCCTGGGAAGTCGTCGCCCAAGCCGTTAAAAGCCTGGGGCGGTTGGGGAGTCCCGAGGCCCTCGACATCCTGACGCAGGCTCTGTTTTCTCAGCAATGGTATGTCCGGTACAATGCCCGGGAAGGCCTGCTGAACATGGGGGAGGCGGGGATTGCCCGCCTGGACCAAGTAGCCAGACAGACCCGCGACAGAGATGCCGCGGACATGGCTGCAATGGGTCTCGCCGATGCGGAATTCAAGGAGGGGGCATGAATACCGCCCTCCTCGCTTTGCTCAACATCTTCCTCAAAGGCGTTTTAGTCTACTTCCTCCTCCACAACGCGTTTTATATGCTCTTTGTTGTTATGAGCGCGTTCGGCATCCTCCGCCATAACCGCTGGACACGGTATATCCATACGCGGGAAATCTTTTTCACGCCGATGTCCAAGCCGATCTCGATCATCGTCCCGGCCTTTAATGAGGAATCTGGGATCGTTGAGAGCATCCGCTCGCTGCTGGCGCTGGAATATCCCCAGTACGAAATTATCGTCGTCAACGACGGATCGACAGACACGACCCTGACCCAAGTGGTCAAAACCTTCGGCCTGAAGCCCGTTCGCCGGACCTACCGCAAGGCTCTCGGGTGTAAGCTGATCCGAGGAATCTATGCTTCTTCCGAATATCCCCAGCTTGTTCTGGTGGACAAGGTTAATGGCGGCAAATCCGACGCCCTGAATGCGGGCATGAACATCTCCCGCTACCCGCTTTTCTGCGCTATCGACGGAGATTCGCTGCTTGATCGGGACAGCCTCCTCCGCGTTGTCCGGCCATTTCTTGAGGACCCTGAGCGTGTGGTGGCTGCGGGCGGCGTCATCCGGTTGAGCAATGGCATCATTATCCGGCCAGGCCAGACGGCAAAACTCCGTTTGCCCAGAAACAGCCTGGCCCGCTTCCAGATTCTCGAGTATTTACGGGCTTTTCTGGGCAGCCGCATGGCCATGAGCATGCTGCGAAGCATGATCCTCGTGTCGGGAGCGTTCGGGATTTTCCGTAAGGACATCGCCATCGCCTGTGGCGGCTACAAACTGAACGCTATCGGCGAGGACCTCGACCTCGTAGTCCGTATGCGGCGGTATTGCTACCGGAAGAAAATTTCTCATCGAGTCGTCTTCGTTCCCGACCCGATCTGCTGGACACAAGCTCCTGAGCGCTGGCGCGTGCTGGCCCGGCAGCGAGGCCGGTGGCATCGCGGTCTCATCCAGACTTTTCATTTCTATGGGCGTATGGCCTTCAATCCGCGATACGGCCGCGTCGGGATATTTGCTTTCCCGTTTCATCTGGTTTTCGAACTCCTTGGTCCGATCATCGAAACACTGGGGTACTTCACCTTCGTCCTCTTAATCTTTTGGAACAAAGTCAACTATCCATTCGTCTTCCTTTTTTTTATGGTCAGCGTCGTCCTCGGCACACTGCTCTCGATTTCCTCGATATTTCTGGAAGAGCTGTCCTCAAAACGATACCCACGGTTCCGGGACATTTTCATCCTGGGCACATATAGCATCCTGGAGAATCTCTATTATCGCCAATTCCTGGCTCTGGTCCGGGCCAAGGCTTTCCTGGACTACTTCCGGGGGCGAAACGTTTGGGGCGAGATGGAAAAGAAAGGCTTTGGAAAGACATGATCCTGTGATTTTGAGATTCACAGCCGTCTTTATTAAGAGGAATTCCCTGAAATCGGCATCATAGCAAGGTTGAGTGACATGACTGTAAACAAGATTGACGATAACTGTTAATGATTGTATGTTATGTTTAAATAAGAAAAGGGCATTATGAGCTTGGTCATGCCATGGGGTAAATTATGCTTATGAATATTTTGCCGTTGGTACATTTTTTTGCATTTTTGATCTATTCCTGCTTGTTGGTTTATATACTATGGAAAGATCCAAAATCCTTAATTAATAGGGTTTGCGCTGCTTTTTTTGCCTGTTATGCCCTGTGGAGTTTTACGAAAATTTTTATATCTGCTCCGGGTGTCTCAAAAGACACTGTGATCTTATTTGATAATATTGGTTCTGTAGGATGGATTGGTTTTGCCAGTTTCTTTTTATGGTTTGCTCTACTTTTCACAGAAAAGAATGAGATATTAAAAACAAGAATTGTTTATCCCCTTATGTTTATTCTACCTTTGCTGTTAATCTACAAACAATGGACCGGTTTTTTAACAGATTATATTAAACAACCCTGGGGGTGGGATGGTATTCGATCGGCATCGATCTGGGGTTATCTTTTTTATTTCAATTATCTTCTATTTACAGGAATAGGACTTTATCTGATTATAAATTTCGGAAGAAAGACCAAAGATACAGTTAAGAAAAAACAGGCAAAAATAATTTTTTTTACTGCGTTAGTTCCCCTTGTTCCAGGCTCTATATTGTATGTATTTCTTCCAGCATTGAACATTCTTTCCCTCCCTTACTTAGCAAATGTGTTTGCTCTTATCTGGGCAGCTGGAATAGCTTATGCCATAGCTAAATATAGACTTCTGGTTGTCACTCCATATGCAGCCGCTGAAAACATCATCTCTACCATGGCTGATTCCTTAATTTTATTGGACATAGAAGGGAAGATAATTACTGTCAATGAAGCTCTGTTGGATTTATCCGGATACAAAGAGGATGAGTTAAAAGGAAAATCATTTGAGATATTTTTTAGGGAAAAGGATTTTCGGAAAACCTTGCTGGATAAAGCTGCCAAGAAAGAAACTATCAGAAATTACGAGCTTAATTTTACAGCAAAAACAGGAGATGATATTCGGGTGCTTTTTTCAAGCTCTTCTATAGTTAACGAAGCAGGTGCTGTGGCCGGGATTGTTTGTATAATCAAGGATATCACCGAACTTAAGCAGGCAGAGGAAAACCTGCTAAGGACAATGGAGAAATTGGATGAGGCCAATGTCCAGCTCAAGGCTTCGGTCAAGCGGGCGGACCAGATGGCCTTTGAAGCCCAGGCGGCCACCATCGCCAAGAGCCAATTCCTGGCCAACATGAGCCACGAGATCCGTACGCCCATGAGCGGTGTTATAGGTATGAGCGAATTGCTTCTGGGGACCGACCTGACCAAAGAACAGCGCCATTACGCCGAGACGACGAAATCGAGCGCCGAGGCTCTGCTGAGCGTCATTAACGACATCCTCGATTTCTCGAAAATTGAGGCGGACAAGCTCGAACTGGAAGAGCTGGATTTCGACCTGCGTGAGACGTTTGAAGGCGTCTCGGGGCTGCTGGCCCCGCTCGCCCGCCAGAAAAAACTTGAGATCGCCTGCCGCATCAATCATGATGTGCCTACATTCCTCCGGGGTGATCCCGGACGGCTGCGCCAGATTCTGATCAATTTGGGAAATAATGCCATCAAGTTTACCTCCCAGGGAGAGATTGTGATTGAGGCGAAAGTGGAATCCAAGACCAAAGAGCGGATCAAAGTCCGTTTCGAAGTGCGGGACACGGGAATCGGCATCGCTCAGGAAAAGATCGATTCTCTGTTCGCCGCCTTTCAGCAGGTGGACTCCTCGACGACTCGCCGGTTCGGTGGAACCGGATTAGGCTTGGCCATTTCCCAGCGCCTCGCCGAGATCATGGGCGGGGAAATCGGAGTCGAAAGCATTGAGGGCCGGGGATCGACCTTCTGGTTCACGGCCGACTTCGGCTTGCAGCCCCGGCTTAAACAGCGGGAAGGTCTGCCGCCGGTGGACCTCCGCAATGTGCGGATACTGATCGTGGATGCCGACGACGCGAATCGCCAGCTTCTCGCCGAGCAGCTGGAATCTTGGGGCGTCCGCCATACTGAGGCCGAAAGCGCCGCGGAAGCGACCCGTTTCCTGCGGGCCGCCCGGGCCGGGGGAGACCCCTTCCGTATCATGATCACGGAAATGCAGATGCCTGAAACAGACGGGGAATCACTTGGCAAAGCTGTCAAGGCGGCCCCCGAATTGCGAGACACGCACCTGGTGATGATGTGCTCCTTGGGAAAACGAGGTGATGCCAAAAGACTCAAGGCCATCGGTTTCTCCGCCTTTCTGACAAAACCGGTCAAGCAATCCCAGCTCTACGACCGCTTGATTGGGATCCTCGGCGTAGATGCTGAGGCGGCCAAATCTCAGGAATCCGCCCCAGTCGCACACCCCGCAATGGATAAAGCCCACCGGAGCAAGGTTCGCATCCTGCTGGCAGAAGACAATCTCACCAACCAGGAGGTAGCCCTCGGCATCCTGAAGAAACTGGGCTTCAGCGCTGATGTCGCGGCTAACGGACGGGAGGCCGTCCAGGCCTTGGAGAAGGCACCCTATGATCTCGTACTAATGGATATACAGATGCCGGAGATGAATGGTATTGAGGCGACCCGGGCCATTCGCTCTGGAAAAACCGGAGTCCTCAATCCAAAAATTCCCATTATTGCCATGACCGCCCACGCCATGAAAGGCGACCGTGAGCTCTTGATCGAGGCGGGAATGAACGATTATATCTCCAAGCCGATCGCACCGCAGGTTCTGGAGGAGACGCTCGAGAAATGGTTGGGGAATGCCGGAAAGCAGCAGCCATCGGATGCTGCATCACGCGGTGCGGCCGAAGAACCGCCCGAGAATCTCCCTGTTTTCGACCGGAAGGCGCTTATGACCCGGCTGATGGGTGACGAGGATTTATCCAGGAAGGTCATTGCTGATTTCCTGGAAGACATGCCTAAAAGGATCCTGGCGCTTAAGCAGCATCTCGATCAGGGCGATGCTGAATCAGCCGGTTTTCAGGCGCATGCCATCAAAGGCGCGGCAGCAACTGTGGGCGGCATGGCCCTGAGCGCCGTGGCCTCTTCCATGGAGGAAGCCGGCAAGGCTGGCCGACTGGAAGAAATCGTTTCTCTCGTCCCGGAGATGGAGCGGCAGTTCGCACTCCTGAAAGTGCGCATGAGGAAGAAAGCGCCAAAAAAAACCTGATTGCCGAAGGCCGTTTCAATTATTCCTGGGCTGCTGCGCAACTCCCCTCGTCCGTGGGTCAAACATGCTCGAAGCCCGGCTTCGCCGGGTTCTCTCAAACACAGCCTTCAGCCTGACCCATTCATAAAAAAATAGCGATGGTCTTTTTATGAGCATTTTTACAGAGGGATGGAAGGTTTTTCTAAAAATTACAGCTGAAACGTTTTTGTTTGCTTTGCCTTTCATCATAATCGCTACGTGGCGAACCTCTACCGGATGAACCCCGACGGCACGGACGTGCGCCGTATCACCTACGACCAGGACGCCAGTTGGCACCCGGCCGTGATGGAGAACGGACGCGTGCTCTACACCCGCTGGGAATACACCGATTCGGCCCACTACTTCGCCCGCGTCCTGATGACCATGAACCCGGACGGCACGGACCAGAAGGCCTTCTACGGCAGCAATTCTTACTGGCCGAACAGCATGTTCTTCGCCCGGCAGATCCCGGACAAACCCGACATGTTTATCTCGACGATCACGGGCCACCACAGCAACGCCAAGGGCGGGGCGCTGTGCCTGTTCGACGTTTCCAAAGGCCGCCACGAGGCCGACGGAGCGGTGCAACTGATCACCGGCCGCGGCAA
>JAWODN010000137.1:0-7974 GCA_046483285.1 Candidatus Aminicenantota bacterium | reverse complement strand
AATAATCTGGGAAGGTTCAAGATAGTCGGTAAAATGTGAACGTTTCTTGTGTGCCATTTTCTTGAAGGTATTTTAACATAAATTGGAGCTGGTTAAAATTTTTTTTCGTATTCAGGGTTATCTGAATAATATTTTCGGATATACTTTTCTTGAACCGCGAAAGACCAGTGAACATCCCGGATAAAGTCAGCAGCTTTCTCGAAGTCTTCTCTTTCCAGCAAGCTCAAAAATTCTTTATGTTCCTCGAGGGATGCTTCCTCCCACTCTTTGATATACCCTTTCCTGCGGGGAAAATCATATAATCGTCTTTTCAAGACATGAGCTAAATTCTTCAAAGTGGCATTGCCGGCCAGATCCATATAGACATCATGAAATCTGACATTTTTTTCGTAATAAGAATCAAAATTGTCCTTGGCGATGGCATTGATCATGACCTCATTCATGCGCTTCATTTTCTCGATGACTCTTTTATTCATCTTGGGCGCGGCTTTGATGATCGATATGTTTTCCAAGGCCCCCAAAATCTGATAGAACTCCTTGATGTCCCGCACGGTCAAGACATTGACCACCACCCCGCGGCGGGGAAGAATACGGACAAATCCTTCCATTTCCAAGCGGATAAGCGCATCCCGCAAGGGTGTTTTGCTCACTCCTAATTTTTCGCTGGTCGCATTCATGTCAATAACGGATCCGGGCTTGAGTTCTCCGATTCTCATCTGATGCCTCAGGTACTCATAAACCTGATCTTTGAGAGACGACAGATTCAAAATGCTTTTTTTTGCCATAAAACCTTCCCCATCATATGATTTTTTGCCTGTACCTTCATTTCACCATGCTTAAGCCGCATGCGCTGGTAAAATTAATGAAAATTAATTTTCGTATACTTTCTTCTCAAAGTCAAACAGAATGTCCCCTATTGTCCAAATTCTTGAATAATTCACATTTGCCTGATTCATTTTTCAGCCCGGTTTATTTACGGACCGGAAAGGCCGCAGACGACGGCATTCCTTAATTCAATGTCGTCCCGAGGAGTGAAACGACGAGGGATCTGGAGGTGCTTCGGCCAGGACGTACCATGAACCGAAAAGACGATGCCGTAACGGT
This sequence comes from Candidatus Aminicenantota bacterium, assembly GCA_046483285.1. Classification (GTDB taxonomy): domain Bacteria; phylum Acidobacteriota; class Aminicenantia; order Aminicenantales; family Aminicenantaceae; genus CAYRTV01. The sequence goes on along the minus strand of JAWODN010000137.1, from coordinate 6,870 downwards.
TCCCTCGCTTCGCTCCTCAGGACCCCGCCCCAAGGAGCTGGGTCAGGCTAAGGTATAGTTAAAAAGGGTTCTCTCCAGGATATAACATATTTTCCGGCCGCAGCTTACGCGCGGTCCCGGTTATTTCATTTGCCTCCCGGAAAGAGGTGTGGTCTTTCCATAACCAGACCATGGCATTGGGTTATTCTGAAAGGAAGGCTTCAAACCCAAAGGAACGCCGTTTTGATCCACCGGCATGGGGCTGCTGCCTGTCGTATCCACGCCGATTCCAATGATTGCGCCGGATTCAAAACCAGGACGGGTTTGCTTGGCTTCTTTGACCGCCTCCTTAACGGAAACCTCCATTCCGGTTATATAATCCCGGGGGTTCTTCCTGGCCGGATGAGGATCTTTGGCATCTAAAATCACACCTTTTTCACCGGAGGAGTAGTCATAAACAAAGCTTGACACTTCTTTGCCGCCGGAAAGGTCCACGATCAAAGACCGGCAGGAGTTTGTTCCGAAATCCATCCCCAAGGCGTAATGCTTTTTCATTCTCTCACCAAACCGGTCTGTTCATCCTTCAAATCTATTCAGGCCTTATATATCATAATAAAATCCGCCTCATAAAGAAAACGGCATAGACACTCCCCCGTCCGGGGAGAGAGGTGGGCCTCACTTGATTTCCACCGGATGCGGACCGACGGCCCATCCAGCACGGCCTTTGATCCGTATTTTTCGGCTTTCCGTCCGGCCGTTGATTTCGATTTCCGCAACGTATTCCCCCGGTTCGACCATACCGCCGAAAGGCCCGCTGCGCAGAAGCCGGTACCGGTCTTGAGGTCTGATCTCGGGACGCATGTCCCATAACACTTTATGCAGGCCCGGTGTGCCCGGCCCTTCCAGAATTCTCAGCCGCTCTCCGGACGGCCTCTTCACTTTGATCCGGATTTTATCTCCCGCTTCTTCCCTCAAATAATAGCTGATGACAGCGGCATTAGGCTCATTGGGGGTGGAAACATAACGGTCGCCATAAAGATGATAATTGCCCCAGGGCCGGGTGGATCTCTGAACCGCCGGCTGGACAGCGAATAAATGAAAATCTTTTTCCAAGATTTCCCGGGATAACTCCTGCAGCGGCCCGATATGGGTCACATACGCCCCGCGGCCGTAGGTTCCCGCCACCAGGTCGTTTTCGCGGGGGTGCACAAGCAGGTCATGCACCGCAATGGTGGGCATATTGTTCCTCATATACACCCAATTTTCCCCTCTGGTGATGGAAACATAAATCCCCTTGTCATTACCAACAAACAGAAGGTCCGGATTTTTCCGGTCTTCAAACACCACATTGATGGATTTGTCGGGCAGGCCGGCGGAAATATCCGTCCAGGATTGACCGTAATCGGTGGTTTTATAAATATAAGGCCGGAAATCGTCCCTGCGGAAACCGGTCTTGGTGACATAACCGGTAGCCGGGTCATGGTGAGACGCAAACACCCGGCTGACCCAAATGTTTTCCGGAGCTCCGGCTTCCGCCAAAAGGGATGTCAGGTCCCGCCATCCGGCGCCGCCGTCCCGGGTCACCCACACTTTGCCGTCATCCGTCCCCACCCAAATCAATCCGGGGGTCAGAGGGGATTCTGAGATAGTGGTGATGGTGCAGTACTGGATGTGCCCTTTTCCTGCGATTTTGACCCGGTCATTGGTGGTCAAATCAGGACTGATTTCCTGCCAATCGCCGCCCCTGTTCATGGAACGCAGAAGCATCTGAGTGCCGGCGTATATGATCCGGCTGTTATGAGGGGATATTTCCAAAGGCGGCATCCAGTTGAACCGGTATGGATCCTTGCCCTCTTCCCTCTGGGGCATGATGTTGGTGCGGGTTCCTGATTTCTGATCCACCCGGTGATGACCCCCAAATTGAATGGTGTTGTAAACCCAGCGGTTGTTGGTCCGGTCCACCACATTGCACATGCCGTCTCCATGGCCGAGAGGAATATGGTCTTCCAGTGTCACCAGCCCGGACCAGGAGTTGCTGGGAATCTTCCAATTGTCATGGCATTGCAGGCCGCCGTAAATATTATAAGGATCTTCCATATCCACTTCGATGTCATAATACTGGGCCATGGGAAGATTGGGATAATAATCACAGGTTTGGCCCCCGTCATAGGTTTGATAAACTCCGCCGTCGCTTCCCATCAGCATGCGGTCGGAATTTTCCGGATCGATCCAAAGGGTCCGGATATCTCCGAACGCCGTGGGAAACATCTCCCGGGGGGGCCAGCTGAGATCCTTCCAGGTGCGGCCTCCGTCGCGGGACACCGCCAAAGAAATGGTGGTGACATAAACATTCTGGTCATTGTTGGGATCCACCCTGATTTGATTAAAGGAATAGGCGGCTTTTCCTCCCACATTGTCTTCGATGGAATTCATCTTGGTCCAGGACCGGCCGGCGTCTTCGGTGCGGTAGACCTCTCCTCCGATTTCCCGTTCCTGAGGCTCCAGCCCCCGCCTTTGGTCCATTTCTTTTTCTCTTTCAGTGGGGGAACGCATATTGACGTTTTCCACCACCGCGTATAGAATATCCGGATTTTCCCGGTATATATCCAGGCCGATGCGCCCGATCTTTCCTTCCGGCAGCCCCTTGGTGAGGCGCACCCAGCTATCTCCCCCGTCCATGGATTTATAGATGCCGCTCTCCGGCCCCCCCGCTTCAAAATGCCAGGGGTAGCGGTATTTTTCATACGCAGCGGCATACAAAATCTCCGGATTGTCCCGGTTGATCGCCAAATCGCTCACTCCGACATCCTCATTGATGTGAAGCACTTTTTCCCAACTTTCACCCCCGTCACCGCTTCTGAAAACACCTCTTTGCGGATTGGGCGTGAACAAATGCCCCATAGCCGCCACATAAACCCTATCCGGATTTTCTGGATGGATCACAATCCGGGATATATGATGGGTGTCTTCCAGTCCCATGTGATTCCAGGTTTGGCCTCCGTCCAGGGACTTATACACGCCGTCACCGTAATAAGAGCTGCGGGCGGCGGCATGCTCTCCGGTTCCCACCCAAACAATCTCCGGATCAGAAGGAGCCAGGGTCACATCCCCGATGGAGAAAACATCCTGGTCGTCAAAGAGAGGTTCAAAGGTGGTGCCATTGTTGACGGTTTTCCATAATCCCCCGTTTCTGCCGGCCACATAAAAAGTATACAGATGGGCTTTCGGAGGCGACTCGGGCACAGCGAAATCAGAAATCCAAGAGCCTGAGCGGAACGGTCCCAAATTCCGGTAGGTGAAAGTCTTTAATAAATCCTGATCAAAGGAAGGCGCGTCATCACCGGAATAAACAAATAAACCCGACATCATGCATACGATGAAAAGTGATAATAATTTTCTTAAACACATAAAATTTTCTCCTTTATCCAAGTTTCACTTAAAAGGCATTTTCATTGATCGTGGGATGCTTATGCACGTGATAAATGACTGTTAATTAACTTTCCACTCCAGAATACCCGCCGAATATTCTTCTTTGAGCTGAATCTCCAGGCGGATCCCGGAGGTCCTGACCGGAGTGAACTCAACCCGGTTGAATCGGTCTTTCCCGTTTGTGTAAGGGGTTTGATTGTCCACCGGCTGCCAGGAATCGCCTTGTTTCACCAGCACCCGCCAGGATTGGGGCACCCGGCATTCCCCTCTTCCCGTGTCGTCAAACCAATAAACACTCGATTGGGAAATCCGGTGGGGTTTGTCAAAATCATACTGAACCCATTGAATGGTTCCTTTTTCAGGCCACCAGTGGAGACGGGGAATGGAATGATCACTGGAATTTTCCGGTTCCAGCTGATCATTCGCCGCCGACCCGTCGCGTTCACCTGATACAGAGACCCGGCTTTGGGAAGCGATGCCGGGAAGCCTTTTCGGCCGCGCCTTCTCTTTAATACGGGCTAGCCAGACCATCATCTCTCCCTTGCCCCTGTGAGCCCAGGCATAATAGGGAATGGCGAGAAAATCCTGTTTTGATTCCGACACGGATCCGTCCGGTTCCTCCTTCAGCGCCGCGGCGGTTCCTGTGACCACCTGAACGCCGTCGAACATATCCCCTTTGAACTCCGGCTTCAAATCCGCATCATCAGGCAAAACGATATTTCTCACCACACCTTGATTGTCCGGCCATTCCGCACAATAAACAATCGGTCCGCGCTGAAGAGCCACCCGGCCCTGATTGGCCTTTACCTCATCATGACTCAAGACCCGCCTTACCGGCATGGGAAGATTCAACTCCACCCTGTCCCCCGGTTCCCAGGCCCGGCTGATACGGACGTAGCCGTTTTCTATTTCCAATTTAAGGTCTTCTCCATTGACGGTTAAAGTCATATCCTTTTCCTCCATCTTCATAAACCGGTAGAGGTCGCCGGGGACCGGCTGGTGGCGGGCCCATCCCGGTATACGGACGCACAGATCAAAATTCAGTGAATTTTCCGGTTCCACCGTCAAAATGATCTTTCCGTCCCACGGGTACCGGGTTTCCTGGGCGAGCTTGACCCGGCCGCCCTGCACTTCCATCGCGGATTCCCCTTGAATGAACAGATTGACGTGCAGGTCGCCGTTTCTGACCGCGTAAACATATCCTGGAATGGAGGGCATGAACCGGGTCATATTGCTGGGGCAGCAGGCGCAGGTGAACCAGGGGCTCCGCTCATGCTGTCCGTAGGAAGTCAGCGGATTCGGGTAAAAGAAACGGTCTCCCCCCAGGGAAACGCCTGAAAGAGCGCCGTTGTAAAGAATTCTCTCCATAATATCAATATATCCGGCGTCGCCGTGCAGGAGAAACATGCGGTGGTTCCAAAAAACATTTCCAATGGCGGCACAGGTCTCCGCATAGGCGGTGGCATTGGGGAGCTCGTAATTATCACCGAACGCTTCGCCTGAACCGGTGGCCCCGATGCCTCCGGTCAGATACATTTTTTTGTTCACCACATTATCCCAAATCCTGTCGATGGCTCGAATATACTCCCGGTCCCCGGTCAAGGCCGCCACATCCGCCATCCCGGAATACATATAAACCGCTCTCACGGCATGGCCCACGGCTTCTACCTGCTCCACCACCGGCTTATGGTCCTGGGAATATTCCCCGAACAGCTCTCTATGTTCGGAGCGTCCGCGTTCGTCCAGAAAAAATTTGGCCAGGTCCAAATATTTTTTATCCCCGGTGATCCGGTACAATTTAGCCAATCCGATTTCAATCACCTGGTGGCCGGGCACACCCCGCTTTTTATCCGCACCGAAAACCGAAGCGGCCAAATCGGCGTTTTTCACCGCCACATCCAGCAGAGACAACTTCCCGGTAGCCAGATAATGCGCCGCCGCGGCTTCGTAAAGATGGCCGGCGTTATAGAGTTCATGTCCCAAATAAAGATTGGTCCATCGCTCTTCTTCGACCCAACGGACCGGCTCTTTGGAATCCATGGTCCGTGCGGTATAGAGATATCCGTCTTCTTCCTGGGCGGCGGCGATCTTGGCGATCAAATCATCGACATACTTTTCCAATTCCGGGTCGGGATGGACCTGAAGAGAGTAGGAGGCCCCTTCAATAATTTTGAAGACATCGGAATCATCAAAAGGATAAGCCGTACAGAAACTGTCGCCCTCAGTCAATCCTCCTGCGATTTCAAAATTTTTCACCCTCCCGGTGTCCTCGCACATGCCGAAGGCATAGGGGATGGTGACGGTGCGGTTGGTCTCTAAACGCGGCGCCCAGAAATCGTCCTGGATATCGACCTGAGTGAACGCCACCGGCTGCACCGGATAATCGCCGGTGGCGGCTTTTTGGCAGCTCACCCCCGCCGCGATAATAAAAACGGCAGCTGGAAGCAAAAATGCGGCTTTTTTCATTTTAATCTCCTTAACCTCAGATGCCCCTTCTTTTTATATTTAACCTGACCTATTCATAAAAAAATTGCGATGTTTTTACAATCTCTTTCATATCAGCGATAAGCATGGTTTTTAATGAAAGATCAAATGGAAAGTTTTTCATTTTCATATTTTTATTTTAATCGCAATTTTTTTACCCTTCGGGCGGGCCGACTCTCACCGCATCTGCTTTGTTGCAGGGCATTCGCAGTGAAGGACCACGGCTTCATGCCCTGCGCCTCGCATCTGCGGCAATCTCGCCCCATGAATAATTCAGGTTTAATATATCAGCCAAAATCATTTAACTCAACATAATCTGCCTCATACATTGGAAAACCGCCGCCCGGATTATCCTGAGAGACAGGCCGGAAAACTCCCGCTGATTTGACTCTTCCTTTGCCCCATTTTAAAATAAACCGGAGGTGGAAAAAAGCCGTTTTCATTGCTGTGATATTAACAGTTCGGCAAAAATCTTTTTATGACGCATCCCGCAAAAGAGGAAATGAAATGAAAAAAAAAGTTTTTATGATAAGTTTGTTGCTGGTGATTTCCCTGGCAGCCGTCATGATTTCCTGTGGAAACGGGGAGCGCGGTTCCGGGGAAACAGTATCTTCGAAAGGACCGGATATGTTCATTGAAAAATCAATTTTCGGGCGGCATCCTGATGGACGGGGAGTGGACCTGTACACTCTCGCTAACGGCCGGGGCATAAAAACCGGGATCATGACCTACGGCGCCACCGTGGTGTTCCTTGAAGTTCCGGACCGGCACGGAAATTCAGCGGATATCACATTGGGACATGATTCCCTGGAAGGATACCTGGAAGCCTCGCCCCGAAGGTATATTGCTTAGTTCGCCACCTGTTCTCCATCATGGAAGATCGGTTTTGTCTTCAGCGAAACATGAAGGGTATTACCATCCTTTCGTCCCCTCCTGGTCTCAACCGAGATCGATTCGCCATTTAGCACCGTCTCGGTG
>JAWODN010000034.1:0-20228 GCA_046483285.1 Candidatus Aminicenantota bacterium | reverse complement strand
AAAGCATGAAAAGGATTCTGGGAACTGTCAATCACGCCGCCGGTTTTCTCTGCGATTTGAGTGAACGTTTTGAAAACATCTTCCGACTGTTCCCGCATATCGATGCCGGTGTAGTCTTCAATATTTTTGTTCATAAAAATGAAATTGAGAAATATCGAAGCATCGGAAAAAGCCCGGTGGAGATTCTGGGTATTTAGCCGGATTTCACGGCGGTAAAATTGCATCAAGTCCTGGACATCGCCCATAATATTGGGTCTGTCCTGGTACATGGTCAGCATCTGGTCCATGATCCGGGCCTGGATCTCCGGACGGTATTCCCGCTGATAAAAAAGGAAAACGTTTTTTTGTCCCTGGAACGGCTTGACCTGAGCGGCGAAGTTCAGGAAGGTTTGTTCCTCGATGAAACGGAGTTGCTCGATTTTTTCCAGAGTGCTGCGGTAACTGGACAGCAGAAACTCGATTCCCATATTGGAGTCTATACTCGACATGTCGGATATTCCTCCCATATGAGAGGTGCCGGAGAGGCTGCGCACCAGCCGCCTGAGGTCCCGCAGGAGATTTCTGTAATCGGAAGACCCGGTTTTAATATCCTTGCGGAGAATATCCCTCATCTCTTTGGATAATTGTTCAGCAGGGCGCGATGCCAGTGCCTGGGGAGATAGACTGTAACTCTGTTGCGGGGTCATCATAACCAGGGAATCTTCCCGGGTCAGCACTTGGGAAAAAAGATGATCTATGGTGTCTTCCAGGCGGGGATTGTAATCGGTCAACTGGAACAGGAGATAAAAAACTCGTCCGGTCCGGGGATGAAATTCCCGGTATTCCTCCCGCCGGGAGATGCGGGTTCCGTCGGCGAGATAGAGAGCATCGATTTTCTGTTTCACTCCATTTTCCAGAATTTCGAAATCATCGATCTTTAAATCATCCACGAATTCGTCTTTCTCATAGACCCGCACCGGAACCTGGACGGCGGTGCTGTCCTCCTGCCGGGTTTCCTGCCCGAAGCCGAAAAACGGGACCAGCATGACGGCCGTTAAAAGCAATATTGTTTTTTTCATCTGAATCTCCATTACCTGAATAGATCAGGCATTATAAAAAGCCCCTTTTTTATTAAAAGGACAACTCTTTCCCTGGATTTTTTCCTTTTAAAGAGCACGTCTATATTATAATAAAACAGGGAGCGGGCTCAAAACGTTTCATTTTTCCCATCTTCCTTTTCTTGTTCCCGCTTCTTTCAGGAATGACAATCTTAAAAATAAAAACCTTATAGACTATAATACGTATCTTTTTTATGAATGTTTTATGAGTCTGGATGGATCATAATGGTTGAAAGAAAACGAAACAAGGAGGAGTGATGAAGCATCTTGGATTCACAGCCTTATGGCTGTTTCTTGTGGGTGCGGCTGCGGGATTTTCATCCGGAATGGACTATTCGTCTTATCACACGCCGGAGAACGTCACAGAAATATTGACGGCCTGGCATGATGAACATCCCGGAATCAGCGAATTGATAATCATCGGGAAAACCCCCGGCGGCCGCGAAGTGATGATTTTCCGCCTGGCCGATGAAGACCCGGGCCTGGTTTCCCCGGAAGACCGTCCGGCGGTTTTTGTTTCCGCCAACCTGGAGGGGATTCATTTGGTGGGAACGGAAGCCGCATTGATGCTGGCTGAAAAATTATTATCCGGGTATGGGAGCGATGAGGACATGACCCGGCTGCTTCAGACGCGGACAATCTATGTGGCGCCGCTGCTCAGTCCGGATGCCGCCGCCCGGTATTTTGCGGACGTGAAATATGAGCAATCCTGGAATATGGAGCCGGTCGATCTGGATAACGATGGAGTTGCGGACGAGGACGGGCCTGAAGATCTCAATGGAGACGGATGGATCACCCAAATGCGGGTTGAAGATCCCAAAGGTGAGTATATCCCTCATCCCAATAACCCGCGTTTGATGAAAAAAGCGGATCCGGCCAAGGGCGAACGGGGGCTTTATAAATTATATACCGAGGGAATCGATAACGATGGTGACGGGGATATCAATGAAGATCCCCCGGGCGGTGTTGAATTGAACCGGAATTTTCCCCACGATTTTGATTATTTGGATAAAAGAGCCGGAATGTGGCCGGTATCGGCTGCGGAAAATATTGCTCTGATGGAGTTTTTGACAGCCAGACCTCAAATCGTGATGGTGTTGAATTTTTCAACTGAAAACACGTTTCTCAATCTTCAGCAGACCGGCAGAGCCCGTGCGGCTGGAAAAGTCAAAATTCCGCCGAGATACGCCGAATTTTTGGGAATGGATCCGGAAACGGAATATGAAATCAAGGAAATTGTGGACATTCTGAAAGGCATGGACCTGGGAATCCCTATGGAAATAGATGAAAGTTTGGTCGCCATGATGCTGGGGCTGGGGCCGGCTATGGACATTGACAATCAGGACCGGCCTTTCCTGCAAGCGGTGGGGGAAGATTACAAGCAGGCTCTGGAGGAATACGAGTTGGATTATCCCGTCAACCGGGGCAAAGGGGTGAGAAAGGGGTCCTTCGCGGCCTACTGCTATTTCCAATACGGAGTTCAGGTTTTTTCTTCGGATTTATGGCAGGTGCCGGAACCGAAAAAAGAAAAAGAAGAAGACGAATTAACCGCAGACAAGCTCAAGGAATTGTCTTCCGAAGAATTTTTGGCGTTGGGGGAAAAGAAAATTGAAGCCTTTCTCCGCAGCTTGGGAGCGCCGGACCGGTTCAACGCCTCCATGGTGATCAAAATGGTGGAGTCCGGTAAAATCACACCGGAACGGATGGCCGTGATGATTGAACAAATGCCGCGGCCGGATTCCGGGGACGGGGAAGAGCACCCTGAATCTTATATTTTGAAATGGGTGGAATCAAGCCTGGATGGAAAAGGATTTATGGATTGGACGTTCTTCAGCCATCCGGATTTGGGGGAAGTGGAAATCGGAGGGTTCATTCCTTACCTGAAGGTCACTCCTCCTCCGGAGCAAATGGAAAAAACCTTGAATATGCATTCGGATTTTTATCTTGGCTTGATAAAAAAGATGGCTGATTTTCAAATTCATGAGGTTAAAGTGGAAAGTCTGGAGAGGGGATTGTACAAGGTGGAGGCGGAATTCATCAACAAGGGATGGTTTCCCACTTCAACCGCTCAGGGCAGACGGGCCCGGACGGCATGGCCCATAAGAATCGAACTTGACCTGAAGGAAAATCAGCATGTTTTTTCAGGAGATAGAATCCTGACTATTCCCTTTATTAACGGAAGCGGAGACATCCGGACGGTGGAATGGACCATAAGGGCTCCGGAGGGGTCGAAGACGACCCTGAAGGCCGGGGCTCCTAAACTTGGTTTTCTGTCCAGGACAATAGAGCTTCGCTGAAAGAGAGATGATTATGCGTATCTATAAATTGATGATTTTGGCGGCCTTGCTTGCGGCGGCCGCAGCAGCGGCCGTTCCCGCAACTTACGGGGAAGAAAAGGTCCATCTGACTTTTGATCATTTTTATGACTATGCGGAATTGACCCGGTCCCTTCAGCGGTTGGAGAAGGCTTATCCGGATTTTATGACGGTAAAATCTTTAGGCAAATCTCATCAGGGCCGTGATATCTGGGCTGTCATTTTAAACAATCCGGATACGGGGCCGGCGGAGCACAAACCGGGTTATTATGTGGACGGCAATATCCACGGAAATGAAATTCAAGGCACGGAAGTCTCCCTGTATTTGATTTGGTACCTGTTGAAAAATTACGGGGAAACCGAGCCGGCGACACGGCTTTTAAATGAACGGGCGTTCTATGTGATCCCGACGATGAATCCGGACAGCCGCGATCATTATGTCCACCAGCCTGCCGACCCGAATTCCCCCCGCACCGGACTTGTCCCTTATGATGTTGACCGCGACGGGAAGGCGGACGAGGATCCCCCGGATGATCTGGACGAAGACGGCTCTATCACTCTGATGCGCAAAAAGGACCCCCGGGGGAATTACAAGCCGCACCCTGATGATCCCCGCATTTTAGTACCGGTACGGCCGGGTGAAAAAGGCGAGTATATCCTTCTGGGACAGGAAGGTGTGGACAGGGACGGGGACGGCCGGATCAATGAAGACCCTCCGGGCGGTTATGACATGAACCGTAATTACGGTTTCAATTGGCAGCCGGATTATGTTCAGAGTGGGGCCGGTCCTTATCCCTTCAGTTATCCGGAAACCAAGGCGACCCGGGATTTTATACTGGCCCATCCCAATATCATGGGAGCCCAAAATTTTCATAATTACGGGGCCATGATTCTGCGGGGGCCGGGGGCCGTAAATCTGGGAGAATATCCCCCCCAGGACCGCCGGGTCTACGATTATATCGGAAAAAAAGGGGAAAAAATTCTGCCGGGATACGATTATCTGGTGGTTCATGAGGACATGTACACGGTTTACGGGGGAAGCATCGACTTCATATACAGCGTGCTGGGAATTTATACTTTCACCAACGAGCTGGACATGGATATGTTTGAGTCCTTGCCTTTCGGCCGTGACGACGAAGACGAGGATATCCAGAGGCTGAAGAGGATGGAACGGATGCTGCAGGAGATGTTTTACCATGACTGGGTGCTGCTGGGAGAACAATATACTGATTGGGAGCCTTACCAGCATCCTTTATACGGAGAAGTGGAAATCGGGGGCGTGAAAAAATTCGGCCGCCGGGTGCCGCCGTTGTTTCAATTGCCGGAAACCTGCCACCGGAACGCGGCTTTTGTTATGTATCACGCCGACCAGCTCCCCCGGCTGCATTGGGAGACCGTTGCCGCTGAAAAGCTTGATAACGGCATGTATCAAATTGATATCACGATTGCCAATGACAGAGTGACCCCTTCCATTTCCGCCCAGGCGAAGCAGAATAAGCTTCACCGCGCCGACCGGATCAAGGTGGAGGGCGGGAAGCTCCTGGCCGCCGGAAATCTGACGGATAAATTCCGCGGAGTGACCCGTAAAGTGGAAATCCGGGACAATATGTTTTGGGTGGATTCGGGTGTTCCCGGATTCGGGATGGTTGACTTCCGCTTGATCGTCAAAGGCGAAGGGGAAATCGAGCTGATTTACGATTCTCTTAAAGGCGGTTATACCACCACCAAAATCCATTTGGAATAGTCCCCGGTTCCCTGGACGGTTTGTGAGGTTGGATGGATAAGGTATAATAAAAAAAAGCAAACACCCATGGCGGAAAAAAGGTACGGATTTTCCAAAAACGCTCTGCGGATTCTCAAGGCCCGGTATTATATGCGGGATGAAGCCGGGGGTCTCATCGACACGTCCCCGGCTGATCTGTTCCGGCGGGCGGCGGAGCATGCGGCTTCCGCGGAGGATTCAGAGAGAAAGCGCCGGAATTGGTCGAAACGATTCTTTGACTTGATGATCAACCGGACCTTTCTGCCCAACAGCCCCACTCTGACCGGCGCGGGCCGCGGGCTCTGCCTCAGTGCCTGTTTTGTCATTCCCATAGAAGACAGCATGGAATCCATATTTGATGCGGTCAAGAACGCCGCTTTGGTGCATAAGGAAGGAGGGGGGACCGGATTTGATTTCAGCCGCCTGAGACCTGAGGGAAGTTATGTGCGGAAAACCCAGGGGGTGGCCTCCGGGCCGGTATCTTTTTTAAAGGTCATTGATGCGGCCACGGAAGCGGTTAAACAAGGGGGAACCCGGCGGGGTGCCAACATGGGAATTTTGCGGGTGGATCATCCGGATATCGAAAAATTCATACAATTGAAAGAGGAAGCCGGACGGGCCGTGAATTTCAATCTTTCGGTGGCGGTTACGGATGAATTTATGCAGGCGGTTCGAAAGAACCGGAAATATAAGATTTATGACCCGTTCACCGGCAAGTCCGCGGGAAAAAAAGACGCCGCCAAAATTTTCAGCCGCATTGCCAATGCCGCATGGCAAGGAGGGGACCCGGGACTGATTTTTATCGACCGGATCAACGCTCTGAATCCCACCCGGGAATGGGGACCCATCCGGGCCACCAATCCCTGCGGGGAGCAGCCCCTGCACGATTACGAGTCCTGTAATTTGGGCTCCATTAATTTGACCAGGTTCTTCGACCGCCGTTGCGGCGATGAATTCAACTGGAGTCAATTCGGAGAGGCCGTGGAAAGCGGGGTCCGTTTTCTGGATAATGTCATTGACGTCAACGTTTATCCTCTTCCTCAAATAGAAAAAACGACCCGGTTGAACCGCCGCATCGGGCTGGGAGTGATGGGATGGGCTGACCTGCTTATATTGAAAAAATGCCCTTACAACTCCGGTGACGCCCTGGACTTTGGGGATAAAATCGCTTCTTTCCTCCGGGAAAAAGCGCAAGCGGCTTCACGGAAGCTGGGGGAAGAGAGGGGGAGTTTTCCCAGCATCGGTCAATCCGTTTATAAAGGCGGAGCCATGCGAAACGCCGCCGTCTGCACCATCGCGCCCACCGGTACCATTTCCCGCATCGCCGGATGCTCTTCCGGTATTGAACCGGTTTTCGCTTTCGAATTCACTTCCCGTATTCTTGACCGTGAGCTGAAGGATGTTCATCCGCTTTTCCGGAAGTGGAAGAAGCGCCATCCGGATGAACCGCTACCGGAATATTTTGTCACGGCGCATGACTTGACGCCGGAATGGCATATAAAAATGCAGGCGGCATTTCAGAAACACGTGGACAACTCGGTTTCCAAGACCATAAATTTCCCCAACCGGGCCTCTGAAAAAGACATCCGGCAAGCGTATCTTTCAGCGGATGAATTCAAAACCAAAGGGATTACGGTTTACCGGGACGGCAGCCGGGCCGAACAGGTTCTGGTGAAAAAGGAAAGGGAAGAACGGGCTCCTAAGGGGCGTCCTGATTCTCTTTCTTCCGTGACCGATAAAATCAAAACCGGCTTTGGAAACCTGTATGTGACACTGTCTTTTTTTGACGGCAAACCTTTTGAGGTGTTCACCAGCATCGGCAAGAGCGGGTACACCACCATGGCGGATGCTGAAGCTTTAGGCCGTCTGATTTCACTTTCCCTGCGGAGCGGAATTGATCCCAAAGAAGTCATCGGACAGCTTAAGGGCATCGGCGGGTCAGAGCAGGTTTTTACCTCCGGCGGGCTGGTTCAATCCATTCCAGACGCCATCGCCAAGGTCTTGGAACGGCATTTAGGGCCGGGCCGCAGCCCCACCCGGGACGTTTTCCAGATGACCTGCAAAAACTGCGGCGCCTCCCTGCCGGATGAAAAATGCCCTTCCTGCCCGAACTGCGGGTGGAACCGCTGCGGTGAAGCCTGAACCTTCGGTTTGCTCAGGATGACAATACCCTGCACTTCGCATCTGCGGTATTTCCGGCCCGTCCCTCATTCAGGTGAGACAAGGTGAGGGTGAGGCGGGCATGACTTTTCTCCGTGGTTTTTGACATTTTGATTCACTTTATATAATATTCCTATTGAAAGGCGGGGAATTGTCAACAACGTTTGTGCTGAAGTGGCTTTGAACATGGATAAGGAAAGACGGCGCAACAAAAGAAAAAAAGAAGAGAACAGGGTGGAGATTGAATGCCTTTCGGATAAACTCAAACCCCAGGGGGAACCCATCATCGCTTTTTCCGATGATATTTCGCTGGGTGGAATCAAAATCATCACCGACCAAAAACTTCCTGTGAACTCTCTTTTGAATTTAAAAATCAACCTCAGAAAGTCCCGCCGTATTATTTATATGCGCGGCCGCATTCGATGGATAAAAAAACAGATGGGGAAAGATCTTTATGAAATGGGTGTGGAATTCGTTGACACGGCGCCCAGCCGCTTGATGGTCCTCATCAGCCATCTTTACAGCGCATCAGGCAATCAGTCTTAACCTGACCTATTCATAAAAAAATTGCGATTTTTTGCCATCTCTTTCTTATCAGCGATTAACATGATTTTTATTGAAAGTTCAAAAGGAAAGTTTTTCATTTTCATATTTTTATTATAATCGCAATTTTTTTACCCTTCGGGCGGCATGCCGGCTTGTCATTGCGAGGCTTGCGCCAGCAAGCCGTGGCAATCCCTTTCTGCCTCGTGAAAGCGGAACCCACCGCCCATACGAGGCAGTCAGGGATCCCTCGGTGCTTCGCACCGCGGGATGACACACTCAAAGGTGCTCCGCTCCGGGAATGACATTGGGATCATTGTCATGGTTCGCGGTGTGTTGTACACATGAGTCATGACTTAGAAAATCGTTTTCTTGCGGCCATGGGAGCGGAGAAGACTTAGATAGACCCAGATGGACCAGATAGACTAAAAGAACGCAATAAACGCGATAAACGCGAGCGCAGCGAGCATAACGAGGCACTCTAAGATTCCCGTCGCTCCGGTCCGGGAATGACATTGGCATCATTGTCATGGTTTGCGGTGTGTTGTACTCATGATGAACCCATAAAAAAATGGTTCGGGCGGGGCCCAAAACGGAGCGAGGATGGACGGAAGGCATCTCTCCAGCATCCAGGCAAATCAGGTTTGTCAAGAGTGGCCGAATTTGATATATATCTGAAGTGTTCACAAAAAAACGGCGATGCTCCGGCTTCCGCATTTCGGCAGCTTCAGCCCGGGAAGAGTCCGGAATAAAATAAGCATTTCATGAAAAAGGGATGGCTTTCACGGTCAACCGGCATATTGATTTTTCATTTGTCACCGCAAAGCTTGCGGCGGAGAAATTATGCGGACAAACCCATGAGCACATCAAATGACAAAGCAATGAGTCATACATTTTCTCCCAAGCAACGGGGTTATCTGAAAGGACTTTCTCTGCTGTTTTTTTTGTATTTGTTCATTTTCAGCCTTCAGTTGATGGGGGATGCCTTGAAGATGTTCGGAAGCGGGTTTGCCGAAGCCCTGATCGCCACCACTTCCAGCCCTGTCGCCGGTTTGTTTATCGGGATTCTGGCGACTTCTTTTGTTCAGTCCTCTTCATCCACCACGGCGATCGTGGTTGGTTTAGTGGGGGGAGGGGTCCTGAATGTGAGCAATGCCATTCCCATTATCATGGGGGCCAATATCGGCACTTCCGTAACCAACACCCTGGCGTCCATGACTCAGATCAAAAGAAGTGCGGAATTCCAAAGGTCTTTTGCGGCGGCGATTGTGCATGACTATTTCAATATGCTTTCTGTGGCCGTGCTGTTCCCCTTGCAGTATTTTACCAATTATCTGGGCATTGCCGCTGATTATCTGGGCCATAAGTTCCAGCATGTGGGGGGGCTGAAATTTTTCAGTCCGGTTAATGCCTTGACCCGTCCTGTGGCTGCTTTGTTCAAAAATATACTTGGTGATTTGCCATGGCTGCTGCTGGTTATATCTGTTTTTTTGCTTCTGTTCAGCCTGACCCGGATGGTCAAGACCCTTAAGAGCCTGGTGGTTTATAAAGCTGAGGGCTGGTTTGACCGGTACTTGTTTAAAAATCCGGTGCGGGCCTTTTTTGTGGGGTTTCTTTTAACCAGTATGGTGCAGAGCAGCTCCATCACCACGGCCTTGGCTGTGCCTATGGCAGGTGCCGGACTGCTGACCCTCGCTCAAGTTTTTCCATATACGCTGGGAGCCAACCTGGGGACCACGTTCACGGCCATTCTGGCGGCCCTGGTGACCGGAAACCTGTTTGCGGTGGTGGTGGCGTTTTCGCATTTGCTTTTTAATATTTCAGGGATGTTGGTCTGGTGGCCGCTCATGCGGGTCCCTATTGGTCTGGCCAAAGGATTTGCCAAGTTTTCCACCCGACACAAGTTGTTTCCGCTTTTTTATATCATTATTGTCTTTTTTCTTATACCCATAATTTTGATATACTTATTCAAGTGAGGGAAAACAATCATGTTTAAAAAATGGCTGGCGATATTCCGCAAGGATAACCTGATGGACCGGGCCTATCAGAGGTCTTTTCAAATGCTGGATATAACCCGGGAGATGTTTCTTGAAGCCAAAATATCATTGCGGCAGACCGAAGACAATCAAGTGGAAATCGACATCTATGACCGCGACCTGGAAGTCAACAAGTATGAAAGGGAAGTCCGGAGACATGTTCTCAATCACCTGGCGATGGGAGGAACGGAGAAATTAGTCTCCGGATTGATTTTGGTCAGCATCATTATCGATATCGAACGTATTGGAGACCTGACCAAGAATATGATCGAGCTGGCGCTGAATCATCCCAAACAATTGAACGGCGGCCGGTTTGAAAATGAGTTAAAAAGGATTGAAAATGCGGTGGAAGACAACTTTATCCGGACGCGCCGCTGTTTTGAAAGCTCCACTGAGGAATCGGCTAAGCAGCTTCTGGATGATTACAGCTGGGTCAACGGAACCTGCGACCGGCTGGTTTATTCCATGGTCCGGGAAAAGGACCCGGATATCGGGGCGGGTGACGCGGTTTCTCTGGCTCTATACACCCGCTGGCTGAAACGCATTAATTCCCATTTGCGCAATATTATAACCAGCGTGGTGAATCCTTTCGACAGAATCGGATTTTCACCGAAGAATCCAGGCTGATTTGCCGGCATTTACAGGAGAAAATGACTATGGAGTATGTTTATTTAGGCAGGACCGGAATCAAGGTTTTTCCGTTGTGTTTCGGTACCATGTCTTTCGGAGGCGATGCCGATGAAAAAACGTCGAAAGATATGTTTCAATACTGCCGGGAGCAGGGGATCAATTTCTTTGATTGCGCCGATATTTACGAAAACGGCGTTTCCGAAGAAATTTTAGGCCGTTTGATTCACGGCTGCCGGCAGGAAGTGGTGATCACCTCAAAAGTGTATTTTCCGACCGGCAAGGATGTCAATGCCCGGGGAGCTTCCCGCTACCACATCATGAACGCTGTGGAGGCCAGCCTCAGGCGTCTGAAAACCGATCGTATCGATATCTATTTTATTCACAGATTTGATGACGGAACTCCTGTTGAGGAAACCTTGCGCGCTTTGGATGATCTGGTGAGTCAGGGAAAAATTTTATATGCCGGAGCCAGCAATTTCGCCGCCTGGCAAGTGGCCAAAGCCCTGGGAGTGTCAGCACGTGAAGGCTGGACTTCATTTGCCTGTATTCAGCCGATGTACAACCTGGTTAAGCGGCAGGCGGAAGTGGAGATATTTCCTCAGGCCCTGGCGGAAAATCTGGGGGTCGTTCCCTACAGTCCTTTAGGCGGCGGGCTTCTTTCCGGAAAATACGGAGCGTCTCGTAAGCCGGAATCGGGGCGCTTGGTTGATAACAAAATGTATAATACCCGTTACGGTGATGATTGGATGTATCAAACGGCGGATAGGTTCACCCGCTTCGCGGCCGATCACGGTTTCCATCCGGTGAGTTTGGCTGTAGCCTGGGTGGCCGGTCATCCGGCGGTGACAGCTCCCATCATCGGAGCCCGAAATGTGGAGCAGTTGAAACCCTCGGTTGAATCCGTGAAGATCAACATGACCGAAGACCTCCGCGCCGGTATTTCCGGGCTGTCTCCCGAACCTCCCCCGGCAACAGACCGGAATGAGGAACGGACCCCCTTTAATTACGGGAGGCGTTAAAAGGAGGCGGAATGAATATCAAAGCCGGCACCATTGCGGCTGTTTGTATAGCAGCTTTACTGCTCACAGGATGTCCGGAACCAAGGCAGCCGGACTACCCGGAGACGGAAACCCTGTCTTCTTTCGGCGGAGTGGACATTCATTACCGGGTCCGCGGGGTTGGAAATTTCACCTTGGTCATGGTGCATGACTGGTGCTCCGACATGACTTATTGGAAACATCAGATCCCCGCCTTTTCTTCAGGCTATAAAATCGTGACTATCGATCTTGCCGGGCATGGGCTTTCAGGTGCCGGCCGGGACGAGTGGACCATAGACGCTTTGGCTGAAGATGTGGCTGGAGTGGTGAAGCGTTTGAGGGAACAGAATGTTATTTTAATCGGACATGGCCTGGGCGGCCCTGTGGTTTTGGAAACCGCAGCTAAGCTGCCGGAGGCGGTGATCGGCGTGGTGGGAGTGGATACCTTCAAAGATCACTATATGCAGAGCTACACTCCCCGGCAAGTTGAATTTGTTATGCGGCCTTGGAGGGAAGATTTTCAAGACCGGATGCGGGATTATGTTCTGGAAACACTTTTTCCCGATCATGTGGACGAAGAACTTAAGAAGACCATACTTCTGGATATGCTGGACCACCCGTCTTATCCGGCGTTGGACATTTTGGAATCACTGCTGGAGTATGACGGAAGCCAAGGCTTTGCCGCTGTGGATGTTCCCATCCACAGCATCAATTCGATGCTGCGGGCTTCCTCTTACCAGACAGCCGAGAGGCATGCGGAATCTTTTTCCTATATTTATCAATCTCAGGCCGGGCATTTTCCCATGATGGAGAATCCCGATTTTTTCAACAAGCTTTTAGCCGGTGTTCTTGAAGATATCATTAATAAGATGTATCAGCGGAGATGATTCCCTGGAGGCGGCTTGATTTGCACCGCTCTCCTGTATCCATTATTTTCAATTCTCTTCTTCCCGCCCGCCGGACATGAGCCCCGTTCGTTTTTTCAAATCTATGATCCTTTGGTAAGACCGGTCGATGGTTTTCATGGGGATTTCGCTGTTTTGGACGGCTTGCCGCAAAGCATCGCGGGCTTTATGCGCGGCCTTCTCATCATAGAACCGGCCGTTGTTGGATATGGCCAAAAGGTCGCAGCCTGCCTGGACCGCCTTCACCACGGCCTCCCGGAAGGAATAATAATTTAAAACCGCGTCCATATGCAGGTCATCGGAAATAACCACTCCGGAATAGCCCCACCGGTCCCGCAGAATATCCTGAATAAACCGGGGCGACAATGTGGCGGGATGATCCGGGTCGATGTTTTTATTTATGATGTGGGCTGTCATCACGGTGTCCGCAAGGCCGGCCCGGATGAGTCTTTTGAATGGTGTGAGCTCCCTGTTTTGATAGGTTCCGGTGACATCGGCCAGGCCTTTGTGAGTGTCGTCATAAGAGCTGCCATGGCCGGGAAAGTGTTTGAGGGCCGTTAAAACATGATAGTTCCGGTGGGCTGAAATGAATTCCCGGGAGCACTCGATCACTTTTTCCGGTTCATGGGAAAAAGATCTCCCCAGGCCGCTGATGACAGGATTCTCCGAATTGATATTTAAATCGACCACCGGAGCCAAGTTCAAATTAAATCCCAGCCCGGCAAGCTGTTCAGCCAGACCGGAATATATTTTTTGAAGCTCTTCCGGCTCTTTCAGGCCGGCGTCCGCCGCGGCGGGAATTTCCAAAAACCCGCGGGCTGGCTTTAAACGGTTGACTCGTCCGCCTTCAGCGTCCACGGCGACCAAAAGGGGGGTGGCGGAAAAGGACTGGAGCGAAGAAATAAGGCTCCGGGTTTGCTCCGGATTGAGGATGTTGCGCGGAAATTTTCCTGCCGGGACATCGTAGTCGAAAAGAACCACCCCGCCCAGAGGAATATCCTTAAGAATTCGGACCACCTCATGGTCCTCTGTGATTTCAGTGCCCCGGAATCCCAGCAGCAGCATCTGTCCGATTTTGTCTTCAAGGGAGGGAGAGTCTGTATCCGCCGAAAAAGAGCAGGCCACCGGCAAGAGAAGAAGCATGCCGGATAAAATTTTTTTGATCATGCCAGGGTTATACCACAGCCGCAATTCTCGAGTCAAAATGCCGGGAGGAGATATGTTATAATAAAAAACAAGGGGTATCCGGGGACCAGGTGCCGGATGCCAAACTCAGGTTAAGAAAAAAGGTCAGGTGATGATAGAAATGAAAAAATCGACGCGCAGGCAATTCCTTCAAAACAGTCTGGTTTTGACCGGTATGACGGCGGTTTTTCCAAAAACCGGAAAGGTGGAAAGGATGGATAAAATGACGAATTCAGGGTCAAGTGCAAATAAGTATCCCTCATATTTGAATTTGGTGGAAAACGGTGAACTCCACCGCCGGGCGGAAGAGCTGTACGCCCATTATGAAAACTGCACGCTGTGTCCCCGAGACTGCCGGGTCGACCGGACCCGGGGAGAAAAAGGGAAATGCGAGGCTCCCGCTGAATTGAAAATTTCCAGCGCCTTCCCCCATTTCGGGGAGGAATCGCCGCTGGTGGGGAAAAAAGGATCAGGGACCATATTTTTCTCCCATTGCGGGCTCCGCTGTGTGTACTGCCAGAATTTCTCAATCAGTATCGAAGGCGGCGGGATGGTGGTTTCCGAAGGGAGAGTGGCTGAATCCATGCTCAAACTGCAAGGGATGGGGTGCCATAATATTAATCTGGTGACGCCCACTCATTATTTGCCGGGAATCATCCGGGCTCTGGAAACAGCCGCGGCAAAAGGATTGAATATTCCCTTGGTTTATAATACCGGAGGCTTTGAGGATCCCAAGATTTTAAAGCTTTTGGACGGCATTGTGGATATTTATCTTCCCGATTTTAAATACACCGATTCTGCCCATGCGGCTGAATATTCCAGCGAAGCCTACAGCTATCCTTATTATGTTAAAGAAGCCTTCCGGGAAATGTTCCGCCAGGTGGGAAACCTTGAGACCAACCGCTACGCCATAGCGCGCCGGGGATTGATGATCCGCCATTTGGTGCTCCCCAATAATGTTTCGGGAACCCGGGAAATGCTGAAGTTTGTGGCGGAAGAGCTGTCCACTGATTGTTATATTAACATCATGCGGCAGTACCGTCCGGAATATAAAGCCGGCGAGTATCCGAAAATCGACCGCCGCATCAAATCCTCCGAGTATGCCGAAGCCGTAAATGCGGCCAAGGAGATGGGGTTCACCCGCCTGGCCTGAATCGCGGGCGGCTGAGAAGAGAGTCTTTCCGCATCTTCAGCCGTTTCACTTTTTCATCCATTTTGCTTAATATAGACCCTGTCGCTATGTTTCCCGCCGTGACATCCCGAAGGGAAAGACAGCGGATAATACCCCTTTATGATAAGCCGGAAGGAAAGCCGGATGGAAGGAGACACACATGAAGCCCGTATTCAAGACTGCAGTCCTATTGCCGATGCTGCTGCTTATCTCATCCTGTTCCCTGATAATGGAAAGGGACGGGAGGGAAGAAGACCAGCTCGCTGCCGCGATGGAGGCTGTCAGCAGCCGTATTTTACTGGGATATGTTGCGGAATTATCTTCTGAGGAATACGCCGGGAGGCTGACCGGCACCCGCGAATATAAACAGGCGGCGGAATGGATGGCCGCCCGGTTTGAAAAGTGGGGTTTGGAACCGGCCGGCGACGAAAATTCTTATCTGCAATCCTTTCCCAATCCCTACACCATTGTATTCAAGGGCGGGGAACTGGCTTATCATCATGATATGAAGGATCTGGATAACAAACGCTATTATAAGTATGAAGAGGAGTACTATCCTGGATCCAATTCAGGAAACGGAGCCATCACAGCGGACTTGGTGTATGTGGGATACGGGATATCGGCTCCGGAGCTGGGGTATGATGACTATGCCGGGGTGGATGTGGAAGGGAAGATTGTTTTGATGGAACCGGAGGCTCCGGTTTCTCCGGCGGACGACCCGGAAGCGTTTCAGGATTGGCGTCCTTATTCCCCCTATGATTTCAAAGTGAAAATGGCGGTTGCTCAGGGAGCCGGGGCGGTGCTTTTCAATGATCTGGCGGTCAATCCGGATATCGCATATGTGCAGGATTTCCTTGTTTCCCAGGTCGGCGAAGCTGTGGTGGAAGACGCTTTTTCCGGCACCGGCCGCACTCATGAAGAAACTCTTGACCGGATAAAGCAAAACCTCAAACCGCAATCTTTTGAAACAGGAAAACTTTTTACTATGGAAAACCTGACGAAACATCACCCGGATGGAACCGGGCACAATGTGCTGGGGAAAATCGAGGGAGCGGATCCGGAATTGAAAGATGAACACATTATTATCGGCGCCCATCTGGACGGGGTGGGATTCTGTTATGAAATCATGCCCGGAGCCAATAACAACGCATCGGGGGCTTCGGTGATGATGGGCGTTGCCGAAGCCTTCTCCCGAAGCCCGGTCAAACCCCGGCGTTCCCTCTTGTTTGTCGGATTCGGTTCAAAAGAACAAGGCTTGAAAGGCTCCCGGTTCTATATAAATAACCCGGTGGTTTCCCTAGACCGGACGGCGGCTTTCATCAACCTGGATATGGTGGGATGCGGGGATAAATTGACCGTCCTGGCCGCTGAAAATTATCCTGAATTTTGGGGTTTTATTGAAAAAGCCAATGAGATTGAGGCGGGACGGGAATTCCGCACCCGTTATTTCACCGGCATCGGCCGGCCGGATCTGGACGCGGCCGTTTTTATGAATAAAGGAGTCCCTTCCTTGTCTTTTTCTGCTTTCGGCGCGCCCACTTTTCCTTACTCCACCAGAGATACCGTGGAAACCATAACTCCCGCTATTATGGATGATTTGGCCCGGATTTTATTCCGGGCTGTTTTGGATATGGCCCGGAAGAGCACTCTGGATTTCCGGGAAGACGCGGGATAGCGTCCCCTTTGAAGAGCATATGAATAACCTTGGGAACTGGTTCTTGTTGATTGGAATTCTTCTGGTGCTGCTGGGGTTGATTTTAAAACTGTTTCCGGAGCTGAAGCTGTTTCATCTTCCGGGAGATATTGTGGTGAAAAAAGATAACATGACTTTTTACTTTCCAATAGCAACCATGCTTCTGCTGAGTCTTTTATTGTCACTGATTATCTACATTGCCGGAAAAGTATTCCGCTGATCCAGGATTAAAGAATGGAAATATTCACCTCCGCTTTTTCGGGGACCCTGGCCGGGGTCTTAAAAGTATTTTTTATCATTTTCGCCGCCGGAGCCCTGGTGCGGCTCAAGGTTATCACCTCTCAGCACATCACCAGCCTCACCGCCGTCACCGTCAATATTTTTCTTCCCTGCCTGATATTTTCCAACCTGACCCAAACTTTTGATTACAAAGATTTCCCGATCTGGTGGGTGCTGCCGCTTTCAGCGGTGGCCATGATTGCGTTTGGACTGGCGGCGGGTTTTTTCTTTTTTATGCGGGAACTTCCTGAAAAAAAGAACATGCTGGCCCTCTGTTCTATTCAGAATTCGGGATATCTGGTTCTTCCGGTGGGGCAAGCCCTTTTTCCCCGGCAGTTTGATACCTTCGCCAATTATACGTTTTTGTATTTGCTGGCCTTCGGCGTATTCATGTGGAGTCTGGGAAAACATCTGACCACCACCCGGGAGCGGGAGAGAATCAGCTGGAAAGGACTGTTCACCCCTCCTCTGGCAGCCAATTTTTTGGCCCTGGGCATGGTTTTCGCCGGATGGAGCCGGTATGTCCCGGGTTTTGTGGCGGATTCCATAGAGATGCTGGGAAACGCGGCGGTGCCGGTGGCCAATTTTGTGCTGGGGGCGGTTCTGGGAGGCATCACCATACATCTGCGCCGTCATCTCAAAGACGCCCTCAAAACCACGGCGGTCAAACTGGTTCTGCTTCCTATAGCCACCATTTCCGTGCTTCATCTCCTGGGAGTCAAGGACAGTTATCCGCTTATGGGGTCGTTTCTGGTGCTTCAATCCGCCGCCGCGCCGGCCGCCGGTTTAATTTTAATGGTGCGCGCATACGGTGGAGATGAGAACAAAATCAGCAGTTTGATGTTTTTCAGCTATTCAGCCTGTATGTTTTTGATGCCGGTGTGGATCGCGGTTTGGAACTGCCTTTAGCGTCATATAAACAGCAGGAGGCTCAGGGCCATCACCATCATCCCGGCGATAAATCCATAGATCATCCAATGGTGCCGGCCGTAATTTTCCGCGGCGGGTATGAGCTCATCAATGGCTATAAACACCATTATGCCGGCTACGGCCGCGAACATCACTCCGAAAACCGTATCATTTATAAAGGGACGCAAAATGAAATAACCGGCAAGAGCTCCCGCAGGTTCAGCCAACCCTGATAAGAAAGAATAAAAAAACGCTGTTTTCCTTTTTCCGGTGGCGTAGTAGATGGGAACCGATACCGAGATGCCTTCCGGAATATTATGGATGGCGACGGCGACGGCGATGGCAACCCCCAATTTAGGGTCATGGAGAGCGGTGAGAAAAGTGGCCAATCCTTCCGGAAAATTATGAAGAGCGATGATTCCGGCTAAAAAAAGGCCGGTGCGGTGGAGGGGCTGAAGATTCCTTTTGTTCCCTGGAGGGGGATCTTGTTGGAATTGATGCATTTCATGCGGATTCTCCGCCGCCGGCACCAGGGCGTCGATTAAAGCGACAAAACCGATTCCTGCGAAAAAAGCCCCGGCCGACACCCAGGAACCGGTGTTTTTACCAAGAGATTCGGTTAGAATACCCCTGGCATTAAAAAAAATTTCGCCCAGCGAAATATAAATCATCACTCCGGCGGAAAAGCCTAAGGCCCCGGAAAGAAACTTGCGGTTGCCGGTGCCCGCGAACAGCGCGATAAAGCTGCCGATTCCAGTGGATAACCCGGCGAATACAGTCAGTCCGAACGCCGGCCAGAACATGCTGTTTCCCGCTTCCATTTTTTTCTGTTTTTATGACTCTCGGCCCGGAGGTTTAAAGTTTTTTTCCTGCGAAGACGTCCGAGGTTTCCGGATTGAACAGGATGATAAGGGAATAAATGCTCAGTGCGGTCCCGAAAGGAAAACAGAGCAGATTCAAAAACGAGACCACCAGGGTCAGAATACGCCCCCATTCCCGGAAACCGAGCAGACCGATGCCCGCGAATATTTCAGGCAGGGAAAGAATCACGATGAAAGCGCCGATTCCCATGGCGAAAGCACGGAGGATGATAGGGCCTTCAACGGTGTCGGGGATATAAGAAAATCCGCACAGGAGAAAAAATATAATAACAGCCGCCAGAATCCCCAATGCCCCGTATACAATCCACAAAATACCCAGAGTTTTGATATGTTGTGTCATTGTCATGGCCCTCCGTATATGTACGGGTTAAGAAAATCAAACGCAAAAAACTCTATTAACGTAATCAATCCATATCCGCAATGAAAATAGGCTTATTGGTTTTCCAGGCGCCGCGGGTAAAGTCAGGGAAATCCACCGTTTTGCTCTTTCCGGCGACGGATATCTCGCTTAACCCGGAAACCGCGCTCCATGCTGCGGCGTCGTAGACGTCCATATCCGGCTGGCGGCCGGTGAGCAGGGCGTTGATCAGCCGGTAGTCTTCCAGAAAATCCATGCCCCCGTGACCGGCTCCCTTGGGCAGTTCGCCGATTTGCCGCCACAGGGGATGCCGGAATTCTTCCATGTATGCATTCATTTCCTCCCAGCGGTGGGCGGGGCTGCGGCCTTCGATATAAACTTGGTCCGGATACCCCTGAATAATCCCTTTGACGCCTTGTATCAAATCGATGCGGCTGTATGGGCGGGGGAGGTTGGTGTCATGAATAAGAGTGATGGTGCAGCCGTTGGCGGTCCGGATCAAGCAGGTGACGACATCCCCCAGTGCGAATTGGATCCGGGCTTCCGGAGAATCCGGGCCGAAGTTATCGACAGCATAGGCATTCAGGCCGCGTGTTTTGGAGCTCATGGACACCATATGATCAAAACGGTCGCCGCGATTGATATTCATGCATTCGGCGATAGGCCCCAGCCCGTGGGTGGGATAAAGATCACCGTCCCGTTCCATGGAATGCTGAGGGCGCCACAACCCTTCGTGTTCTCCGCTGAATTTAATGGCGCGGAGGTCATGAAGGTAGCCCCCTCTTCCATGGACCAGTTCTCCCAAAAGCCCTTTCCGCACCATATTAAGAGTCAGAAGAGCCCTGTTGCTGTAGCAGCAGTTTTCCAGCATGACGCAGTGACGCCTGGTTTTTTCTGCGGTTTCCACCAGCTGCCAGCATTCATCCAGGGTCACGGCGGCGGGAACTTCGGTGGCGGCGTGCTTGCCGGTTTCCATGGCGGCCGCGCACACCGGCACATGCCACTTCCAGGGAGTGGCGGTTATGACCAGATCCAGGTCATCGCGGTCACATAATCTTTTAAAATCCGTTTCTCCCCGGGAGTACCCTTCCGGCCGGGGCCGGCCGGCTTTTTCCACCCAATCCTGGATCCGGCGCACTTTGTCTTCCACAATGTCACACACCGCCCGGATTTCAGCGCCTTCAATCCGAAGCAGGTTTCGAATATGCGAAGACCCCTGCAGTCCGACTCCTACAAAGCCGATTCTCACGGTTTCCAGCGGTTCCGC
>JAWODN010000005.1:5000-24643 GCA_046483285.1 Candidatus Aminicenantota bacterium | reverse complement strand
CTCGGCGCTGGCCACAAAGGTGACCCGGCCGCTGTTGACGAGCTCCCGCTCGATGTCCTTGATGAAGGGAGTCGTGTCGATGTGCTCCGAGCTGAGGTTGCGAACCCTCCCCACGATGACGACCGGCCTGCGGTCCTCCTCCTGCGAGAAGTTCGAGAGCCAGCCGCTGTCCAGGAGGTCACCGATCATCTCCTCCGCGACGAGGCGGCTGTCGGTGTCGTTCCACCGACCGCTGAGGTCCGTCGTGGTATCGGCTGAGGTGCGCTGAACAGTTCGCGAGGATGTTGCGCAGGCCCCGAGAGCCAGGACCACGATCATAGCCAGAAACACCAGGCGTTTCGCCCGTACGATTATGCTCATCATAGCGTGGTGAAGTATAGACCCGCCCGTATGCCGGGTCAAGCAAGGCTTTTGGGGTTTGCGGCGCAAGAACTCGTGTTGTTTTTTGGTCGGGGGTGGAGTATATGTTTGAGCAGATGCGGCGGGTGCGCCGCGTGAGGAGGGTGCATATGAAACGGGTTGCAATGATTGCAATGGTCCTCGTGGCGGTCCTGCTGATCGCGTCGTGCGCAGGTGGAGCGGAGGAAGAGCGTGATGACAGTCCGACGGCGCAGGCCGGTGCGCCGAGCTGGTATCTCAATCCGCCTGTGGCCGATGACGCCATCTACGGCGTCGGCTCCAGCGGAAAATATCTGTATTTTTTCTCGTCCACTGACGCCGGCCCGGTCAAGCACTGGTTTGCCGTGTCCAATGTGGATATGGAAGCATCCTTTGCCGTCTATCTGGCTGTCCTGCAGAAAGGGGTTCCCTCCCCTTTGGCTAAAGAAAGCGATGAAGAGGAAATCAAAAGCGGCGAAGAAGAAAAAAAGGAAGATAAAGAGACACCCGAAGAAAAGAAAAACATCACCGTTGATTTCGAGGGACTCAATGAACGCATTGTTTCTCTGCCGGTTCCCAAAGGGAATTATTCCCGTCTTCGGACCGGCGGCAAGGGCCGGATTTATTATCTGGAGGCCCCTTCCGTTAGTGAAGGGCCCTTTTCTCCGGACACCAAGCTCCATATGTTTGATTTGGAAAAACGAAAGGACGAAATCCTGATAAGCGGTATCCATGATTATGAGATCTCAGCGGACCACAAAAAACTGTTGTATGCCTCCCGGGACGGCTGGGGGATCGTGGATGCGGGAAAGCCTTTTAAGCCCGGAGACGGACGGCTGGATATCGATTCCATTGAAGTCCGCATAGACCCGCCTGCGGAGTGGCGGCAGATATTCCGCGAAGCCTGGCGCATCAACCGCGACTACTTTTATGATCCGAATATGCATGGTGTCGACTGGGATGAAATGAAAGAAAAATATTCGGCTTTCCTCCCGCACTTGTCCTGCCGGGGGGACCTGAACCGCCTGATCCAGTGGATGTGCAGCAACCTGGGTGTGGGGCATCACCGAGTCGGCGGAGGCGACACCCTGGTGGAAGTCGACCGGGTGCCGGTGGGGCTTCTGGGAGCTGATTTCAGCGTTGAGGACGGCCGGTACCGGTTTAAAAAAGTATTGGGAGGGCTGAACTGGAATCCGGAATTGCGGTCGCCTCTCACCGAGCCGGGAGTGGATGTGGAGGAGGGGGAATACCTGCTGGCTGTCAGCGGAGAGGAAGTGCGGCCTCCGGACAATCTTTTCCGGTTTTTTGAAAACACCGCGGAGAAACTGGTAGAAATCACAGTGGGACCTGATCCGGAGGGGAGGGATTCCCGCACGGTGAAGGCGGTTCCTGTGGCCAGTGAATACGCTCTCCGCAACCGCGACTGGGTGGAAGGCAATCTCCGCAAGGTGGACCAAGCCACAGACGGGCGGGTAGCGTATGTCTATGTCCCCAATACCGCGGGACTGGGTCACTCATATTTCAAACGCTACTTTTTTCCCCAGTCGCAAAAGGACGCCATCATCGTGGATGAGCGTTTCAACGGAGGCGGCATGGTGGCGGATTATTATATTGATATTCTGCGGCGGGAGTACGTCTGCATGTGGAATATGCGCTACGGCGCCGACTTGAAAACACCCAGCGCCTCTATTCAGGGGCCCAAGGTCATGCTGATCAATGAATCCGCGGGATCAGGCGGCGACCTGCTGCCGTGGATGTTCCGGAAATTCGGGCTGGGCCAGCTCATCGGCACACGGACCTGGGGAGGCCTGGTGGGCGTCCTTGGTTTTCCCGTGCTGATGGACGGCGGATATGTGACCGCCCCCAATCTGGCCATATGGACACAAGACGGCTGGATTGTGGAAAACGAGGGTGTGCCCCCGGATATCGAGGTGGAACAGACGCCGGCCGATATGATTGAAGGCCGGGACCCCCAGCTGGAGCGGGCCATTGAGGTGATCCTGAAGGAACTGGAGAAAAACCCCCCGCCGGAACGGAAAAGGCCGCCGTACAGAAAAGTTGAGGATGAAAAGAAGTGATTTTCATCGCTGCATTCGCAGCAGAGGACCCCGGCATTTTGCCTTGTGCTCCGCATCTGCGGCCACCCCGTCCCATGAATAAGCCGGGCCGGGCGGATTGAAAAACAGCAAAAAAGGCTGTATTATTGCGGCTATGAGTTCATCGTCATAATTTTATCAGGAGGTATGTTCAATGAAGTTCAAAAGGATCGCAGTTATTTTTATTTTTTTTGGTTTCACCTTTTCCCCGTTTTTCGCCGGGGCGCAGGAGTTTCAAAAGGATGATTTCACCATCACTCCCCAGGTCGGCATCAATGCTTATACTATTCCTTTCGGCGCCAGCGCGGAATACGCCATCACGGAAAACATCGGAATCGGCGGCACCGGTATGATATGGTTATGGAGTTCTCAATTTTGGTCCAACTCTCTTATCTCTCTTTCGGCTGATGCGGCATACCATTTCACCAGCCTGGATGTCGAAAAGCTGGATGTCTACGCTGGAGGCGCCTTGGGTTTTTCCATGTATTCCTGGAAGGCCAAGGCCGGTGGAGGAGGGGATCTCAATGGAGCCGGTTCGTCCGGTCTCTACCTTCAACCCTTTTTAGGCGCCCGCTATTATATCACTCCCACCATTGCGGTTAACTTACGCTTGAATGTGGCGATTCTGGGAGACTGGTCCGGAGTGGGGGGATATTTAGGCGTCACCATCCCTCTCGGCTCCAAGTAAAATCGTTGTTTTTTTGAAATTTTTCGGCCCGGCCGGGGCTTATCCCGCCGGGCTTTTTTATACCCCTGGATGGCTTACGGGCTGAGATGGCCGCCGTTCTTCACTTCATTGAAAATGACTTCCACCAGCCGTGCCTGATTTTCTTCGAATTGGTTTTGAATTTCTTCCAAACTCATCCCTTTTCCGGCCATTTCCGTTATTTTATTCTGTAGTTCTTTCATATCCGAGATGTGCTGTTGAATGACTTTCCTGTCTACAGGCTCACTGTGCCCCGAACAAAACATTTCCGCGTCCAGGGTCCGGAGCATTTCGCTCAATGTTTTCACGTGTTCAAAGGAATCTCCTCCTTTGTATGCATGGATAAGCTGAGGGCGGCCGGTGAAAATCTGGTCCCCCAGAAAAGCGGTTTTTTCTTCCGGGAAATACACCACCGTATCTCCGGTGGTGTGGCCGGCTCCGAAATACCACAGTTCGGCTTTTTTATCCCCCAGCTGGATGGTCATCATTTGGCTGTATGTCAGCTCCGGCAGAAAGGGGGCTGATTCGGGATCATTCCATTCTGAAGGCTCTCCGTCGCGGCGGGGGTGAAAAAATTCCCGCCGGCAGTTTTCATGGGCGATGATGGTGACGTCCTTGGGGAAAAACCGGTTGCCGGTGATATGGTCCCCGTCGCTGTGGGTGTTGACCAGGTATTTGACCGGAAGCTCCGTTATTTCTTTTACGGCGGCCAGGGTCTGCGCCACGCATCCCCGGGTCATTTTAGCGTCGATGACCAAAACGCCGTTGTCTCCGATACACAATCCTCCGTTGGCGCCGCGTCCGCCCAAAATTTGGTAAAGCCCGTCCCCAATTTTTTCCAGCCGGACCGGCTCAATATCCCGCTGTTGGGCGGATGACACCGCAAAAAATAAAAATGGAACCAGCACCAGAGACATCACGCGTCGATAAAACAGGTTAATCATGGTTCTTCCTCCTTTTTTAATATCTCCAAAAAAGCGTTTTCAGCTGATTGACCAGCTCTTCGGCTTTGAGAAGAGCAAGGGCGGCCCTGGAAACGGAATAATCCGTGAGGAACGCCGCGGCCAAGTCCGGGTCTTGCTGATGCAGTTTCAAGGCGGTTTCTTCCACGGCCTCCTGGACCGCGAACTGATGTTTTTCGAAGGCATTCCATTCCGCCCGGACAGTTTTCAGGGTTCTTTTGTAGTCTTCATCCACCAGGTTCTCCAACGCGTTGAACACATCGAAAGCGAAATCCGGATCGAAATCGAATCTTTCTTTGGGATAATTGAAATGTTTATGGATATCCAGCTCTTCCCGAACGTCTCCGGGCTTATGATACCGGCGCGGAACGGCGGTCATGCCCAGGTACCACGGTGTCAAAACGCTGGTGCAGGGCGCGGCCAGAGCCCGCCAGGCCACGCAGCCGATCTCCGCAGGCATCCAATTCCTCAGCTGGTACACCGCGCCTTCCTGAGTGGTGGGGCCGCAGATACGGGCGGCCGGGGAGCGGATTTTGTGCGGTGAACCGGCCTGGCCGTTTTCTGTGGTGTCGAATTCGGTCCCTTCCAGATGGCTGCGCAGCACTTCGGCCACGGAAGCGACCGTCATTTTACTTCCGGGCTGGACGGAAAAAGGAAGGCTTTCGACCGCATCCAGGTTAATCTGTTCCCCTTTGACCAGGCCCTGGGCGTACCATTGCCGGGGGTCCACGCCGTATTGGGCCCGAAAGCTTTTTTCCCGGGGGGGTGCTCCGTAAACATCCTTGAAACTGAAGGGATGTCCTTCTGTGGGGTCATACCAGCCCCTTTCGACGGCGTATTCCACCAGTCCGGGGGAAGCCAGGACATTTTCTTTATCCTGCAGGTCCGCTTCCGGTCCGATGATGTGGATGTTGGGGAGCAGGACCACTCCATCATCCGGACAGCGCTGGGCGATCCAGTGTTTCCCCCGGGCGATTCCCAGAATCCAGGCTTCATCGGGGTCGGCGATGATGAGCGAACGTCCGGATGAGGTGTATCCGAACCGGTTCAGCAGCCCGCCGGCTATTCGGACGCCTTCCCGGGCGGTTTTGGCCCGCTGCGCCACCAAACGGCGCAGCATGTACCCGATGCCGCCGTCCGTGATATCCCCCCGTTCCGCCAGCTCACTGTAGGAATCCTCCCGGGTCGGACAGGCGTCCGAAGACACCGCCACCCCCCATTCGTTGAAATAGGAATCACCGAATTCGACTTCAGGGTTTTGAAGCCACAGCATGGCGTACGTTTCTTCCACTTGAGGGAGACGGCCTCCGTTTTTGAGAACCACTTCGGTCCCCTCCGGATGCTGCATGCGGGGGACATACCAGTAATTGATGATTCTCCGGCCGCCGTTTTGTTCATTGTGGCCGAATAAAACCGATCCGTCCGCCGAAGCCTTTTTCCCCACCAGCACGGCGAAGCAGTCGCCTGCGGTGTCAGCCGGGGTGATCAAAAAAAACCCGATGATCGCGGTTATGAAAAAAAGTTTAGCTTTCCATGTCATGTTCATCTCTTCCTCCCTTGAAAAAAAATCAACGCAGGGAAACGTCTTTTCAGGCGTCCTCCCCGAACATGATGATGATGAATTCCAAACCTTCGTCCTCTTCGGTCCAGAATTGGTGGATCATGCCGGGGGGCACGAAAACCGACATCCCTTCTTGAAGCGGGATGGTTTTTTCGCCCAGGCGTCCCTGCCCTTTTCCTTTTGTGAAGACAAATAAAGTCGGAAATGGATTGACCGCGTCATCCAAGTCCGCATTGATTTTCATCCCTTTCTTGACTTGGTACCATCCGGTGCGGAGGCCTTTCTGATAGTAAAAGATGACCGCGTTTCCGCCGTGGACAAAGCGGCTGTGTTCTTCGCCGAAAAAAATGATTTCAGGTTTTCCCCGGGTGAAAAAATGAAATCCCAGGGGAAGCATGACCTCGCTAAGAAAAGCAGGGTCCGGCTGGAAGCCATGGATGAATTCAAAATCCAAAGGGGTTTTATCCGACATCCGGGCCCTTCCCGCCGCGGTGAGAGCGTTTATTTCCCCCCGGTATATTTTGTTCAAGGTGTCCCGGTCTGTGACGCACACAAACGCGGGGACATCCGGCAGCCCTTCGGACAGAGTGACCGGGGGGCTCCGGTCTGCATCTATGGCAATGGTCCAGCGGCTTTCATCCGGACCGGTGATGTGCATTCCGAACACCAGGGGAGCTTCAGGATGCCGGTCGTTTTCCGCATAATCGGCGATGAATTCTTTCAAAATAGCCTCGGTGCCCAGGAGGTTGTCTTCGGCCGCCTGAAGGGAAACCAATGCCGGGATAAATAAACCGGCGATCGCAGTGACAATACTTAAAAGTTTTTTCGCTTTTATCATTCTTCCATTCTCCTTATCCTGACCTATACTTATCCTGATCTATTCATAAAAAAATTGCGATTTTTCTGCAATCTCTTTCTTATCAGCGATAAGAATGGTTTTTAGTGAAAGATCAAATGGAACGTTTTTCATTTTTTGATTTTTATTTTATTCGCAATTTTTTTACCCTTCGGTCGGGCCGGATCTCACCGCATCTGCCGGGTTGCGGCTCGTCGCAGTGAAGTGCCACGACTTCCTCGCCGCAACACCGGCATCTACGGCAATCCCGGCCCGTGAATAGGCCAGGCAAGCCTGATCTATTCATAAAAAAATGGCGATGACACCCTACCCTTCGGGCGGGGTCCTGAGGCCTGCGAAGCAGGCCTTGAGGATCTTATTCGGCTTCGTCTGATGAGCCCGGTTCCGACTCATCAGCCGAGGTACTCTAAGATTCCCGCGGCTTCGCTCTCCGGGGAGACATGCCACTTTGTCATTGCGAGGCTTGCCCCAGCAAGCCGTGGCAATCCCTTTCTGCCTCGTGAAAGCGGAACCCACCGCCAAGACGAGGCAGTAAGGGATCCCTCGGTGCTTCGCACCGCGGGATGACACCCTCAAAGGCACGGCGTGCCTCGGAATGACAGACTCAAAAGTGCTCCGCTCCGGGAATGACATTGAAATCATTGTCATGGTTCATGGTGTATTATACACCTAAAGAATTCATAAAAAAATGGCCCGGCCCGCTCATCATTCGGCAGCGCCAGCAGAAAAATTGACTTTTCTCCGTATATTCATAAAAATGCAAAGAGATGAAAGATTGTCTTTAAAAGGAGTTCCTGAATGATTAAAAAAACAGCAGTTATTTTGCCAGCTGTGGCTTTGATTCTATTGGCCCATTTGGCCTGCAGCTCCAGGGATCATGATATCGAGGCCGCTTGCGCCAACTTGGATACAGATAATCTTATCCATGATGTGAAAATTCTGAGCTCGGATGAGTTTGAAGGCCGCTTCCCGGCTTCACCCGGTGAGGAAAAAACCGTTAATTTTTTAAAAGCCGAATTCGAAAAAGCCGGGCTTAAGCCCGGAAACGGAGACAGCTTCTTTCAGGAAGTTCCCCTGGTCGAAATCACACCCGTTTCCCTGTCCGGCCTCATGATCACCGGAGAAAACAAGTCTTTTGAATTCGACTATGAAGATGATTTTGTGGGAGTGACTCTGCGGGTTCAGGAAAAGGTGTCTGTCCAGGATTCCGATATGGTCTTTGTCGGCTACGGCATTGTCGCACCTGAATATCAGTGGAACGACTATGAGGGGATCGATGTCAAGGGAAAAACCGCAGTCATGCTGGTCAATGACCCTGGTTTCGCCACCCGGGACCCGGAGCTTTTCAATGGAAAGGCCATGACTTATTACGGCCGCTGGACGTACAAGTATGAGGAGGCGGCCCGGCAGGGGGCGGCCGGCGCGGTCATCATCCATGAAACTGAACCGGCTTCTTACGGCTGGGATGTCGTCCGGACCGGGTGGACCGGTCCCAATTTCAGCCTTGTTTCCGAAGACGGCAACGCCTCAAGATGTGCCGTGGAATCCTGGATTTCATTGGAGACAGCCCGAACGGTTTTTGAAGCTGCAGGAAAAAATTATGACGAATTGAAAAAGACAGCTGCGGAACGCGGGTTTAAACCTGTTTCATTGAATCTTAAGGCCTCCCTTGAATTGAAAAATAAGATAAGAAAAGCCGTATCCAGAAATGTGATTGGGCTTCTGCCCGGCTCCGGCCTGAAAGACGAATATGTCATATATACGGCACATTGGGATCATTTCGGCAAGAATCCTGCGCTGGAAGGCGATCAGATTTTTAACGGAGCCCTGGATAATGCCACCGGTACAGCCGCTCTGATAGAGCTGGCGAAAGCCTTTCAAAAACTCGGCACTCCGCCGCGGAGATCCATTGTGTTTCTGGCTGTCACAGCTGAAGAGCAGGGGCTGTTGGGCTCGGAATACTATGCCGCCGTGCATCCTGTTTATCCGCTGGCCGAGACAGCGGCTGTCATCAACATGGACAGCCTGAATATATTCGGCCGGATGAAGGATATCCGGATCGTGGGTTACGGGCAGTCGGAGCTGGATGATTATGTCGAAGCTTATGCCGAGGAAACCGGCCGGATTGTCATGCCTGATCCGACGCCGGAAAAAGGCTCTTTTTACCGTTCCGACCATTTTCCGTTCGCCAAGCAGGGCGTGCCGGCTTTGAATGCCGGATCGGGCGTTCAGCATCTGGGAAAAGGAGAGGAATGGGGACGGGCACAAAGGGAAAAATACATCCAGGAAAAATACCATAAACCTTCCGATGAATTTGACTCAAGTTGGGACCGGAGCGGTCTTTTGGATGATCTGCATATGTATTTTATGCTCGGATACCGCTTAAGCATGACATCCGGGTTTCCAGAATGGAAAGAAGGAAGCGAATTCAAGCTCATTCGGGAAAAGGCCGTGCCAGCCCGGCGGTGAATGAGATTCAACAAGGAAAAGACAAGGGAATCGATGCTTTAATTATTTTTAAAAAAATAATCGATTTCCCATTTTGCGGTTTTGGGGGCGTCGGAGCCGTGCACCGCGTTGCGTTCGATGGAAAATCCGAATGAATGCCGGATGGTCCCCGGTTCGGCCAAGGCAGGGTCGGTGACTCCCATGACCTTTCGCCAGTCGTCAATAGCGCTGTCTTTCTCCAGGACCATCACTACGATTTTTCCGGAAGACATAAAATCGGTCAAGCTGTCGTAAAAAGGCTTGTCTTTGTGCACCGCATAAAAGCCTTCAGCGTCTTCTTTGCTGAGGCGGAGCATTTTCATTTCGTTGATGTCGAATTTTTCTTCTTCAATGCGCTGGATGATTTTGCCCACCGCTTTTTTTTTCACGGCGTCGGGTTTGATTATAGCCAGGGTTTTTTCGCTCATTGAAAACTCCTTTTCAGGGTGGCTGTTTATGAGGGTTTTGATATATCGCAAACCCGGCGGCGAGTCAACCGCTTTTGGTCCAGTGTCTTAATTGCTGGAATCAGTTGACCGGGATCCAGATTTCCGTCTGCAGTTTTGATGCCGGAACTTCCCCGGGAAGATTGAGATACCAGCCCAGGATGGGTCCGGCCGGAGTGAAGCCGTTGTCTTCAATCCATTCGAATACCGCCAGAATGGTGTCTCCTGAATTCTCATAGGGACCGGTGTGCACGGCGGCGGCCACCCGGGTGTGTCTCCATTCCCCGCGGTTGAGCGGTTCCTGGGGATTCAGCTGGTCGGGTATGGGGAACCCCAGTTCCCATTCCAGCTGCTCAAGGGACGTGTCTTCCGGTGAATTATGATAAATGGAAAAAGGCTGGCCGGAGGGGTTGATATTCTGCTGTTGCATCTGCAGGATCAGCTGGTCCATGGCTTCGGCCATATGGGAATAAGGGCCTTTGTGATTGACGCTGCAGTAGAGGAAAGGTTCGACTTCCTTGAGGCTCACATTGACATCCTGTGCCGCATGGATTGACGCCTTTCCGGCAAACAGGAACGCAAGGATAATAAAGGCGCTTACGGACAAAATAAGATATTTTTTCATCTCAAACCCTCCTGCAAGGTTTTTTGCTTTTTACAACCATAGTTTACACCGGTTCCTGAGAAAAGGCAAAATATCATGGCGATCCCTCGCCCGCTCCGCTCGGGACCCCGCTTGGCCATCGCAATTTTTTTATGAATTCACCATGTGTAAGCACACCACGAACGATGAAAATGATCCCAATGTTATTCCCGGAGCGGAGCACTTTTGAGTCTGTCATTCCGAGGCACGCAGTGCCTCGGAATCCCTGACTGCCTCGTATGGGCGGTGGGTTCCGCTTTCACGAGGCAGGAAGGGATTGCCACGGCTTGCTGGCACAAGCCTCGCAATGACAAAGCGGCATGTCGTCCCGAGGAGCGAAGCGACGAGGGATCTGTGAGTGCTTTCGGCAGGCCGTATGGACAATGGGTTGCCAATTCGAAGCAGTCCGGGATCTTTCGCTCCGCTCAGGATGACATTAAATTAATGAAAGGTTGTCACTTCACTACGACGAGCCGTAACCCGGTAGATGCGGTGAGATCCGGCCCGCCCGAATTATTTTTTTATGAATAAGCCAGGTTAAACGATCTCGCGGTGATAGCGGCTGTAAAGGGTGATCACC
Source organism: Candidatus Aminicenantota bacterium (assembly GCA_046483285.1). Taxonomy (GTDB): domain Bacteria; phylum Acidobacteriota; class Aminicenantia; order Aminicenantales; family Aminicenantaceae; genus CAYRTV01. Next base: position 13,928 of record JAWODN010000005.1, on the reverse strand, counting down.
GGGTTGTGCCCGGTGAATCGGTCTTTGACCACCAGTGTGGTCACCGGCGCCCGGGAATATTTGGTGAACAGCATGTCATGGCCCACGCACAGTCCCACGATGATGTTGAATCCGGTTTCGACCCGGTTGAGCACTTCCGCTTGAAGCAGAGGGTTGCAGGAGGCTTCGAAATTTTCCGGATTCCGGATTTTTTCTTCCTTGGGAATCCCCAGCTCGGTTTTATCGATAACCCCGCAGGCGCAGCAGACTGAGCTTACTTTCAGCTGGCGGTTTTCCAAAATGCGTGCCGCCCGTTTGGCTTCCTCGGCCAAACCGACGCAAAAAGCCAGCCCCACATGCTGAATACCGAGTTTGTGGGCGAAGGCGGAAAGCTCCCGGATGCGGGGCCTGACCGGAACGGTCCGTCCTTCCTCCCGGGCGGGCTTGACGGCATAGGCTTCCCGTTCGGTGATGGCCGCCTCCAGGAAAAAGCGGTGGATATTATCATCCCGGTACAGGGCGCGGGTGGATTGAACCAGATCGGGAAAATTCCGCATGGGGCAGAAACTCGGCCAGGCTTTTTTGCCGGTTATGCCTTGATAGCAGGGTTTTTCGGGACAATTGGCACAATTCGGATTTATCATGACCAGCATTCCTTTTTCATTGGCTCACCTCGTTTGGGGGCGGATAAAGATAGCGCCACCAGTGGGGGTCTTTTTTGAGCCAGCGGTCAAACCAGGCCAGGATGGTCTTGGTCCAGAGGATCCGTTTTTGATATTCCAGGATGTGGTGGTTTTGGTCTTCAATCTGGATATATTCCACTTCCCGGTCCAGCAATTTAAGCGCTGTGAACATCTGGGTGCTTTCCCCGGGCGGGACATTGGTGTCTGCTGTTCCGTGGAGAAGCAGCAGGGGCGTGGAGATTTTATCCGCGTTGAAGAGAGGGCTTTGATCCACGTAAATGTCCTGCCGGTTCCATGGAAAAGATCCGGCGGTGGCGATGGCGCTGTAGGTGTATCCCCAGTAGCCCTCTCCCCAGTAGCTGGCCAGGTTGCTGATTCCGGCGTGGGAGATTCCAGCGGCGAAAATATTGGTCCGGGTGAGGAGATGCATGGTCATAAATCCGCCGTAGGAGGCGCCGATGCAGCCGACCCTTTCCGGATCGACAAAGGGGTGGGCCTTTAGGAATTTTCCCACCCCCTGGATGATTTCCCGGGAGACGATATTGCCCCAGTCATTGACATGCAGGGCGGAGAAATTCTGGCCCAATCCGATGGCGCCGCTGGGTTGAAGCACATACACCACGTATCCATTGGCGGCGTAATAGTTAAGGGGATACCGGCCGCCGAAGCTCCGGTCCACCGGTGTTGTCCCGCCGTAATAATTGACGATACAGGGGTATTTTTCTTGGGGATCGAAGTCCGGGGGATAATAGACCCGGCCTTCAATCTCGACACCCTCTTGGCTGGTGAATGTCCATCGTTCCACTTTACCGAATTCGACGTGGCGGTATGCCTCTTCTCCGGGGTCGGCGAAAAGAAAGCTTTTCCCGGTTTCCAGGTCTATGCCGTATGCTTTATGAGGGGTGGCTGCACTGGAGGCGATGACCAAAGCGGCCGGATCTTTTCCCGCACGGGAAAACTGGTGAATGACGTCCCCGGGTGTGGGCACCGGGGTGAAGGATGAGTCCGCAAGTTTATACCTGTAGAGCCTCCGGAATGATTTTTCCGTTGCCGTGAAAAAGATAGACTCTCCGCCGGGGCCCCACTCCGCCTGATTTATGGACGGTGCAAAGGCTTTGGTTATGGACTTGACCTGCCTGGATTCCGGGTCCAGCAGATAAGCCTGGGTGTCATATTCATTGGGAATCATGTTTTTGGGCACATTGACCCCCACGTCACCGAAGGCGGAGGGACCCCCCAGAATAAGAATCCGGAGGCCGTCCGGGCTCCATTCGGCTGAATGGAGCCACGGCCCTTCATGGATCAGCTCGGCTTCCAGGCTTTTGAGATTGAGAGTGTAGATCTGAGTCATAGAATAGGGCCGCCGGGTGTGATCAATAACCGAACGGGAGAACAAGAGGCTTTCGCCGGAGGGGTGAAAAGAATGGAAATGGGTGGATAATTCTCCGGCGGTCAGGCGCCGGCGGAAATGATCATCCAGATTGATTTGGTGTAAATAGCTGCGCCGCCGGGCGCCGGGCTGACGGTCTTCCAGGCTGCGAAGGCGTTTGACCCCGGGGCGGTCTTTTCCTCCTTCCTCGATTACGGAATACACCATGGAATTTCCGTCCGGGTTCCAGGCATGGGTGCCCAGATTTTTGATGTCTTTTAAAATGGGTTCGGAAACGCCGGAATCCAAATCCACCACCCACAAGGTTCCGCTGTCTTTCTCCCGGCTGATGTAGGAAAAGCGTTTTTCCGCAGGAGCCCAGTTGATCCGGGATATGCTCCGTCCGCCCCGGAAGCTGCGGAGCAGCTCCTGGTTGTCCATGCGGTAGATATTGATCCAGGTTTCAGTGTCGCCTCCGGGAGGATGCGTCCGGCTTATGGTCAAAGCGGCCAGGTCTCCTTGGGGAGACAGGGATGCGCTCCGGGGGCCGGGAGCTTCCAGGATATGGGCGAGCGTCACAGAATGCCGGGGGGACAGCGAAACATCAGGCCAGGGAACCGCGTAAGCCCGGTTCATGGCTAATTCGTTCTGCAGGACCCATTCGGCATGGATTTCCGGCTGATACAGCATTTTGATGAGAATGAGATGTTTTCCTTTTTCAAGGTCCAAGTCGGTGGAAGATTTGCGGCCGGGCCGGTCGCTGTCGATATTGGTATTGGGTACGGCCTTGGTGGAAACCAGCCGGCCGTTCAGATAAACCCGGAGAGTCTGGGGGCTTCGAAGGGCCAAGCGGGCGCGGGTCCATCGTTTCACCTCAATGTAAGCGGCCAGATAGGTCAGGGACATAGATCCGGAGGGCGGCAAAACCAGCTCCCGGTCCGGGGCCTGGACGGTGTCCCATTGATAGGAGCGTCCGTCCACCCAGGTGAAGGTCCGGCCGCTCACAGGCATCAGCGCCGTCATCTCCTGTTCGTCGAATTTGCGAAGATCTTCAGTGGTGAAGCTGCGGTCCGCCTGGTCATGGAAAGCCGGCAGCTGGACCGGAAGGGGCCCGGCCTTAAGCCAGGTGTTGACCGCGAAATGAACATCCTCCTCACCGGCTTGGGCAGATACGGCCCCCGCTGTATAGAGAAGCAGGAGAACGGCCAAAATGGTTGGAATGATTTTTGTGTGTGTTTTATGCATAAAGCCTCCTAAGCTGAATTATTCATAAAAAAATTGCTATGTTTTTGCAATCTCTTTTTTATCAGCAATTAACATGATTTTTATTGAAAGTTCAAATAGAAAGTTTTTCATTTTCATATTTTTATTTTAATCGTAATTTTTTTACCCTTCGGGACGACATGCCGCTTTGTCATTGCGAGGCTTGCGTCAGCAAGCCGTGGCAATCACTTTCTGCCTCGTGAAAGCGGAACCCGCCGCCCACACGAGGCAGTCAGAGATCCCTCGTCGCTCCGCTCCTCGGGACGACATTGAATTAAAGAATTGTCGTCGTCTGCGGCAATCTCGGCCTGTGAATAATTCAGGCTAAGCAGCGGTTGATTGATCTGAATAATCGCATTTCTCAGGTGAACTATAAATATAACCAATATCTTTCCGGTTTACAATCCAGAGGCTGTGTGGTTTTTCTTGGCGGAAACGTATTGAATTCCTGCGGATTCTGATATAATCTTTGATTCAGCATGAAATATGCAAACAAAGGAGGCTTTATTATGGGAAAACCGCTTGCATATCTGAGTCTTTTCGTTTTTATCACCGGAATGATTGCGGCCTCGGCATGCCGCACCGAAGAGCCGGTTCTGCCGGCTGACCTGGTGATGCTCAACGGCACTATTTATACGGTTAACCCTGATCAGCCGTTTGCGGAAGCTCTGGTTGTGACCGGAAAAACCATCATCGATGTCTTGGAAACCCGGGAAGAAGCTGAAAAATATATCGGCGATTCCACCCGGGTCATCGATTTGAACGGTCAATTCGCCACTCCCGGAATTATCGACGCCCATGTGCATTTCAACCGGGCCGGCGCCTTGATCAATGACGCCAATCTCATGACGGTTGCGGATGAAGAAGGACTGCGTGAAGAAATAAGCCGGGTGGTTGAAATCCTGGATGAGGGGGAATGGATCACGGAAGGCTTATGGGGTGCTTATGAGCAGTGGGCTTTGGGTGACACCGGAAAAGACAGCTCGAAAGCGTCAAAACCCTGGAGCCCCCACCGCGATATGATAGACGACATCACACCGGACAACCCCGCTTTCCTCTGCCGGTATGATTATAAAAAATGGCTGGCCAACACCGCCGCCCTGGAAGCGGCCGGGATGGGCGAGGGCATTACCAACGGCATGGAGTTTGACCTGCAAGGCCGGCCCACCGGTATCATTGAGCGGCCTTCGCCGGCCTTTGATAAAATGCGGGAAGCGGTCAAACCCAAATCCCGCAAGCGGCTGATGGATGAAAACCGGGCGGCCCTCAAAGCTTTGCGGGAAGCCGGGATTGTGGAGATCCATGATATCGCTCAGCCGGAACAGACTCAGCGCTTCATTGAGCTTCAGGAAAACGGAGAGCTGACCTGCCGGGTTTGGCTGCGTCCTGATCTTTCTCGCGGGGCCGAGATGAAGGAAAAGGGACTGTCCATGGGGCTTCACCCGGAAACCCAACAGCCGGATCCCTGGCTGCGCTATGGAGCGCTGAAAGGATATATCGACGGCATTATGGGAACCCACGGGGCCTTGTTCTTTGAGCCTTATAACGATCAGCCGGGAAATTACGGTCACTGGCGGCGGCATACTTCCGATGATCCCGAGTTCAAGACACGAAATATGGAGAAAATGTACAAATTGATCAAAACCGGGCTGGAAGCGGGTTTTGTGCCCAATGTCCACGCCATCGGAACCCGGGGGGTGGCGGAAATGCTGGATCTTTATGAACGGCTTAAGGACGAAGGTGTGGATTTAACCGGCTTCCGGGTGATTCACGCCCAGGTCATACGGCCTGAAGATTTCCCCCGTTTCAAGGAATTGGGGGTTATTGCTGAAGTCAATCCTTATCACATATCCGATGACATGCGCTGGATGGAGGAACGCATCGGGGCGGAGCGGTGCAAGGGGGCCTATGCCTTCAAGTCGCTGCTGGACAACGGAGCTGTGTTGAGCTTCGGATCGGACTGGCCGGGGACCAGCGCCGCCCTTTATCATATGCATCCCAAATATTTGATCTATTCAGCGGTGACACGGAAAACCCTCAAAGGCACCCCGGAAAACGGATGGTTTCCCGAGCAGCGCATCTCCAGAGAAGAGGCATTGAAAGCCTACACCATAAACAACGCCTACGCCGCCCTTGAAGATGTTATCCGCGGTTCTCTGGAACCGGGGAAATTGGCGGACATCACGGTCTTTGACCGTGACCTGCTGGACGTTTCCGAGGAGGAAATTCTGGAGACGGAAGTGGTTTATACCATAGTCGACGGCAAAGTGGTATTCAGTAGAGAGTGAAGAGGAGTGTGTGTGTGTCAACCTGTATGTCAAAACTCAAATCGCAAAACTCAAATCGCAAAACTCAAACCTGATAACCCTGCTGAATAAACCAACCAGACTAAATAGACTAAAAGACCAAAAGGACCAGATGGACTAAACAGACCGGAAAATCACATGGGAATCACTTTAAGCCGGCCGGACATCGCCAGGGAGATGCGGACTCGCCCTCCCGAATTAGATACATAGATGGATGCCAGATTGGAAACCGTCCCCCGGGGATGGAAAATGGGTGTGTTGTTGGCCTCGACTTTGACTGCCTCCAGAGTCCGGCTGTTAAATTTTTTCCAATTCCCTGCTTCCTCATCGAATTCTTCCATAATGTATCCCGTGGAGGTGAAGGTCACCTTGACTTTCCGGTGCTGCAGCACCGCCCTGAACCGCGCCTGATTCAAACGCGAATAGATTTCCCAGGCGGCTTTGTCCAGATGATATCGAGGTGACCGGTGGACCATGGCCAGCCCGGCGATCCCCAGCAGCATTCCGGTGATGCATATTAACACCATGGCTTCCAGCAGGGTGAATCCTTTCCGGGTTTCACTCATGTTCATTCCACTCCTTTATAGAAAGAGCCGCACAATGCAGCAGCGGCCGCAAGCTCCGCGCGGATTCATTCAGCAATTCGGGATGCTGAAGGAAGCGGTCGTCCGCCAGAATATCCAGCCGGCCGGCGGGATTGATTATGTCTGTGGTGTGAAGGCCTCCCAAAAGGGTGACGTTTGTGTCTTCACCTTGGATGGAAAGCCCTTCTCCCGCCGCTGTCAGGGATGCCTGAATTTTTATATCCTGCGGAACGTCTTTGCTTATGGTGATCCGGCCTTCCCCTCCCCCTTCGTCTCCAAGACCGCAGCCCGCCGCATAGATATTCAATTGAGCTTTTCCGTCTTTGACATAGGGCATTCCGTCCCGCCATTCCACTCCTTCCTGAAGCAGATGCGATGAGATGACCACCTCTTCGGTTGATATGATGGTGAGCCGCACGCTGTTGAGAACACAGGGAATTTCCCGGTCATGGACGAGTTCGTATCCCCCGGTTGTGTTTTCAGCTCCCCCGCCCAGGGATTGAACCGATCCGTTGATGATGATAATCCCCTTGGGGATCAGAGAATAGAAATATTCTTTTTCCGGAGTGACAAATTGGGTGGTGCTTTCCGCAGGGTTGTATTTCAAAAGCCAGGTTCCGGCATCCAGGGTGAAATGGACCGCCTGGAAGCCGTTCGCAATTGCCAGGATCATTTCCCGGACGTCTCCCTGGACAAAGACGCCTCCCAAACCCAGATGGTCCTGGATAAGGTATACCCCTTCCGGGACGGGCTCATCCGATTCTTCCAGCCCCAGGATGGTGCGAAGCCGCCGGGAAGTCAGGTCCTGGGGCCGGAAAATTTCCGTCTTGAAAGCCTCATTGACCGCTCTTCCCGGCATGTCCGGGATGAGGGGGTCTCCGCTGAAATACGGCCGGATCAAGCTTGATTTCCGGGTTGGGGCAAGAGAAACACCGTGTTCTTCAAGATATTCTTCGGTGTTTTCCGGCACCGGATTTCTATCCAAGGCAAAAGGAAAAACGGCCAAGGGAAGATGGCCGCAGAAAAAGGCAACGGATCCGTGCAGGCTTTTGTGTTTTTTCCGGGGGGACGGCAGGACTTGTCCTGAAGAGGCGACCTTGAAATCAAAGTCCGCTTGAAAATAACCGTCCTCCTCAACAAAAAGACCGGCCTGAAAACCGGTTAGTCCCGACCATTCCATTTGTTCCCACCTCCCTTGAAAATGAAGCGGAACCGGTGAGTTGAGAAATCGCTCCAGCATTCCGGTTTCACCATTCAAGCAAAGCCGGCAAAATGATTCTTTTTCTGTTTCGCTGACCGGTTGCGGCGAGGGCCGGCTCCGGAGAAGCTGTACGAAGCGGTCGAATCCCTCCTTGATGCCGTTTTCCGCGGCGAATTCCAGAATGTGTATGTGTTTTTTGGCGCCGCTTATCTTCAAGTGAATTTGCGACATATAAATCATGCTCAGCGCCAGGGTGGTGAACACCAGGGACAAGAGAGCGGTCACCACCGTTATGGTTCCTTCCCTGGAGCTATTGATACCAAGCCGGGGTGGTGTTTTTCGGGTAAAAGAAAATCTCATAAATGTTTTCCTCCTTATTTAAAAGAGAGAGGCGGACCTGGACCAGGTTGGCGTCAGAATCGAATTCCGGAATGAATAAAGCCGCATCCTCCAGGAGAGGCTGCGCGGGAGCGGAGTTGACCTTGCGGCGGAGAACGGAGGTTCGCGCATCCAGGTAATAGACAATTTCTTTTAGCGGGACGACATCACTGCCGGCGGCGGAATATGAGTGGAGAAGCGGATTTTTCAAGATGCAGTCTTTCCCCTGGATACGGAGAATTTCCCGGATTTCGCCCCGGTTGCGGGAAAACACACACAAGCGGCGGTTTTTGCTGAGTCCGGTGGTGGCGGAAAGGGTGATTCTGGTTTGTCCGGCGGTCAGACCGGCTGGGATTTGATACCCGGATTCTCCGTGAAGCAAGGTCATTTGCCCTCCGGCTGTTTCCAGGGCGGTCAAAAGCCCCAGCGCGCCGGGAGTCTTCAAGCCCCGGCCGGATTCCTGAAGATCAAGGCGGATTTTCTCCAGTGCGGCCAATACCGCTTCCTGCTCCTCCTGCGCTTTTCTGAGTTTATCGAACTGCTGCCGGGTGATAACCGAGAACTGCAATGAGGCGGTTATAATAAAAAGAAAAAGACCTAAGCTGATCAGACTTTCCAGCAAGCTGAATCCCTTCTGTCTTTGGCCGCGGAGCCGATTTTTCTGTATCAAAACCCCAGCTCCTTTGAGAGGATTACCGCTGAATGCACCGGGAAAGATCTCCAGGCCGGTATCCAGCATTTAATTTCAACCCGTTTCAGCCCGGAGGAGAGATCAACGATATGGTAATCCAAGCGGATATCCGCCGGAACAACCGGGCTGGACAGGCGATCGCTCCAGCTCCCTTCCCGGAGAGAAGGATGGTCGAAGGGGCGGGATTTCAGTGATTCCAGGGCGGAGACCGCTGTCTCCGTGGTGATATTCCTCGCCCGGCAGCGGCGGTTCACATCCAGGGACAGAGCTATGGACTGGACGATTCCGGTTATGAAAATAATCATCAATGTGGAGGCGATAAGAAGTTCCAGCAGCGTGAATCCCGGGGAGCCCTCTTTTTTTTCCATGGCGGTCACGTGAAATGCAGGAGTTGTGCCATTTTTATTATTTCAGATAAGAAGAAAAAGAAAGAAGCCGCCTTTGTTAATGGATGTTGATTTTTGACTGAAATAT
>JAWODN010000005.1:0-2500 GCA_046483285.1 Candidatus Aminicenantota bacterium | reverse complement strand
ACCTGGAGGAAAAAAAAGCAATCGCGATTCCCTCAGTAGCGGCGAGCGAACGGGGAACAGCCCAAACCGGATACATGCCAAGCTCGTGTGCGTTGTGTATGCGGTGTTATGGGACATGACATGATCCTGACACGACAGGGTCGAAGAGTTACAAAAGACAATTTTAACCGAATATCCTGGGAAGGGTAACCATAGAAGGTGATAGTCCTGTAGGTAAAAAGATTGTCTCTCTTAGTCATGTTCCCAAGTACCACGGGACACGAGAAATCTTGTGGGAATTTGGGAGGACCATCTCCTAAGGCTAAATACTCCTCTGTGACCGATAGCGAACCAGTACCGTGAGGGAAAGGTGAAAAGAACCCCTGTTAGGGGAGTGAAATAGTACCTGAAACCATATGCTTACAAGCAGTCGGAGCCTCTTCGGAGGTGACGGCGTGCCTTTTGCATAATGAGCCGGCTAGTTATTCTATGCGGCAAGGTTAAGCATGTCTCATGCGCAGCCGCAGCGAAAGCGAGTCTGAATAGGGCGAAAAGTCGTATGGAATAGACGCGAAGTTGAGTGATCTAGCCTTGGCCAGGATGAACTCCGGGTAACACCGGAGGAAAGTCCGAACCGCTGTAGGTTGAAAACTGCTCGGATGAGCTGAGGCTAGGGGTGAAAGGCCAATCAAACTCAATGATAGCTCGTTCTCTCCGAAATAGCTTTAGGGCTAGCCTCGTACCATTGGTAGTGGGGGTAGAGCACTGGATGGCCTAGGGGTATGAAAATATTTCCGAATCCAACCAAACTCCGAATCCTACTAACCTCAGTACGGGAGTAAGACTACCGGGGCTAAGCTCGGTGGTCGAGAGGGAAACAGCCCAGATCGTCAGCTAAGGTCCCTAAATGCAAGCTAAGTGGGTAAGGAAGTAGGGACGCAAAGACAACCAGGAGGTTGGCTTAGAAGCAGCCATCCTTTAAAGAAAGCGTAACAGCTCACTGGTCAAGTGTTTTTGCGCCGACAATTCAACGGGGCTAAAGCTTGCTACCGAAGCTACGGATCCTTTGGGATGGTAGGAGAGCATTCTAACTCGGATGAAGCCGCAGTGTGAGCTGTGGTGGACGGTTTAGAAGAGACCCTGCCGGCATGAGTAGCGAAATTGCGGTAAAAACCCGCAACACCGAATATCTAAGGTTTCCTGAGGAAGGTCAATCCGCTCAGGGTTAGTCGGTTCCTAAGCCGAGGTCGAAAGACGTAGGCGATGGACAGCAGGTCAACATTCCTGCACCGCCTATAAAACGTTTGTACGATGGGGGGACGCGGAAGGATAGACATACACACGGCTGAAAATGTGTGGCCGCCAGGTAGAGGGAGTTTCCAGGCAAATCCGGAAACTCATTAACCTCGAGCACGGCGGGGAAGCTTTTCTTCGGAATTGCCAACTTGTTGAATCCATGCCGCCAAGAAAAGCCTCTAAGGAGTTTTATAGGTGACCGTACCGTAAACCGACACAGGTAGATGAGGAGAGAATCCTAAGGTGAACGTGTGAACCCTCTTTAAGGAACTCGGCAAATTAACCCCGTAACTTTGGAATAAGGGGAGCCTCATTAGCGTGAGCCCGATTCGCTCGGGTAAGTGCGAAGAGGTCGCAGAGAAATGGCCCAGGCGACTGTTTACTAAAAACACAGGTCTCTGCAAAGTCAAAAAAACGACGTATAGGGACTGACGCCTGCCCGGTGCCGGAAGGTTAAGGGGAGGGGTTAGCTTTCGAGCGAAGCTCTGAACCGAAGCCCCGGTAAACGGCGGCCGTAACTATAACGGTCCTAAGGTAGCGAAATTCCTTGTCGGGTAAGTTCCGACCCGCACGAAAGGCGTAACGACTTGGGCGCTGTCTCGAAGAGGGGCACGGCGAAATTGGAGTACCGGTGAAGATACCGGTTACCTGCCGCTGGACGGAAAGACCCCGGCACCTTAACTGCATCTTAGCATTGGATCTTGGTTTATCATGTGCAGGATAGGTGGGAGGCTGTGAAGCTCCAACGTCAGTTGGGGTGGAGCCGACCTTGAGATACCACCCTTGATAAGCTGGGCTTCTAACCTGCACCCGTTATCCGGGTGAGGGACAGTGTTAAGTGGGTAGTTTGACTGGGGCGGTCGCCTCCCAAAGAGTAACGGAGGCGCCCTAAGGTTCCCTCAGGCTGTTTGGAAATCAGCCGCAGAGTGCAAAGGCATAAGGGAGCTTAACTGCGAGACATACAAGTCGAGCAGGTAGGAAACTAGGGCTTAGTGATCCGGCGGTCCCGTATGGAAGGGCCGTCGCTCAACGGATAAAAGGTACGCCGGGGATAACAGGCTAATAGGGCCCAAGAGCTCATATCGACGGCCCTGTTTGGCACCTCGATGTCGGCTCATCGCATCCTGGGGCTGAAGCCGGTCCCAAGGGTTGGGCTGTTCGCCCATTAAAGCGGTACGTGAGCTGGGTTTAGAACGTCGCGAGACAGTTCGGTCCCTATCCACGG
>JAWODN010000112.1:0-25376 GCA_046483285.1 Candidatus Aminicenantota bacterium | reverse complement strand
TACCTGGAAAACGAATTCACGGCTTACGGCCGCATCCTGGCCGCTGAATTCACAAACAGGGGCCGGTCATTCCAGGCTTTCCGTTACAGATATCCCGACACGGAAAAATGGGATTATTTCACTTTTGAAGGCCAATCCCTTCGCAAGGAGTTTCTTAAATCCCCCATCAACGGCGCCCGCATCACCTCCCGATACAGCCACAACCGCTTCCATCCGGTATATAAAGTCTACCGCCCCCATCACGGTGTGGATTATGGAGCGCCGACCGGCACACCGGTTCAAGCCACAGCCGACGGAACCGTGATTTTCTCGGGATATAAGGGGGGAAACGGCAACTATGTGCATATCCGGCATAAAAATGCCTATGAAACCATGTACCTTCACTTATCCCGTTTCACCCGCGGCATCCGGAAAGGAAGCCGGGTGGCCGGAGGCCAGGTCATCGGCTATGTGGGCGCAACCGGAACAGCGACAGGTCCTCACTTGGATTACCGTCTCAAGCATCATGGAAACTTTGTCAATCCCCTGGCTCACAAATTCAAACTGGTGGCTCCGCTGCGCCCGGAATTTTTACCGGATTTCCAGAAAGATGCCTGGTATTACCGGCTGGCTCTCAACGGCCCCATTCTCGTTTTTTCCCCCCATATAAAAAAAGAAGCCTCCTCCACGGGAGAAGAGGCTTCTCAGCGTTAGTTCTTGTCAGCTGTTGTTATTTTTTTTTCTTGACCTTGGTTCCGCTGGAAGAACTTCCCGTCCTGGTCCGGGAAACGGTGCCGCTGCTGGTTCCGGATTTTTTGATTCTGGTCCGGGAGACGGTGCCGCTGCTGGTTCCGGTCTCTCCGGTGATCCGGGTTCGGGTGACCCGAGTGGCGGTTCCTCCGGTCCGGGGCTGACTCAACTGATCCTTGGTTATGCGGGATTTCCCATAACGGATGGACCTGTCGGGATAGCGCCAATAACCATAATAGCCATAATAGCTGGGATAGTAGTAGCCGAAATAATAGTCATAAAAGCCGTAATGCCAGAACGGATTCCACCAGCCCAAACCGATCCAGTAGGGGCTAAATCCGAAAAACGGCGTGTAATAAGCATCATAAGAAGGGGTGTATTCATAATAATCGACGGGATCAACCTGAACTCCTCTGACCCGGTACCTTTCATCGATCACCGTGCAGCCGGCAACTAGCATAATCAACGGAACGATAATGATGAATTTTTTCATTTTTTCTCTCCTCGACCATTATAATTGCAAGCTTTGTGCCAGACTACATTCAGGGCAAAGCCGGAATATTTCCTTTCCTTTGCGTCCTTTTTATATACCATCTGTACTCATTATACCACACCGTTTATAAATTCACAGTCCAGGTTTCACATCCCTTATTCCTGCTGCCCATTAACCATTTTCCATTGACCAAACCCCCTTTTGCCATTTCCCGTTTGCTATTTTCTATCCAGACCTATTCACCATTCCCTTTCTTTTTTGCGTTTTGAGCTGTTTTGTGAATAATTCAGGAAGGAGGTTTTTATGAGTGAATATAAAAATCCCATACCCACCGTTGATATCATCATCGAAATTCGAGACGAAACCGGGCGGACAGGAATTGTTCTCATCGAACGCAAAAACGAACCTAAGGGATGGGCCCTTCCAGGCGGATTCGTGGATTACGGCGAATCATTAGAGCAAGCCGCTGTCCGGGAAGCCCAAGAAGAAACTACTCTCGACGTCACGTTAAAACGTCAATTTCACTCCTATTCCGAACCGGACCGGGATCCCCGGCAGCACACCATCACGACTGTGTTTATCGCCTCGGCGTCCGGCCCTCCCCAGGCAGCGGACGATGCAAAGAGAACACATATTTTCCCGCCTGAAAATATCCATGTCCCCCTGGTGTTCGATCATGCCCGGATCATCGATGATTATGTCAAAAACCGTTATTAAAACCTGACCTGTTCATAAAGAAACGGCGATGATCGGTCGGGCCGGATCTCACCGCGAGTGAGATTCCGGCATGACCGAGCAGTTGCTCTTTTTCCTAAGCTCATGTATTTTATAAAAATACCCATGGACAAAAAAGATGATTTCAGGCTGAAAAAACTAACAACCGTGCAGGGCCCGGTTGAAGCTGAAGTGTTGAAAAGCTTTCTTGAGAGCCACGGGATAACCTGCTTTTTAAGAGGATTAGTGGTTCAATCCGTACATGCGTTCTCCGCCGATGGGCTGGGGGAAATCCGGGTGATGGTGCAGGAAAAAGATTTTCCATTAGCCCAAAAACTGCTGGAGCAAAATTCTCCGGGAGAGGATCAGCTTGATCACGATTGACGGTTCCTCGTTGAGTATAGACGATGTGGTGAGAGTCGCCCGGAAAAAAGAGAAAGTTTCCATCTGCGAAGACAACCGGATCCTGGTGGATCAATCCGCCGCCCTGGTGGATGCCCACATCAATAAAAACCGGGCGGTTTATGGGATCACCACCGGTTTCGGCCACTTCGCCCGGGTCTCCATCCCGCGCGAACATATCAGGGAACTTCAGAAAAACCTGTTGATGTCTCATTCCACCGGAACCGGCCCCTTTATACGCGACGACCAAGTCCGTGCGATGATGCTCCTGAGGTTAAACGCTTTAATCAAGGGATATTCCGGAATCCGCTGGTCAACCCTGGAACGCCTGCTTTTCATGCTCAACCAGGATATTCTTCCCCAGGTCCCCCAAAAAGGAAGTGTTGGAGCCTCGGGTGATCTGGTTCCCTTGGCGCATATGTCCTCCCCCCTAATCGGACTGGGGAAAGTTAAACACAATAACAAAATTCGGGAAGCTGAAGATTTACTCAATGAATTGGGTCTATCCCCTCTGGTTCTGGAAGCCAAAGAAGGGTTGGCTCTGATTAACGGGACCCAAATGATGTCAGCCGTCGGGTGTCTCAATATTTACGACAGTGACATTCTTTGTAAAACCGCGGATATCGCCTCGGCTTGCTCCATTGAAGCCCTCAGGGGAACGGATTCCCCCTTCGATCCCAAAGTGCATGAGCTTCGCCCCCATCCCGGGCAAAGAAAGGTGGCGGAAAATATCAAAAGGCTTCTGAAAAACAGCGGCATTTTAGCCAGCCACAAACAATGCGAAAAGATTCAGGATGCCTACTCTCTCCGGTGTATTCCCCAGGTCCACGGGGCCACCCGGGACGCCCTGGAATATTCCGGCAAGGTCCTGCTGACGGAAATCAATTCAGTCACGGACAACCCTTTATTGTTCCCGGAAACAGGTGAAACCATCAGCTGCGGCAACTTTCACGGCCAGCCCCTGGCACTGGCTTTGGATTTTCTCGGAATCGCTGTTTCTGAATTAGCGGATATCTCGGAGAGGAGGATTGAACGCCTGGTGGATCCGTCCCTTTCCCATCTGCCCCCCTTTCTGACAGAAGAGGGCGGCCTCAATTCCGGGTACATGATCACCCAGTATGCCGCAGCCGCGCTGGTTTCCGAAAACAAAATTCTTTCCCACCCGGCATCCGTCGATTCCATCCCCACTTCGGCCAACCAGGAGGATCATGTCAGCATGGGGACGATATCCGCCTTCAAATGTTCTGAAATCATTAAGAACGTCCGAAGCGTCCTGGCGATTGAGCTCATGTGCGCCGCCCAGGGACTGGATTTTATCCGGCTTAAACCCGGAGACGGGGTCCAGGAGGCTTACCGCACCATCCGCAACCTGGTTCCAACCCTGACTCAAGACCGGGTGATGGCTTATGATTTGGAGAAAACCGTGGACTTGATTTCAGAGGACACCCTGATCCGCACGGTTGAAGCCAAAACCGGTCCGCTCCATTAAAATTTTTCTTTTTTTCCTTGACATGCCCCTCATTCTAGCCTATATTTATAAAAAACGGGACAAAACGGGATAAATTGGGAAATTATTTAATTGGCAGCTACTCGGCACGCTTCGACAAAAGCGGGCGTATCAAAATCCCGGAAAAATTCCGGGCGGCGATTGAAGAAAAATACGGCAAAGAAGTCTTTATCACGTCTTTGACCGATCAATCGGTTCAAATTTATCCCCTGCCTGTTTGGGAGAAACTGACTGGAATCACCCAAGCCGGTCTTTTCCAATTTAATCCCCGGATAAGAAATTTTATGCGGCGGGTCAATTTGAAAGGCTCCTATTACGAAATTGACTCTAAAGGACGCATTCTTATCAGTCAAGTGATGAAAGAAAAAACGAAGCTGAATGAGGAAGTGGAAGTGATCGGACTCAACGATCACCTGGAAGTGTGGTGCCAAGAAGCGCTGCATGAGCAAATCGAGAAGAATCCTGTAACGGACGAAGATTTTAAAATGATCGCCGACCTCCTGCCGAACAAGGAATGAAAAAAAATGACGGAATACAAACACATCCCGGTCATGCTGGAAGAGGTTTTCCAATATTTAAATCCGCAGCGGCCGGGTGTATATATCGACTGCACGTTCGGTTTGGGGGGGCATTCGCTTGAAATTTTGAAACGCTGCCCCGGTGCAGAAATCATCGGTTTCGATTTGGATGAACAAGCCCTTTTGGAAGCCCGCTCCAGCCTGGTTCCATTTTCAGACCGGGCGGAGCTTTTTCATTCCGATTTTCGCTATATTCCGGAACTCAATATTGATTTTTCTTCCGTCCGGGGATTGTTGATGGACCTCGGCCTGTCATCCTTTCAGCTCGACAACCCGCAGAGGGGGTTCAGTTATTCGCAGCAAGGCCCGCTGGATATGAGAATGGATCAGAGAAACAAAATCACCGCGGATAAAATTCTCAATAAATATCCGGAAAAGCACCTGGCTCAAATACTAAAAGAATACGGGGAACTGCGGCAAGCCCGCCGGCTGGCGGAAAGCATTGTTTCCCAGAGAAAAAAGGAAAAGTTCAAGACCACCACTCAACTGCTGAAACTCACTGAGAAAATCTGCCGCTGGCGCCCCCAAAAAGGAAAAACCCATCCCGCTGCCAAAGTCTTTCAAGCCCTGCGAATCGAGGTGAATCAAGAACTCAAAGACCTATCAAATTTTATTGAAAAAATGGTGAATATTTTACCGAAAGGGGCCAGAATTGTGGTTATCTCCTTCCATAGTTTGGAAGACCGCATCATCAAACGCACGTTCAGCCGTCTCGCCTCTTCCAAGGAAAACCAAAACCCGAAACTGAAGATATTGACCAAAAGACCAGAAACCCCTTCCGAAGAGGAAACAGCCCGGAATTTTCGGTCACGTTCAGCCAAGCTCAGAGCCGCGGAGAAAATATGATGGTGAGAAAAAAAATTAAAAAACGCGCCGTCATACTGGGAATATCCGCAGCCCTGACCGCTATGCTGATTTTGACTTTTTATATTTGGCACCAGGCCAAATCCATTCACCTGGGATATTCCATTGGAAGCCTGGAAGAACAAGTCTTGGAATTGGAACGGGAAGTGGAAAAACTTGAAGCTGAAAAATCCCGGCTGCTTTCACTTGAACGGGTGGAATCCATCGCACGCCGGGAACTCAATCTGGTTTTCCCGGAAAAGGAACAGTTGGTCTTTATCGAAAAAACCAAGGATAAAAACCGGCCATGAACAGCAAATACCCCAAAAACGTCGGAAAACGGATTGTTTTTGTTACGATTTTAACAGCGGCTTGGTTCGGATTGCTTGTTTTCCACCTGGTGCAGCTTCAAGTGATTCATCATTCCGAGTTCAAATCCAAGGTGGAGGACCAGAGCCGCCATATTGATATCATCCCTCCCAAGCGGGGAACCATTTATGACCGGACAGGCAATATCCTGGCGCGCAGTGTTCCCTGCCATTCCGTTTACTATATTCCTTCAAAAACAGAGCCTCACCCGGTTCAGCTGGAAAAAATCCAGCGCTTGAAACCGGTTTTGAATCTCACCAGCCGTCAAGTCCAGGATATTTCCCGGCGCATTAGAAAAAACCAATCCTTTATCTGGATTAAAAGAAAAATTGATCCGTCCGCTCATACCGCAATAAAAAACAGGGAAATTGAAGGAATCCATTTCCTGGGTGAAATGAAGAGAGTTTATCCGCAGGGCAACTTGGCTTCCCATCTGATCGGACGGGTTGATATCGATGGAAAAGGAATAAGCGGTGTTGAGCAGAAATATAATGACCTCCTGATGGGAAAAGCCGGAAAGAGGATCAATCTTCTGGATGCCAAGCGGCGCGAATACCAATTTGAAATCCTGGAAAAGCCCCACCCCGGCCGGGATTTGACGTTGTCCATCGATGAAACCATTCAATATATCGCTCAGCATGAATTACAGAAAACCGTGCAGGAAACTCAGGCAAAATGGGGTTCAATCATCGTTTCAAATCCGGCCTCAGGAGAGATACTGGCCATGGCCAGCTGCCCCGAATACGATCTCAACCAGCCGCTGCAATCCGTTTCTCAGCTTCGCCTAAACAGGCCGATCCATCATTTGATCAATCCCGGCTCCACCTTTAAAATCATCCCTTTCGCAACCGCTATAGAATCCGGCGTTATTCAGGAGAACGAAACGTTCGACTGCCGGGGAAAATTTATCCAGGTGGGATACAAGACCTTCCGCGACCACAAGGCTATGGACATATTGACTTTTCCCGAAGTTTTCACCTATTCCTCCAACATCGGCACCATCCAAATCGGCCGGAAAATCAGTCAGGAAAAATTTTACCGCATGATTCAATCTTTCGGTTTCGGCCGCCCCACGGGAATAGATCTTCCTGCGGAAGAGAAAGGAATCGTCCGTCCCCTGCAAAACTGGGAAAAAAACTCTTGGGCTTTTCTCTCCATCGGATATGAAATATCGGTGACTCCGCTTCAGATCCTTCAAGCCATGAATGTCATTGCGAACGGAGGGATCCTGGTGCCGCCAAGGGTGACGCCGGATCTTTCCTATGCCGGGGAACCCCGGAGAAACCAACCTTCCGGGGACCGGGTGGTTTCTGAATCCACCGCCCGCCTCTTGACCGAATATATGAAAAGAGTGGTGCGGGAAGGAACCGGCAAAAACGCGGCTTTTGATAAATATGACATCGCAGGAAAAACCGGCACGGCTCAAAAAATTGACCGGGCCACCGGAGCATACTCCGCCCAGGCTCATACTTCTTCGTTCATGGGTTTTTTTCCCGCGGACCATCCGCTGCTCTCCATAATCATCGTCATCGATGAACCCCAAGGCGGTTTTTACGGAAGCGAGGTGGCGGCCCCCTTATACCGGAAAGCCTCTTCCCATATTGTCAGATATCTTGGGTTTCCATCTCCCGGCCATTCCATAAAAACGATCATTGCCGCCGATAAAAGAGAGTCAGAAGATAGTGAATATAAATAATTTGACCAAAGACCTGCCGCATATCAAGATCAGCGGAGATCCCTCCCTTCCAATACGGGGAATTGCATATGACTCCAGAAAAGTCAAACCCGGATTTTTATTCGCCGCCCTTCAAGGTGAAAATGCCGATGGAAATCGATTTGTTGAAAACGCCCTGAAAAACGGAGCGGCCGCCGTTCTTTCGGAGAATCCAGTCCCTCCTCAATTTTTGAAAACCTGGATTCAAGTCCAAGACGCGCGCTCCGCTTTGGCCCGGTGTTCGGCTCATTTTTTCGGGCATCCCTCCTCCCGAATGAAAGTGGCCGGCGTCACCGGAACCAAAGGGAAAACCACGGTGACCTACCTCCTTGAATCAATTCTCCTCCAAAACGGTCACTCCCCTGGTGTCATCGGCACAATTTCTTACCGGGGCCCCGGGCTTAAGCAGGCGGCGGAAAGAACCACGCCCGAGGCCCCGGACCTTCAACGGCTCATGCGGATTCTTCTGGATAACAAAACGTCACACTGCATAATGGAAATATCTTCCCATTCTTTAGAGTTAAAACGCACAGAGGCCGTTCATTTTGATGCGGCAGTGTTCACAAACCTCAGCGGAGAACATTTGGATTTTCACGGAACCATAGAGAAATATTTCGAAGCCAAGAAAAAACTGTTTTCCCTGGAGGAAAAATGCGTTTCCGTCATCAACTCGGATGACAGCTGGGGGCAAAAACTGCTGCATGAATTTCCTTCCCGGGCTGTCACCTTCGGTTTGGAATCACGCGCCTTGGTGCATCCTCTGAATACCGTTTTTTCCCGCAAGGGAATTATGGCTTCGGTGACGTCCCCTTTCGGGCTGGTTAAAGTGAATTCGCCTCTCCTGGGGAAACCGAATTTTTACAATATTCTTGCCGCGGTCAGCACGGCTTTGATCCTGAACATACCGATTCCAGCCATCGAAAAGGGAATCAAGCGGCTTTCCTGCATCCCCGGCCGTTTTGAAAAAATCACCAATCCCCAGGGTCTTGACATATATGTCGATTATGCCCACACCGACGCCGCTCTGAAAAACCTGCTTGAAACCGCATCGGAATTATCCTCCGGCCGCGTTATTCTCATTTTCGGAGCCGGGGGCGACCGCGACAAGACGAAAAGGCCGCGGATGGGCATGGAGGCCGGAAACGCAGCGGATTGGACAATCATCACCTCGGACAATCCCCGTTCGGAAGATCCTATGGCCATTATTTCTCAGATAGAAGCCGGATTCAGCAAAACCGGAAACCGGCGTTATGAGATCGAACCCGACCGTGAAAAGGCCATACGCAAGGCTGTCTTTATGGGCCGGCCGGGAGATATGATTCTCATCGCAGGCAAAGGACATGAAAACTATCAGATCATCAAGGACCGGGTTATCCATTTTGACGACCGCGAAGTCGTCCGGGAAATCATAAACGGCATGAAAGACGTTGGTCATGGCTGAACTCAATGTTGAACAAATCGCCGCCTGGACAGGCGCAAAAATCCTGCAAGGCCGGCCGTCGCTCCATTTTACCGGTTACAGTATTGATTCCCGGCGGGTCAAAAAAGGTGAATTGTTTTTCGCGGTTTCCGGAGAAAGAGACGGACATGAATTCATTGGACACGCCGCGCAAAAAGGCGCGGCCGGCGCCGTGGTATCCAGAAAAATCAGCACCCTCCCTTCCCGCTTCGCCGTTATTCAGGTGGATGACACACTTGCGGCATTACAATCCCTGGCCCGCTCGGTGCTGGAACATCACCCCGCCCGCGTGGTGGGCATAACCGGAAGTGCGGGGAAAACCACCACCAAAGAATTCACGGCTTTTCTGCTCGCCGGCAGCTACCGGGTCATGAAATCTGAAGGAAATTATAATAACCATCTCGGGCTTCCCCTCTCCGTGCTTAACCTTCAGCCCGGTCACGAGATCGCGGTCCTGGAATACGCCATGAGTTCCCCCGGAGAAATCTCAGCCCTGACAAAAATCGCGCCGCCGGACGTGGCGGTTGTCATCAATGTGCATCCGGTGCACATGGA
Organism: Candidatus Aminicenantota bacterium; assembly: GCA_046483285.1. Classification (GTDB taxonomy): domain Bacteria; phylum Acidobacteriota; class Aminicenantia; order Aminicenantales; family Aminicenantaceae; genus CAYRTV01. The sequence goes on along the minus strand of JAWODN010000112.1, from coordinate 16,013 downwards.
ATATTTTGATAATCTAAATCAAATCGCCCAGGCCAAAGAGGAAATCCTCCATGGCATGAAACCCGGGGGAACAGCCATTCTCAACCAGGATGATCCGCTGGTCCGCAAAATGAGCACCAAAAAAGCCGGAAAAGTGATCCGTTTCGGCACCACAGGCAAAAAGGATATAAAAGCCGGTCACATCCATCTGGAAGGATGGGAAAAAATCAATTTTGAACTTTTCTACTCCGGAAAAAATCATCCCGCCTCCATCCCGTTTTTCAACCGCAGCTATTTAACTGATTTCCTTGCCGCCGCCGCAGTTTCCCTTGAATTTTCCATCCCCGCTGAGGATGTGATCGCTCGGGCCGCCGGCCTGCAGCCTTATGAAATGCGGGGGCGCCTGCACTTTCCAGGAAAAGATATCAAACTCATCGATGATTCCTATAATTCCAGCCCGGCCGCCCTGGATGAAGCTCTTAAAAGCCTGGTGCTCCTCCCCGGAAGAAGAAAAATCGCGATTTTGGGTGACATGCTGGAACTGGGGAAAAATAAAATTCAATACCATCTTCAGGCAGGCCGGAGCGCCGCCGAACTGGGTATTGATTTGCTCGCCACTGTCGGAAATCTGGCTTTTTTTATGGCGGAGGGAGCCCGTGAAGCCGGTTTGCCCGCACACCGGGTGTATTCATACAAAAATTCTTCGGAAGGAGCCGCCGAATTTCCTTCTTTGGCTGAACCTGGAGATGTCATCCTGGTCAAAGGTTCCAGGGGAATTCATATGGAAAAAATCACGGATGCATTAAAAAGGATAAAATAACCATGCTGCTTTGGCTTCTTGTTCCCCAACAGGACACTTTCATATTTTTTAATGTCTTCCGGTATATCACCGTCAGGACCGCTTTGGCAGGAATCACCGCTCTTATGATCTGTATGATTTTCGGGCCCTGGCTGATCCGGTTTTTAAAAAAGCACCAGTTGGGAGAAGAAATTCGTGAACTGGGACCGAAATCTCATATGTCAAAAAAAGGCACCCCGTCCATGGGCGGATTGCTCATTCTGGCAGCGACCCTGGTTCCGACCTTGTTATGGGGGGACCTGAGCAATATATATGTGTGGCTGGCCATGTTGACCATGGCGCTTTTCGGGACTCTGGGATTCTGGGATGATTATCTGCAAATCCGTAAGAAAAAATCCAAAGGATTGATCGCCCGTTATAAATTCATCTTTCAGCTGGTTATTGCCGCTTTTATCGGCGGAATTCTGGTTTACCTTGGTTTTTTCAACCAGTTTGATCTTCACCTGGCTGTGCCGTTTTTTAAAAAATGGACACCTTTCTTGGGGATTTTTTATTTCCCATGGATCTTATTCATCCTGGTGGGGTCTTCCAATGCCGTCAACCTGACGGACGGGCTGGACGGCTTGGCGATCGGCCTGACTCTCATCGGCGCATCCGCTTTCACCGCCCTGTCTTATATCGCCGGACATGCTCTTTGGTCTGAGTACCTGAATATCCCGAGGGTCGCTTTGGCCGCAGAGTTAACGGTTTTTATGGGAGCCATGTCAGGAGCCTGCCTCGGATTTCTGTGGTTCAACTGCCATCCCGCGGAAATTTTCATGGGAGATATGGGGGCCCTTTCCCTCGGAGGCACCTTGGGGGCGGTCGCTCTCATGATCAAACAGGAACTGCTTCTGTTTATGGTGGCCGGGGTTTTTATTCTGGAAGCACTCTCCGTTATGCTGCAGGTTTCCTATTTCCGTTTAAGCGGCGGAAAACGTATTTTTAAAATGGCGCCCCTCCATCATCATTTCGAATTGGCGGGCTGGTCCGAACAGAAAATCGTGGTCCGTTTCTGGATCATCGCCATCTTTTTTTCTTTATTCAGTTTGACCACATTGAAGTTGCGATAAAATGAAGTTGAAGAATAAAAACATACTCGTTGCCGGATTCGGCGCCACCGGGGAAGCGGTATGCCGTTTTCTTTTAAAAAAAGGGGCACGGATAAAGGTCAGTGAAAGCCGGTCAGGGAACGAATTGGAAGAAACCGCGCGCCGGTGGGTAAAACGCGGAATCAACCTGGAAGCCGGCGGACACACCCTAAAATCATTTTTGGAAGCTGATCTCATCGTCACCAGCCCCGGCATTCCCGATCTCCCTGTCTTTCAAGAAGCGGCCCGCCGCGGTAAAAAAATTATCAGTGAAATCGAATTAGCTTCCTGGTATATCCAGGGCCGAATCGCAGGAATAACCGGCTCCAACGGAAAATCCACAGTGGCCTCCCTGACTTATAATATTCTCAAAGACGCAGGACAGAATGTCTTTCTGGCCGGGAACATCGGAACCCCGCTTATCAGCATGGTGGAAAATGATGACAAAAACCATATTTACATCACGGAACTTTCCAGCTTCCAGCTGAGCCGGATTGATTCTTTTTCCGTCGAAACCGCAGTCCTTCTCAATTTATCGCCGGACCATATTGATTGGCACCAGACATATGAAAACTATGTTTCCTCTAAGCTGAATCTTCTCCGCGCCTTGACGCCCGCGGGCGCGGCGGTGCTGAACCGGGATGATCCTCTGGTTTGGGGCGCCCAGAAAAAATCCCCGGGAAAAACATTCGGATTTTCCCGCTCCCATGGCCCCCTCCAAGGATGCTGGCTGGAAAAGGGATGGCTCTTTTTGAACACAGGGCTGATTGAACCCTTAATGCCGGTTTCAGAAATCCCCTTGACCGGAATCCACAACCAGGAAAATGTGATGGCCTCGTCCTTGACAGCCAGGATCTTCGGAGCCGACCCCGGCTCCATCCGGAAGAGTGTCAAAAATTTTAAAGGATTGGAGCACAGGCTGGAAAAAGTCCGGATTGTAAATAAAGTTGAATTTTACAATGACTCCAAAGCCACCAATGTGGACGCCGCGCTTAAGTCCATCCAAAGCTTTGACCGGCCCGTCATTCTTATTATGGGAGGCAAAGACAAGGGAGGAGAATTCTCCAGGCTCAAACCGGAGGTAAGGAAAAGGGTAAAAAAAGTTATTTTACTGGGGGAATGCCGGGAAAAAATCCGGCGGGAATTCAACGGAACCGTCCCCCTGCTGGACGCCGCGGGAATGCGGGACGCTGTGGAGAAGAGTTTTCTCTCAGCCGAACCGGGAGACGTCGTCATCATGGCTCCCGGCTGCACCAGTTTTGATATGTTCAAAAATTTTGAGCACAGGGGCCGAATTTTTAAGCAGGAAGTCCGGAATCTGAAATCCCGGGAGGCCGGGGGTTAAGATGGAAATTTTCCGGCGTTTCGGTTTTGACAAGTTTCTGGCTCTAACCGCTATCGCTTTATTGTCGGTCGGCTTGGTTATGGTGTTCAGCTCATCCGCGGTGCTGGCAGCCGAACGACACCAGCAGTCTTTTTATTTTTTTCTCAACCAACTGGGAGGAGTCGCCCTGGGCTTCACCGCCGTGATCATTATTCTCTCTTCTAAAACCCCTTTTTATCAAAAACCCCTGTTCATCTACGGAATGATGTCGGCCTCCATTCTGTTTCTGGCGGCGGCTTTAATGATGCCTTCGGTGGGAAACACCAACCGCTGGATCATGCTGGGTGGTTTCCGCCTTCAGCCGTCCGAAATAACTAAGCTCAGTTTGATACTGTTTCTTGCTCTCATCATGAGCAGAAAACAGGACCGGATGAAAAAGGCTCAATCGCTGCTGTTCCCGGGCGCTGTGATTTTACTTACGGTTTTATTGATTATCAAAGAGCCGGATTACGGAACCGCTCTGCTGGTTTTCACCATCGGGGCGGCCATGTTGTTCATCGGAGGAGTCCGGCTGGAGCACTTCGCATTTTTAGGGCTGCTCTTTGCCGTGATATTTTCCGTTTACCTTTTTCAGGCTGACTACCGCCTTGGCAGAGTCATGTCATTCCTCTCCCCTGAAACAGACATCCTGGGAAGCGGTTTTCAGGCCTATCAGTCAAAACTCGCTCTGGGAGCCGGCGGATTATTGGGCGTCAGTATCGGAGAAAGCACTCAAAAATTGTTTTTCCTCCCTTGCGCTCACACCGACTATATCTATGCCATCCTGGGCGAAGAGCTGGGCCTGGTGGGAGCCTTGGCCGTGCTCATTTTATTTGGAATTATTTTATGGCGGGGACTGGTCATATCCCGCAATGCCCCCACTGTGTTTTGCCGTTTAGCCGCGGCGGGAATATCCCTGTCATTATTCATTCAGGCTTTACTTAACATCAGCGTCGTCCTGGGCTTGGGGCCGGCGACAGGTTTGCCGCTTCCCTTGCTCAGTTACGGACGATCTTCTTTATTCGTCACTTTAACCGGAATCGGCATTCTGCTGCATATTTCGCAGCGCAAACCGGGGCACCGAAAAAAATGAAGACACGAACGGTTCTTTTCAGCGGCGGCGGGACGGCCGGACATCTTTACCCGGCCTTAACCCTAGCCGCCGCGCTGAAGAAAAGAGACCCCCGGCTTCAGACTTTGTTTGTGGGAACAGGCCGGCCGGTTGAACGGGAAATTCTCGAAAAAAGCGGAGAGCCCTATATCACTCTCCGCCTGAAAGGTTTAAAAGGAAAAGGTTTGTCGGCGTTGAAATCCTTGTTTCTCCTTCCCGGGGCTTTATGGAAATCCTTACGGATACTTCGGCAGGTTCAACCGGATCTCGCCGTCGGTATGGGAGGATACAGCTCCGGACCGGTTTTATTGGCCGCTTCTTGGAAACGGATTCCAGCCATGATCATGGAGCAAAACCTCCATCCCGGATTGACCAACCGTCTGCTTCTTCCCAGGGTCCATAAGGCTGTGGCCGCTTTTGAAGAATCATTGCCCGAATTCAAAGGAAAAGGCGTATTCCTGGGAAATCCGGTTCGGGATGCGTTTTATGAACTCCCCCCGAAAACCCGAAATGAGCATTTGTCTCTTTTTATATTCGGCGGAAGTCAGGGGTCTCATTTCATTAATAAAAAAATGGTTGAATCTCTTCCCCTCCTGAAAATTTTCAAAAATCAACTCCACATTTCACATCAAACCGGGCCTGATGACCTTTCCTGGGTTGAAGACGGCTACCGGGGGGCGGGATTCGGCGACGCTCAGATATTTTCATTTTCACATGATATGCCCGGGCAGTTCCAAAAAACTGATCTGGTGATGTGCCGCGCCGGGGCCACCACCATCGCCGAATTGATCGCCGCCCGGAAAGCCGCCGTTTTGATTCCTTTCTCGAAGGCCTCCGAAAGCCATCAGGAGCAAAACGCCCGGGTTCTGGAAAAAGCCGGCGGAGCCCTCATCCTGCGCGAGGAGGATTTTACAGTCGAATCATTCACAGAGACAATTGCTGATTTTATCCATCACCCGGACAAATTGAATCAAATGGAACGCAATCTGGAGTCAATGCGAATTCAAAATCCGGCCGAGCGGATCGCTGATTTATGTTTCCGTCTCATGTCCGGAAAGGAAAAGGAAAAATAGCAGTGGTGAAAAAAAGCTACAATAAACTCAAACACATACACATGGTCGGCATCGGGGGAACCGGCATGAACGGAATCGCGGAAGTTTTGCTGAATTTAGGATATGAGGTTTCCGGTTCTGATGTCGCTCAAAACATGTCCACCCAGAGGCTGACGGATTTGGGAGCGGAAATCACCATCGGCCATGACGCCCGGTCCGTTGCGGGAGCGGATGTGGTGGTGATCTCATCAGCCATCAAACAGGACAATGTGGAAGTGACGGAAGCCAAACAGCAAAAAATCCCGGTGATCCCGCGGGCTGAAATGCTGGCTGAATTGATGCGTTTGAAAAATGGAATCGCTGTCGCCGGATCGCATGGAAAAACCTCCACTACCTCCATGATCGCCCACATACTTGAAGCCGCGGAGTTTGACCCCACTATAATCGTGGGAGGCCGCTTGAATACCGTAGGCGCTCACGCCAAGCTGGGCGAAGGCGACTTCATCGTGGCTGAAGCGGATGAAAGCGACCGTTCTTTTCTTTATTTATCCCCTTTTATCGCAGTTCTCACCAATCTGGATCAGGAACATCTCGACCAGTATAAAACCGTTGATGAAATCAAAAACACTTTTGTTGATTTCGCCAACAAAGTTCCTTTTTATTGCCCTGTCGTTCTGTGTTTGGACGACCCCAATCTTCAAAGCCTGATTCCCAGGCTGGAACGAAATCTCATCACATATGGGTTTTCCGCTCAAGCGGATATCTTCGCCCGCGACCAAAAATTCAAAGAATTTAAAAGCTCTTCTAAACTTTATTATCAGAATAAAGAGCTCGGCCGGTTGAAACTGAATGTGCCGGGAGTGCACAGCATTTACAATGCCATGGCCGCGGTGGCGGTGGGCTTGGACTTAGATATTCCCGTCCCGGTCATTCTTGACGCCTTGGAGAAATACTCCGGTATCGGCCGAAGATTCGAATGTAAAGCCGCCATTGATAGTATTATGGTGATTGAAGACTACGCCCATCATCCCACCGAAATCACCAAAACCCTGGAGGCGGCCAAACGCGGCTGGACGCGCCGCACCGTCGTGGTTTTCCAGCCCCACCGGTACAGCCGGCTTTCCCTGCTTATGCAGGAATTCAGCACGGCCTTCAATCAAGCGGACATCCTGTTCCTGACTGAAGTCTATCCGGCGGGAGAAGAACCCATCCCGGGAATCAATGGAGAAGCTTTATTCAATGAGGTGAATCAGTTCGGACACAAGAATGTTTATTTTGAACCCGACATAAATAAAATACCGGAACGGATCGCTGAAACAGCTCTGCCCCAGGATATGATTCTGGTCTTGGGCGCGGGAAGCATCCCCAAAATTATTCCGGAAACGGTAAAGCGTTTGAAAGAGAAAAAAAATGGCGGTTAATCTCAATCCAACCATCAGATATAAAGTCCAGCCTTTATTTTCACGTCCGGACCAATTCCGCCGGAGAGAGCGGGCAAAGACTTCCAAAATGCACCGGAAAGTCAAACTTAAATTTGGGCATGTTCTGCTTGCCTTTCTGTGTGCGGGAGGTTTTTTCCTGGGGCTGCAGCAAGCCTGGCTTTATGTGATCACCTGCGATGAACTCCAGATCAAAAACGTGGAAATCGCCTGCCGGGACACCCGGATTCAATCGGACCTGAAAGCTTATATGGACGGAAGAAACCTGGGAAACATCGTTCTCCTCAATATGCAGAGACTGAAGCAGAAGGTCATCACCCACCCCCGCATCAAAGACGCACGTATCCGAAAACTTTTTCCATCTTCGCTGAAAATTTCCATAGAAGAGCGTATACCGGCTGCAGTCATCCAAAAAAACGGCTACGCTTTGATCGACCGTGAGGGCGTCATTTTGGAAGAGTCCGATGACTGGTTGAGTCCGGAACTGCCCTTACTGACGGATGATGGTTCATTTCAGAGGCACAGCGCACACAAACTCGAACTGGCATGGCAGTGTTTGGAAGAATTGGATCCCGAAATCCGGCGGCAAGTGGAAATTCTCGATTTTTCCCGCATCCATAATGTTACGGTTAAACTCCGCGGCCACTCCGTGTTCCTCATTCTGGGCGATAAGGATTTTTTCCCAAAAATCCGAACTTACCTGGATAACTTGAGTTTGTTCGCACAATACAGCGAAATGAAATCCATCGATCTTCGATTTGAGGACCGCTTCATCTTAACACCCTGGAATCATGCGGCCGGAGTTCATCGGGCCGGTGTCCTGAAGGAGGGAAGCTGATGCCAAAGAACGGCTATATTGTCGGATTTGATATAGGGACTAAAAAAATCGCCGCGATCATCGGAGAAATCACAGAAGAAAAAAAGATTGAAATCATAGGAATCGGCAATTGTGAATCCCGGGGGCTGCGGAAAGGAGTGGTGGTTAATCTGGACACAACCGTAGAGGCCATAAAAAAAGCCCAGGAAGAGGCCGAATTGATGGCGGGGGTCGAAATTGATTCCGGATTCATCGGCATCTCCGGAGCCCACATTAAAAGTTTCAACAGCCGCGGAGTTATCGCCGTCTCCGGTAAAAACCGGGAAATCACCCGGGAGGACATCAACCGGGTCATCGATCAATCCAAAGCTGTATCCATTCCTCCCGACAGGGACGTGATCCATATCATCCCGCAGGAATTTGTGGTGGATGAACAGGACGGAATTAAAGATCCCCTTGGAATGAGCGGCATTAAACTGGAAGTCAACGTTCATATCGTCACCGGCGCCGTCACATCGGTTCAAAACCTGAAAACGTGTTTGGCCAGAGCCGGCATTGAAATCGAACAGATTGTCCTCAACCAAATCGCCACCAGTCAAGCGGTGTTGACCCATGATGAGATGGAATTGGGAGTGGGATTAATTGATATCGGCGGAGGCACCACAGAAGTGGCGATATTCGAACGGGGAAGCCTTTGGTATACCTCCGTGATTCCCATCGGAGGCGATAATTTCACAAACGACATCGCGGTCGGATTACGGACACCCATACCCGAAGCGGAAAAAATAAAAAAGAAATTCGGCTGCGTGTCCAGCCCTCTGGTTGAAGACCAGGACACCATTGAAGTTCCCTCCGTCGGAAGGGGGAAGAAACCCCGGATCCTTTCCCGCCAGCTGTTGGCGGAAATCATTCAGCCCCGTGCCGAAGAGATTTTCCGCCTGGTGGATAATGACATCAAAAGAATGGGTTATGAAAAATCCCTGAATTCAGGGGTTCTGCTGACCGGCGGGACCGCTTTGCTTGAGGGGTTGGAAGAAGTGGCGGAAGGGGTGTTTGATCTGCCGGTCAGGAGAGGAGACCCGGCGGGTATCGGGGGATTGGTGGACCGGGTCAATACTCCGGATTACGCCACCGCGGTGGGATTGATTTTATATGGTTATAATCAATGGAAAAAAAGAGGGTTCACTCGAGAAAAAAAACAAGGTTTCTGGGGCAAATTAAAAAATTGGCTCAAGGAAGCCTAGGAGGTCAATATGAATGAAGAATCCAAAAACAAACTTAAATTCCACTTGGTCGACGAGGACGCCGGCGCAAAAATCAAGGTCGTCGGCATTGGAGGGGGTGGCGGTAATGCCGTCAACCGGATGATTGAGTCACGGATTCCAGGGGTGGAATTCATCACCGTTAACACCGACCTCCAAGCCTTGAATACCAACAAAGCCGGAATCAAGCTCCAAATCGGCTCAAAATTAACCAAGGGACTTGGATCCGGCGGACGCCCGGACATCGGCCGTGAAGCCGCTATGGAAGACACGGAAAAATTGCTGGAGTGTCTTGAAGGAGCGGATATGGTCTTCCTCACATCCGGACTGGGAGGGGGAACCGGAACAGGAGCCACTCCGGTTTTGGCCAACCTCGCATCGGAAATGGATGTTTTGGCTATCGCCATCGTTACCCTGCCTTTCAATTTTGAAGGACGCATCCGCTCCCAGCAGGCCCAGGAGGGGCTGACCGAACTGAAATCCGCGGTGGATACCGTCATTTCCATCCCCAATGAGAGGCTGCTGGAAACGGTCAATCTGGAAACATCCATAAACGAAGCCTTTAAAATGGCGGATGATATTCTCAGGCAGGCTGTCCAGGGCATTTCTGATTTGATCACCCGGCCCGGCCTGATCAACCTTGATTTCGCCGACGTCAAATCCATTATGAAAGGCATGGGAATGGCCTTCATGGGAACAGGAATGGCTTCCGGAGAAACCCGGGCTGTCGACGCCGCGCAGAAAGCCGTTTCTTCCCCGCTTCTTGTCGACACTTCCATCGCCGGCGCGCACGGTGTGCTCATCAATATCACCGGCGGCAAAGACATCCGCCTGCACGAAGTGTCCAAAGCCTCCGAATTGATTCACCAGCAGGCACATCCTGATGCCAATATCATATTTGGAACCGTTATCGATGAATCCATGAAAGAGATGGTCAAGGTCACAGTCATAGCCACCGGATTCGAACAAAATGAAAAAAATGAACATGTGGCTCCCCAGGAAATCATTTCCCACCCCAGACATCCAACACCTCCTCCGTTTGAGGTTTCTCAAAAAACTCCCCCCTACTTATTCGAGCCGAAAAGTGAAGAGCCGACCTGGGAAAAAAGTAGCCGCCCTGCTTGGGAAAAGCAATGGGATTCATACGAAACACCCTCTTTTATTCGCAAAAAAAAGAATGCGTCCGTGAGAAAAACGCCTCATGATTTCAGCTGACTTGATCATAAAAAACTGCAGCCAGATCGTCACCTGCGGAGGGGCGATTCCCAAAAGGAAGCCTGAATTTCAAACCGCGGGCGAGATGAAAAACGCCTCTATGGCATCCCGCCGGGGAACCATCGTCTTCATCGGTTCTGACCGGGAACTGAAGCATCAGGTTCAAGAAGAATCCGGATGCGTATCCATCGACGGCAGGGGGCTGACAGCTCTTCCGGGATTAATCGACAGCCACACCCACCTCCCTTTCGCAGGAAGCCGGGAAGAAGAATTCAAGCTTCGCCTGCAAGGAGCCACCTATCAACAGCTGGCCGAAATGGGGATGGGCATCCAGTCCACGGTGGATCAAACCCGCACAGCTTCACGGGAAGAATTGGTGAATTCATGCTTGAAGCGTTTGGACAGCATGCTGCTGCACGGCACCACCACCGTGGAAGCCAAGAGCGGATACGGGTTGAATCTCAAAGATGAAATCAAACAGCTGCAGGCGCTGAAGGAGGCCGGCCGGTCCCACCCTGCTGAAATCATTTCCACCTTCATGGGAGCCCATGAAGTTCCGCGTGAATACAAAAACCGGAAAAATAAATATATGGATCTCCTTATTGAAACCGTCATTCCGGAAATCAAAGCCTCCGGCTTAGCTGAATTTTTTGATGTTTTCTGCGAGGAAGGGGTGTATTCAGTGGAAGAAACGCGGCGGCTTGTGCGCGCCGCAAAAAAAAACGGCTTTAAAATTAAAATCCACGCAGATGAGTTTGCGTCGCTGGGGGGCGCCCAACTGGCCGCTGAAGAAAACGCGGCTTCCGCCGAACATTTGATCGCGGTGTCCAAAGAGGGCATCAAACGGCTGGCGGAAAGCGATACGGCGGCTGTTCTGCTTCCCGGTGTCCCGTTTTTTCTAATGCAGGAAAAAAGGGCGCCCGCCCGCGCTCTCATCGATTCCGGAGCCGCAGTTGTTCTGGCTACGGACTTTAACCCCGGAAGTTCCATGACCGAATCCCTCTTTTTTATCATGCAGCTGGGTGTTTACACCATGAAAATGGGCATGGAAGAAGCGCTGAATGCCGTAACGGCCAACGCGGCCTACGCGGTCGGCCGGCATTCCCGTATAGGAAGCCTGGAAACAGGCAAGCAAATGGATGTCATCCTCTGTGATGCCCCCAATTATGCCTATCTTTTCTATCACTACGGCATCAACCCGGTCACCCATGTCATCAAAAACGGGAAACCGGTGGTTAAAGACGGAAAACGGATTTAAGCTTTACGGGGAAACCACTTTCTAGTGCGCAGACAGATGCGGACCAGAATCAGCATAACCGGGACTTCGATCAACACCCCCACCACAGTGGCCAGGGCGGCGCCGGAACCCAGACCGAATACTGTCACCGCAGTGGCGATCGCCACTTCAAAGTGATTGCTGGCACCAATCATAGCCGAAGGCGCAGCGTCTTCGTAAGTGATTCCGATGAATTTGGCCACAAGGTAAGCGATGGCAAAAATAAAGAGAGTCTGTATAATCAACGGCAAAGCGATCATGCCGACCACCAAAGGCGCTTCAAGAATCACCCCGCCTTGAAGCATAAAAAGAAATATCAATGTTAACAGCAGGGCGATAATTGATATCGTACCCATATGCTTCAGGAAAACCCTTTCATACCAGTCAATCCCCCGGGTCTTGATCAGACGGCGGCGGCTGAAATATCCGGCCACCAGGGATACACCAACATAGAGCATAACGCTTAAGAATATGGTCATGAAAGGCACTGACATCTCAGCGACACCAAGCAGGAAGTTGCCCAATGGCGCATAGAGCACCAGCATGGTCAGCGAATTCAAGGCCACCATCACCAGGGTCAGGCCCATGAAACCGCGAGCCAGGTAGCTCCAAACCAGAACCATGGCCGTGCAGGGGGCAATTCCCAGGAGAATCATTCCGGCCGTGTATTCACCGGCCATGGTGTCATCTATAAACGGCAGCCAGATCACACGCATAAACAGCCACGCAAAGAAAAACATGGTAAAAGGCTTGATCGCCCAATTAACCACCAAAGTCAGAATAACCGGCTTCGGCGCCTTGAAGGCGTTGGAAACTTCCTTGAAATCAATCTGGACCATGATTGGGTACATCATGGCGAAAAGAAAAACAGCTACAGGAATGTTCACCTGGGCCACAGCCAGCGAGTTTAAAAACTCCGCTGCCCAGGGAAAAGCCGCTCCCAAGCCAATGCCGATTATGATACATAATGCCACCCAGACCGTTAAATACTTATGAAAAAATCCAAGTTCATACTCTTTCTGTTCACTCACAACTATCTAACCTCCCATCAATGAGAAAAGCATTTCTTCGCCGCAACACCGGTCCGTTCATCATCCCGGTGCTGATTTTCATTTGACTTCTTCCTTTCTTGACGGCTTGGCGGCAGGAACAAGCAAGACAGGGCGGTTAGAGGTGCGGGCCACGGTTTCGGCCGTGCTGCCCAGCACCAGGCCTTCCACACCGCCTTTGCCGCGCATCCCCAGGACAATCAGGGTGGCGTCCTCTTCTTCGGCTATGGCTTTTATGTGTTTCGAGGCGATTCCGGTTTCTATCCGCACTTTCACCGCCGGGCAGGCTGACCGGCATCTTTTTTTAAGCTGGTCAAGTTGTTTCGAGGCCTTGGTCTTGAGTGCGGAGATATCATCTTCGGTTTCGCCCTGGTCAACAACAGACACCAAAACTATCTTGCCCGCATGTTCAGCCAAGCTGCTGACAACTTTTTCCGCTTCTGCAGCAGCCGGAGAGAAGTCGGTAGGCATCAAGATCGACTCGAATTTCCGTTCACAAACCAATTGGCAATCTTTTTTACCCAGGCTTTCAACCAGCTTTATCCGTTCAATCAACACTTTCGTACGGGTTTGCCTGATCAGGTCTGAGACCGTGCTTCCCAGAAAAAACTCCCGGACTTTGTTCCGGCCGCGGGATCCGATAACAATCAGCGACGCCCCGGTTTTTTCTGCAACAGCATTGATTTCTCCGGCGGGAAGCCCAATCGGCGCTTCATAAATTGCCTTGAACCCCATTTTTTCAATTTCCCTCACCTTATCCTCAAGCTTTTTTTTGTGTTCCTCTTGCAATGAGCCGCTTGGTCCGCCGGCGAGATTGATCTCCATGACCCAGGTGAGGATTATTTCTTTTGTGCCCAATGCCTTAAGTTCGCCCAGGCAGCCGAGCAGCTTTTCGGCACCTGGTGAAAAGTCGGTTGCTAAGACAGCTTTTTTAAACATGATTCCCCTCCTTTTAATTCATTTCAGTTTTTATAACCCGAACATTCTATTTTAGGTTCAGTTTTTTCCGTGTATTCATACTTTTTTACCGGATTTGCAAAAATTTTCTCCAGGCTCTCAACATGAGCTTCAAATCCTGCTTTATTGATAGAATAAAATGTCCATTTACCGCAACGCCGGTCCTTAACCAGCTCAGCTTGTTTTAAAATTTTGATATGATGAGAAACAGATGATTGCGACAGATTCAGCTCCTCAATCAGTTCACAAATACACATCTCTTCTTTTAGGAGCATATTAATGATCTTGACCCTCACCTCTTCACCCATCGCCCTGAAAAAATCAATTAGTTTTTTCATCATTCAACTCATCCCGGATTTTAATGGCCTGCAACATACCTAAATATCTAAATATCTAAATATATCGATTTGCTTGTTATAATAATATATCATTTTTACTTTGACAAGTGATCACCCCTTCCCGGCTTAAATGAAAAAACACACCGCGAACCATGACAATGATCCCAATGTCATTCCCGGAGCGGAGCACTTTTGAGTCTGTCATTCCGAGGCACGCAGTGCCTCGGAATCCCTGACTGCCTCGTATGGGCGGTGGGTTCCGCTTTCACGAGGCAGAAAGGGATGGCCACGCGGCCTTCGGCCGCTCGCCATGACAAAGTGGCAGGAAGGGATTGCCACGGCTTGCTGACGCAAGCCTCGCAATGACAAAGCGGCATGTCGTCCCGGGGAGCGAAGCGACGAGAATCTTAGAGTGCCTCGTTATGCTCGCTGCGGTTGCGTTCGTTGCGTTTATTGCGTTCGTTGCGTTTATTGCGTTTGTTGCGTTTGTTGCGTTTGTTGCATTCTTTTAGTCTATCTGGTCCATCTGGGTCTATCTAAGTCTTCTTCGCTCCCATGGCCGCAAGAAAACGATTTTCTAAGTCATTCGTCATGGGTATAATACACCAGAAACGATGAAAATCACTTTTGAACTGATGTCATGGGGGCGGGATGGTGGATAAGCCGGCCCGTATGAAGGCTGAGCGGGCACGGTTCCTCTCCGCAGGAGAGGAGAGCGAAGCCGGAATCGGAGCGGATGTCCTCGCTGGGGACATCTGCGTGGCGGCGATGCATCACCCGCTCCCATGAAATTCAGACTAAGGTATAAGTCAGGCTGGCGAGGACCTCCAAAGTGTAAACGTCTTAATAAGAGACGGTTACCTTGACTTTTTCAAATTGCAGAAGTTCAGCTCATTATGGTATATAGCCTGGCCTATTCACGGGCCGGGATTGCCGCAGATGCGAGGCGCAGGGCATGAAGCTGTGGTCCTTCACCGCGAATGACCTGCAACAAAGTTTTATTGCGAGGCCTGAGGAGCAGGCCGTGGCAACCTTAGACGGATAGATTATAAAGAACGGAGGCGTCTAAGATCCTCACGTCGCTTCGCTCCTCAGGACCCCGCCCGAAGGGTAAAAAAATGGGGATTATAATGAGAGGAAAAGCAAACAGAAACGTTTCAGCTGTCATTTTCAGAAATTCCTTGCATTCCTCTGAAAAAATGCCCATAAAAAGACTATCGCCATTTTTTTATGAATAGGTCAGGATAGATGTCATGATGAGAAAAAAGGAGAAAAAATGAAAAAAACATGGGTATTGCTTCTGTTGACTGCTTTTTTTGTTATCACCGGGTGTCAAAAGCCGGCCGAAAGACCGGTGGACGCGGCGGATGATTTTCAGTGGGAAGTCGACCGGTTCGCCGACCTGAGAATCCTCCGCTACCAAGTCCCCGGCTTCAATGACCTCACTCCCAAGCAGAAAGAGCTGATATATTATCTCAGTGAGGCTTCCCTGTGGGGCCGGGACATCGTCACCGACCAGAATTACAAGCACAACCTCACCATAAGAAAAACCCTCGACGCCGTGGTGGAAGGCTACCAGGGCAACCGCAACACCCCCGAGTGGAGGGAATTCATGGTCTACACCAAACGGGTCTGGTTTTCCAACGGCATCCATCATCATTACTCCACCGACAAGTTCATTCCCGGATTCAGCCCCGAATACTTCAAATCTTTGATTGAAAACAGTGAAGGCGCGGATTTCCCGGTAAAAGACGGGCAGAGCCTGAATGAATTCATCGCTTTTCTTGAGCCCGTCCTTTTTGATCCCAAAGTGGATGCCAAAAAAGTCAGCCAGGATTCCACAGGCGATCTGGTCGCTGATTCCGCGGTCAACTTTTATGAAGGTGTGACCCAGGCTGAAGTGGAAGATTATTATAAAAGCCTCACGGATGAAGACAATCCCACCCCTCCTTCCTATGGACTCAATTCCAGAGTGGTGAAAAAAGACGGAGAACTAACGGAGGAGGTGTACTTCATCGACGGGCTTTACGGGCCGGCCATTGAAAAAATCGTGTTCTGGCTGGAAAAAGCAGCCGGTGCCGCCGAAAACGATCAGCAGCGGAAGGTGATTGAAAAGCTTATACAATATTACCGCACCGGAAACCTGAAAACATTCGATGAATATAATATTCTCTGGGTCAA
The DNA here is from genome assembly GCA_046483285.1 of Candidatus Aminicenantota bacterium. Classification (GTDB taxonomy): domain Bacteria; phylum Acidobacteriota; class Aminicenantia; order Aminicenantales; family Aminicenantaceae; genus CAYRTV01. Next base: position 45 of record JAWODN010000112.1, on the reverse strand, counting down.
CGACACCGAATCCCACATCGATTTCATCAACGGCTTCATCGAAGT
>JAWODN010000050.1:0-25069 GCA_046483285.1 Candidatus Aminicenantota bacterium | reverse complement strand
GATGAATCTCCCCAGTTATCGAATGGAAGCGGCAAAAGTTAAAAGGCATGACCATGTCTGAGAAGATAAAAGTCGATTCTGAGGCTTCTGAAAGGCTCGTATTTTGGGGCGATTCTTCGGAACCGCCGTTATATAGAAAAAACGGGAATTTTAAATGTCGTTGAAGGGAATTTTATATTGACGTTGATCAGCTGACATCTTCCGTGATTAGAGTGAGGTGTTTTTTTTCATAAGAGACAGACCATAAATTCAGCTTTCCCTTAAGGCCGGACATGAATAAGATTTTAGTTCCATCCGGAGACCATACCGGGGCATCCCGGCCGCTTAAAATCGAGGAAATGGAAAGAATTTTTTCAACCGGCAGTTTATTTTCCTCACTCAATTCTGTTTTTGAATAAAGAACATGATGATGGAAAAATATGCCTCCAGCGAATAACAGCATCCAAAAACCTATGCGCATTTTTTTTCTTGAAAGAAAAATCATTTTTTCTCCTCCATGGCAGAGAATTTTTATTTTTTGATTTTTATCTTTTTTTCACCGTATCCCGCCAGTTCAAGCCATTCCTCTGGATAGCCGGCCCTGATATTTTCCGCCCCTTCATTGATCAATCCATCTGAATATTTCACCACCATGCGGTCCGCTAAATCCCACCATGTGTCAACAACTTTTTGTGCCATGATATTTGAATAATTGGTAAGAAACTGTTGACATCTTTGGGGGCTTTTTTTGTATAATTCGAGGGCGGTGTTTTCAATAACCGGCTGGAGATCAAAAAATTCAGATTCAATTTTCCGGTAAACTTTTCTTATATCCTTTATTATGTAACTGAATTTTAAATCGGCCCAGTTTCCTAAAAAATTAAACGCCCACCAGGCTGAATCTCGACTGAAAACATCTTTTCTTCCGTTTTGAAAAGATTCAGGAATCGTGTCTATTCCGCAATAAAACGGAATATAGCAGGTTGTTTTGGGATCATCTTCTCCGAACCAAGCCACCCCTCCGATACAGTCTGGAAGCCACTCTCTTGATTGAGAAATGAATGAATAACTGCATTTATTATAGGAGATTGGCCTTTCCCAGCCGATGTGGCCTTTTTTGAGGTGACCGCTGGGCACATTGTATCGGTTGGGCGTATCAAACGGGCCTGCTGCGATTCCTTTCGTTAAATCATATTCGGTTCCCTGATAGTAATCCCGGTGTATGGACATTAAAGTTTGAACCGACACCTTTTCCGCCGGTTGTACGGAAAAGGGATATCCATCTCCGTCTTCGGGATCAAGATTAAGCTGAGGAGACAGAAGGCTCAATACCCTCCATTCTCTTCTCCGGGTGTATCTGTAATACCCTTCCCCGATGGGATCATAAACATCATTGAATCGAAAAGATTTACTTTTTTCGGGTTCATACCAGCCCATCTTTTCGGCCAAAGAAATAACATTTTCTGAGGCCATATAATTTTCGGTGTCATCAAGCTGCAATTCACCTATCCGGCTGCGGTTGGCGCTTACGGAGACGTCTCCGTCAGGCACTCTTCTGGCAGCCCATACAGCTCCGATTTGAAGGGGGGTGGCTCCGAATATTTCAAAGACCCAAGCTTCTTGAGAGTCGCAAACAGTCAAACATTCTCCTCCATCGCTGTACCCATATTTTGTCGCCAACTCCCCCATGATTTTTATGGCTTCCCGGGCAGATGAAGCCCTCTCTAATGCTATCCTTTCCAAGGACATGATATCAAACATCCCTTCAGGATTATAAAGTTCTCTCCGGCCGCCGATGGTGGTTTCACCCATAGCGACCTGTTTTTCATTCATAAACGGATAAGCAATATCAAAACGAGAGTATGTTTTTCTGACTTCAGGAATCTTTCCGGATTCATAGGCTGGGTTTTTCTCAGCTCCCAATCCTCCTCCTTTATAAACAGGGCGCATTTCCCCTTCCTGATATGTTTTCCCCGGAACAACATTAAGTCGCATCTCAAAAGGGCCGTCACAGGAATGAGTCGTCATTACGGAACCGTCAACCGACGCTCCTTTGCTTACGATGATGGAGGTGCAGGAATACGTCTGCGAAAGCAAATTGATATCTGTTGTTTTGAATTCTGTTCCTTCCGCAAAATAAAATATCAACCCAAGAAAAGGAAATAAAATTAAACTCATGCGAAATCTCATCTTATTTTTCATGTTATGATTCTCCCGGATTTTTCGCCCCCAGTTCATCTGAGTGCTGAAATCATCCATAGTATTCGCCTGTCTAAAGCTTCAGAGCTTTGTTCAGATATATGTGAACGCTCAAAAGAGTCAGTCTTTTTAATCAATGATTTTTTTTAATGAGGATAAGTTCAGTTTGAGGCTCTGAGAGGTAAGTCATTCCCTCCTCAGTTAAAACGGCGTCATCCTGTCTAGTAAAGCCGATCGTTTTATTAAATTCTTTGATATAACTTGAAACGCCCAACTCTATGGCAAATAGCATAATGGGATCCAGTTTTAAGTGAACCCGGTCCCCATATCTATGGGGATAGTCCGGATATATCAGCGGCCCAATTCCGTGGACAGTATTTCCTATAGTGTGCGCTCCCACCCATCCATCATATTTATCCTGTTTATTGAGCCAGGCCATCGTTTCCCGGTAAATAGACAAGGCTTTTTTCCCGGGCTTCATATTTTTCTTGAGTTGTTCGGCAAACTGCAAGCTGAAATCAAATAATTCCCGTATCTCCTTAGGCGGGGATTTTTCTCCGGGTCTTAACACATAGGCTTGCCTATTGACATCAGAACAATAGCCTAAGTAATTGACACCAAAATTCACATCAATAAAATCCCCGGGTTCAATGGTGATTTTAGATAATACTTTTTCTCCTTTATCCACGGGAACTCCATAAGGACAAGCTCCGGGCCATCCAGGTTCCACTCTATACTCTTTCAATTTATCCCGGTATGCCCAAAATAAATCTTCTGCTGTTGTTTTTCCAGGCTTAATATATTTTTCAGTCAACACATCACTGTGGATTTGTTTTGCGATCTCAAAAGATTTTTTCATCAGATCAACCTCTTCCGTCACTCTGTGGGCTCTGAAAGACACAATGAGGTTTTCAGCAGACACAAGCCGCTTGGAATATTTTTTTCCGATGGAATTTTCCAGGTATTTTTTCATTTCATACGTCAAGCCGTCACACATAGGAATCGTTTCAGAAGTATTAATTCCTATTCTTTTGGGTTCAAATTCTTCGACAATTCTTTTCAAATGGGGCTTTAATCCTTCTTTTCCATATACAGTCACCTCATCATATATTCCTGTTTGGATAATATCTCCCAAATGGGTTCCAATCACATTTCGCACGACCCGTTCTGTTCCGGCATCTATGAATATATAAGCATTCCGGTGACCCCCTATTCCTCCGCCAATATCTGAAAGAATAGGATCGTGATTATTCTCCCTGCTTAAAACAATCCACATATCAATATCATTATCCCGCATGGCGGGAAGCAAAAATTTGTCAATCTTTTCTTTTGCTATATCTGTTTTCAATTCCCATTCTTTTTTTGTTAAAACATGTCCAAAAGAAACATTCGAAAATATTATTATTACCAAGACCGCCCATTTTAATTTATTTGACAACAGCTTCTCCTATTTTATCAGCATTAATTTTTTTACCGGATTATTTAAATACCGGGCTCCGTCTTTTTCGACTATCACCATTTCCTGGAAATGAATCCGGAGATTTCCACCGTGTTCCTCAGAGTATGCCGTTACACTCGGCTCCACCGCATAAATGTCATCTTCATGAATTTTCATATAAATTTTTTTCCCGTACGCTTCCCAGGGAGGGCCCAAAATGATTCCTAAACCATGAACCCATACGCCGGTGGTGTGCCCAGTCGCATGTCCGTATTCATTAAAACCGTTCTTTATAACCACATTTCTGGCGGCTTTATCCACTTCATACCCGGTCGCACCGGGCTTTATCTTTTCCACAGCGGCTTCAGTGGCTTTTAAGCAGGTGTGGAACATTTTTCTTATCAATTCAGGAGGCCTTTCTTCTCCTTTTTTCAGGACGTAGGCCACTTTATTTATATCCGACATATATCCTTCCACCAGAAATCCGGAATTGATGACGATGAGATCCCCCCTCTCTACGACTTTATCTGAGGGAGGCTGCCCCAATCTAAATGCTCCCACAGTCACGGTCGGGCACCACCATTCCTGCCAGCCTGGTTCCATTCCTTCTTCTTGAACTCTCTTTCGGATGTGATTAAAGATGTCTCTTGCTGTGGTGATTCCTGGTTTGACTTTTTCTAAAGCCTCTATAGTGATGTCTTCAGATTTCCTGCTTGATTTTTCAATAAGGTGAATCTCTTCTCTAACTTTCCTGTTCCATAACGAAATGATTATTTTTTCTGCGGAAACAACCCGCGCGGAATAATCCGGCCCCACGGCTTTATCAAAGATTTTTTTCAGTCCATAAGTCAAGCCGTCTGCAACCCCTTCCTCTTCGGAAAAGTTCAACCCTATTTTTTGGGGATCCAGCTGCTTTACGGCTTTTCCTAATTTTTCTATGAATTCACCGTGTCCTTTTTCCCGATTGTAAGTATATTCCTCTATATTTTTATAAATATCCGTGTTTCTGACATATTTGGCGTCCCCTTTCTCCACCACAGCCACCCTGCTTCCATCTTTAGTGAAGATAAAGGCGGCCGGGACTTTTACATTTTCACCTCCGATATATTCAGCGATGGGGTCCAGTTGGGTATCTCTTTCCCAAATCACATTGGTCATGTCATCACACGGATCCCGGGTGATGGTGATCCAGCAATCAATGCTGTTTTCTTCCAAAATCGGAATTAACAATTGATTCAATTTGTTTTTCCTGATCAAATCCCTGATTTCTGTGTTTGTGTGGCGAAATCCAAATTGAGAGTAACCGTGACTGATCAAAAAAAAGATAAGAAATATGGGGAGCCATAATTCCTTTTTTTTCAAAACTCTCCTCCTTTAATGCAGAATATTATTATTGAATCTTTATTATAATTGTACATTATATATTTCTCTATTGAAATTAAATATTTTAAATGGGGGCTTTGAAAGACCCCTTAAAATACGTATCAAAAAACTTGATTTGTTTTTTTGGGGGATTGAATGAAAAGAAAAAAGAGGACAAGGCGGCCTGATTATTTATCGTTCGAGAGCGTGAATTTTATGGCTTTTTCCACTCTTTGTTCATCAGCGCTGTTTTGGAGACGGATATTCAGGCGGTATTTTCCAGGCTGAAGTTCCATTTCAACCGGGATGGTGATCTTTTGTCCCATCAATTCCAGGAAATTTTCTTCGCTTACGTTTAGGGTGCTCTCTTCCGAGATGGTTTTGAGCTTGTTTTTTCCGGAAAACACATCTATTTCAGCGGACAGGGTGGTTTCCAGACGGCCGTTTTTTTCTATGAAAAATATGTTTTCCACGGGCACAGTGAGGAGAACTTTTATGCGGTTTTCTGGAAATTTTTCCAGATTCAGCATGAAATCAAATACCACGTCCTGGTCTTCCACTTCCGGCTTCAGATCCATCTGGGTCTTTAGCAGATTGGAGACATACTGAGCACTGATGGGGTAGAGTCTGTATTCGCCGGTATAATACTCATCGGTAAAAACAATGGGATAAGGACCGTAGTACCAGATTTCAGTGGGGCTCCCATAGAATGTTATTCCTGTGGGGTACTGGGACCTGTTTTCAGGGGGACCTAACAAAATATATATTCGGCCCCTGTCTCGCAGCCAGCCGTCATTTTGTCCCCGGGAAAACAGCCTGTTGGCTTCTTCGATCCGTTGATAGTATTGTTCTTTGAACTCGTTGACTTCACTTTCCGGGCTGGGGTCTCGTTTTTTCCAGAATTTCCGGACGAATTCATCCCTATCTTCAGGGATGAGGTTTAGAAAGATTTTTTTTTCTTGGCTGGTGATGATGTAGCGCACCTTGGAGAAAAATTCCTCATGTTCCGGGGACAGGTTTCGCTCTCGTTTAAAAGAAGCGCAGGCTCCCAGGCTTACGGCGAGCAGAATGATTATAAAGCCCCGTGCTTTTGTCATCTCTTTTCCTTTAAAGATTCAACTGTTTTTTTTACTTCAGCCTGTTCAGGATTCAACTCTAATGATTTTTCCCAGGCCGCCAGGGCTTCTTGTGGATTCCCTAATTGATAATAGCATTGTCCGAGAGCGTTGAGCGCTCCCGTGGTCAATCCTTCGCCTTCGATATAGCGGCGGTAATAGCTGATTGCCTCAAGATATTGCCCTGTTTTTTGGGAGATATCCCCTAAAAATTTCAAAAAGCGGACATTCTCAGAGTCTTTTTCGGCAAATGGTTTTAAAATCTGCCGGGCAGATTCGTAATTTTCTTCAGCGTAGAGGATCCGGCATAAACCCAGAGCAAAGGTCAGAGAGTCAGGTCGACTGTGGAAGGCCCTTTCCAAGTGCATCCGGGCTTTTTCGAAGTCGCCTTTATTGAAGTATTGACTGCCCAGAATGAAATCTGTTTCCGGGGCATCGGCTGCAGGCGCCTCTTGGGAATAGACGAACTGCCGCGGAAGGTGCTCGATCGAGGCGATGGAAAAATGTTGAAAAGCCGAAAATATATTTGCTCCGGACGCCGGTTTCACACTGACATCCAGGGTATAATGAGCCGGTTTGAAATCCTTCAATGGAAACGCTTCCAGAATGACTCCAGGCTGGGGATAAGCAGAAAGAGATTTGGTTTTCCGCAAAACTTCTTCTTCCCCTTTGTTAATAACAAAAGTAATATCCATGTCTTTGACATCTATCTGGTGTATATTGGGTAATTGAAACATCATATACAGGGTTTCATTGATGGTAAATTGATTGTCGGGGGATGGGCGCAGCTGGGTTTTTCCCACCTGGAAGGCTTTTTTCCCGGTTGAAGAAGGAATCTCCTGGATGTGCGGAGCTAGAATCAGGGAACTCATGACAGGGGAAGGTCCGGATTCCGGCACCACGATGTCTCTTTCAAAAGAGGTGAATTCCTTGGAAATCCGGTTTTTTATAAGCAGATGGAAATGATAATTGCCGGGACAAAGAGGGAAGACATCCTGGAAGCTGAAAGGCCGGTTGCCGATTTTTTCAGCTTCATTCTCTCCAAACCGGATGGGTATGGTTTGGTTGAATTGATAAATGGTCTTGTTGTCTTGACCGGTTACCTGGCCGGATACGTCCAGAGAGGTGTAGTAGGTATCCTCTGTGAGATTAACGGAAAGATTCTCCGGCTCGACCAGATAGTGAATATAAGGCACCTGTTTTTCATCATATATCAATGCAACCATAGAATCATTACCGATATAATTGGCGGAGTATTCGACTTCGATAATATCTTTATATTTGAGAAGCTGCCGGGCATATTGGTCCTTAATGGATTCTTGAGGTTTGACCAAGATGTTGGCCAGAAGCATTTCTGAAGCCAGAGAAGGATTTGTGCCGTGAATAGGTTCCTGGGGAAGCAAGGACATGGAGGTCATAGCGAGCTCCGGCTGAACCCGCCGCAGTTGTTCGAAGGCTCTTAAGTAATCCTGGGGATCACCGAAATAGTTCACCAGCATTTGTTGGGGGCCGTCTTCTATGGGACTGTAAAGGTCATAATCTCCTGATCCGAATTTTTTAAAAAAAATCAAATTAAATGCATTCGGGAGGCCGTATTTGGACATGCCCTGGTAAAACCAGACAATAGTGGGATAGATTTCTGATTCATTTTCATAGCGCTCTATGGTATGGGGCGGACCCAGGATTATGTACATGCGGCCCCGGGCGGAGGCCCAACCCGGAGTAGGAGTTCCGCGCCCGAACCATTGTTCCGCATAGCGGAGCCGGCGGTAGTGCTCTTGTTTGAACTCGTTTTCAGGAGTGGCGGGGTTTTCATCCCGGTGTTTCCAAAAGGCTTCGATAAAAAGTTCACGCTCCCGGTCGGTTTCAAGCTGCAAAAAGACTTCCTTTTCCACCGGAGTGATGATGTATGTCACCTCCTCCTGCAGCCATTTGCGGTGTTTTTCAGAAAGCTGATTTAAAGAGAGTTCTTCCTGAAAACCATAAACGAATCCTACGCATCCAATCATACCAATAACAATGGCGGCAATTTGTTTTTTCATTTTGTGTGAAAATTCCCTCAATTGAAATCCTGAATTTTCAATGTAGTGGAATTTCCGTTTTTTTGCAAGCCTATTAACCTGGAGAATGAACAAACCGGGCGGGCCGGATCTCACCGCATCTTCCGGTTTGCGGCTCGTCGCAGTGAAGTAACGACCGTTCATTAATTTAATGTCATCCTGAGCGGAGCGAAGGATTCCGGACTGTTTCTAATTGGCAACCCATTGTCCATACAGCCTGACGAAAGCACTCACAGATCCCTCTCCGCTTCGCTCCCCGGGGCGACATTGAATTAAAGAATTGTCGTCGTCTGCGGCAATCCCGGTCTGTGAATAATTCAGGCTAAGGTATAGATCAGGCGAGGGTATAAGTCAGACTTGCTTCCCGCGGCTCAAAAGACGGTCTTTTTTTGAGCGCAGAAGAAGCGAACTCACCCGGCCGGCTCCCAGTTTTCCCCTGATCCGCAGCCTTTGGACGGCGGCAGTGGTGATTTTATCAGGGATCCGGATCTGTTCCCGGGCCGGTTTTCTTTGAAGGCGGAGAGCGCCGGTGGGGCAGGCCGAAACGCACAGGCCGCAGCCGATGCATTTGGTGCCGTCCAGGACCGCTTTTTCATCTTTCATTTGGAGGGCGCCCATCTGGCATCTGTCCACGCAGACGCCGCACCCGCGGCACGGTTCCGGATCCAGCCGGGCCATGAACGGAGATGAGACCTGGGCGGAGGGATGGGGATGCTTTTTTATGTTTTTTAATACCTGGCAGCAGCAGCCGCAGCAGCAGCAGATATTGGAAATTTTTTTGGAGAAACTTGGCTGCAGCACCAGTCCGGCTTCATCCGCTTTTTCAAGCAGCGCAAGCGCCTGGGCCCGGCTGATTTCCCGCCCGATACCGGCGTTTTGATAGATATCCACGCCTGCCCCCATGATCAGGCAGTTTCCCTCGGGTTTGCCGCAGTCTTCCCCCATGATGCGGCGCTCTTTGCGGCAGATGCAGGGGGCTTCCAGAAATTTGGTGTTTTCCTTAACCAGATCGGCCGCGTTTTCAAAAGGAAAAACCTCCAATTTATGATCAAGGCTTTGTTCCACAGGTACCGTACGGAGCTGAGGCGCTTTTTTCCATTCCTGGAGGTTAAAAAGCACCGGGACATATTCATTGAAATCGCGGATCAGGCCGGGATCCAGGTTATTGACATGCATTTCCCAGATGCCGATAACAAATTGAGCCGCCATATAACGCGGAGGCTTTCCCTTGTGCTGCAGCCGGTAGATGAGTCCTTTTTGGGACATTTTTTCCAAAACGGCGGCCGTCTCTTCTACAGGTGCTTGAGCTCGCCGGGCCACCACCTTCGCCTCCTCGAAAATCAGAGTCAGATTCAAAGCCATTTCGGCTTCTTCAGGTGTGAACATCCGGCGGAGAATCCGGAGTTCCACTCCGCTTTCCGTTTTCGGGAACCCGCCGGGGAGGTCATCGAGATGGCGGGCCAGTTGCTGGTAAATATTTTCCGGCAAAGGCGCCTCCTGTCATTCAGCCGGGAAAATAAACGGCTGTCACCCTGAATTTCCGGATAAAAATGAAATTCTCATAAAGTATGATTCAACCGGCAACGATGTTGACCAGTTTTTTGGGCACAACAATGATTTTCCGGATAATCTTTCCTTCGAGGTGGCGGGCCACATTGGGAACCTCCCGGGCCCGGCGCTTCAGATCCTCCGGGTCAATGTCCGCAGGCACCTCCATATCCGCCCGTACTTTGCCGTTGACCTGAACCACGATGGTTAAAGTTTTTTCTATCAAATGCCTGGGGTCAAAGCCCGGCCAGGATTGTTCCAGCGTGGAAGGGCTGCCGCCCAGCCGTTCCCACAGCTCTTCCCCCATATGGGGGGCGAAAGGACTGAAAATGAGGATAAAATCTTTTACCGCTCTAAGCGGGACGGTTTCTTTTTTATTGATTTCATTGACAAAGATCATCATTTGGGAAAGCGCCGTGTTGAAGCGCATGTCATCGATATGACCGCCGACCATCTTAATGGTTTTGTGGAGCAAAGCCAGAGTTTCATGATCCGGATCAACATCTTTTACCCGGGGGCTGATTTTCCCCGTATTCCCGTCTATGATCAGCCGCCAAATCCGCATAAGGAAGCGGTGGATGCCTTCAATGCTCCGGGTGTCCCAGACAGCGGTTTGATCAAACGGCCCGATAAACATCTCGTAGCAGCGGAAAACGTCCGCTCCGTATTCCGCCACCACCGCATCCGGGTTGACCACGTTGCCTTTGGACTTGGACATTTTTTCTCCGCCTTCCCCTAAAATCATACCGTGGGATGTGCGGCGGGCGTAGGGTTCGGACACCGGGACCAGGCCGCAGTCAAATAGAAACTTGTTCCAGAAGCGGGAGTATAGAAGGTGAAGAGTGGTGTGTTCCATTCCGCCGTTATAAAGGTCCACGGGCATCCAGTATTCCAGTTTTTTATAGTCAGCCAAAGCCCGGTCATTATGCGGGTCGCAGTAACGCAGGAAATACCAGCTTGAGCCGGCCCAGTTGGGCATGGTGTCGGTTTCCCGCCTGGCCGGACCGCCGCAGGAGGGACATTCAGTGTGGACCCAGGCGTGGATGGCGGCCAGAGGGGATTCCCCGGATTCGGTGGGCTCATAGCGGTCCACTTCCGGAAGCTCCACCGGCAATTCGCTCTCTGGAACCGGCACCGTTCCGCATTGTCCGCAGTGGACCACCGGGATCGGTTCCCCCCAGTACCGCTGGCGCGAAAAAACCCAGTCCCGCAGTTTGTATTGAACCGCCGGTCCGCCCAGTCTTTTTTCCTTCAGCCACCGGTTCATCGCTTTAATGGCTTCAGGGACGCTTTTGCCGTTTAAGAATCCTGAGTTGACCAGCTCTCCGTCACCGGTATAGGCTTCTTTGGAAATATCACCGCCTTTGATGACTTCCACAACGGGAAGGCCGTGGGTCCGGGCGAATTCCCAGTCTCTTTGGTCATGGCCGGGGACAGCCATGATGGCGCCGGTTCCATAGGAGATCAGCACATAGTCGGCCACCCAAACCGGTATAGGCTTGCCCGTGGCCGGATTGAGGGCGGTACCCCCTGTGAAAACGCCGGTTTTTTCTTTGGCGGCCTCGCTCCGTTCCAGGTCGCTTTTTTGCATAGCCGTCTTGACATACGCTTTGACCCGGGTCCTGTGTTCAGGAGTGGTGATTTTCTCAACCAGTTCATGCTCCGGAGCCAGCACCATGTATGTCGCTCCGAACAAAGTGTCGGGCCGGGTGGTGTAAACATTCAGAGTGTAATCCAATCCGGGAATTTTAAAATGAACTTCCGCTCCCTCGCTGCGCCCGATCCAGTTGATCTGATGTTTGGAAATTTTTTCCAGATAATCCACCCCTTCCAGGTCATCGATAAGGCGCTGTGCGTACGCCGTGATTTTCAGCATCCACTGCTCTTTCAGCCTTTTTTCGACTTTTCCTCCGCAGCGCTCACAGACACCCCCCACCACTTCTTCATTGGCCAGCCCGATTCGGCAGTCCAGACACCAATTGATGGGAATGCTGGCTTTATAGGCCAGTCCTTTCTCCAGCAGTTTGAGGAAAATCCATTGGGTCCACTTGTAATAGTCCGGGTCAGTGGTGTTGAACCGGCGGTCCCAGTCAAAGGAAAAGCCCAGGGCTTTCAGCTGCCGGGTGAATGTTCCGATGTTCCGCTGTGTGACCGTGAGGGGATGGATCCCGGTCTTGATGGCGTAATTCTCCGTGGGCAGTCCGAAAGCATCAAATCCGATGGGGTAAAGAACGTTGTATCCTTCCATTCGTTTTTTTCGGGCTATGATATCCAGTGCTGTGTAGCTGCGGGGATGACCCACGTGAAGACCGTCTCCCGAAGGATAGGGGAACTCAATCAATAAGTAATATTTCGGCTTGTCCGAAAGATCTTCCGCCGCAAACGATTTATTTTTGTCCCAGAATTTTTGCCATTTTCTTTCTATACCGGCGTGGTCATACTGTTTCATGTCTTTTCTCTTTGAATGTCGTTCTTTATCATCTCAGGGTTAGGCATCCGGCGGATTCCGGATGGGAAAATCGAATTCCGGCCCGGGGAAACAGCCGGCCGGAAAAGCGGATGCGGAAAAACGGTGACGTTCAAAAGCGCAAGAATTCATCTTTGCGGTTTTTATAAAACCGTTTGTTTTTCCTGAGCGCCATCAGGTGATATTTTAGGCGGAAAGAGGCTGGAATGCAACCTTTTCCCTTAATGGATTTTTTAAATTGATCAGGCATATGATATCCTTTGATCCGGAAATCGTTTTTGAAAGAAAAGACTTTCAGCGAGGCATCAATGAAAAAATGGTTTTTTTTACATAATCATGAACCTCTCCGGGGCTCATGGAATATGGCGGTGGATGATTATTTGTTTCGGAGTCTGACAGAAAAACCTCAGACGGTTCTCCGGTTTTACACATGGAAGCGCCCCGCGGTTTCGTTGGGATATTCGCAGCGGATAGAGGGGGTGCTGGATGCGGACTTCTGCCGCCGGAATAATATCGATATTGTCCGGAGGATCACCGGAGGCAAGCTGGTGCTGCATTTTCAGGAAGTGACTTACAGCCTATGTTCTTCTGATTCTGATTTATTCACCGACACTCTTAAAGGATCCTACCGCTTGATTTCTGAAGCTCTTATCAAAGGCTTTCGAAAAATGGGAATTCAGGCCTCGCTTTCCACCCCGCCGCCCCAGGCATATGTCCGGGGGAATCTTCCTTGTTTTTCTTACCCGGCGGAAAATGAAATCGAAGTGGGCGGCCGTAAAATCGTGGGTTCGGCCCAGAAAAGGGAGGGGAAAAAATTTCTCCAGCATGGATCCATCCCTTTGGTCAATGAGGAAAAAAGGCTGCGTTCCATTTCAAAATTAAAGGACCGGCCGGCAAAAGTCAGGATGATTTCGATTTCCGAGGCCCTGGGCCGGAACCTTGATTTCAACCAGGCGGTTCCTTTTTTGTCCTGGGGAATGAAGGAGCATTTCGGCGTCACATTAACCCCGTTGGAGTTTTCCGCTTCCCAGCTGGAAGAGATCAAAGCCCTGGAGAAAAGCCGTCATGACAACCCGGAGTGGATCCGGTTGAGATGACCCGGCTCTTCAGAGCTTTATTGATTTTTCAGTTTTATCCTGATACCATTCCATTGAACTGATTATGCTGATCTGGCTTATCAACGAAGCGGGGCCGCCGCTTTTTGAATAATGAGTGTGAGCAGAGGATGATGCCATGAACGAAGTGGAAGAACTTTCCAAAATCGATGTCAAAAAACTTCCCAAGCGTAGAGGGATGCTGTTGGATGATCTGCATCAAAATGTATTGAAAAATCTGCATATGGAGCTGGGAAGCGGCCCGGTCCTCTATTTGCTTTCTCCTTCTTTTTCCGTAATCAATCCGGCTTCCAATGAAACCATCAATGAGTTCATCACCAAAAATGAAGAGCTGCTGGATTATGTCAAGGACTTAATCATCCGGAATTTGGCGGTCTATTCGGTCTTATTGGATGTCAACAGTTATTTTATCGAACAAAACCAGTTTCTTGTGCTGGCCCGTTTCCGGGAGAGAGACTCCGGAGGACGCCGTTATGAGGTGAAGTTTTATACCCATTCCCCCCGGGAACTCACCACCAACTACAAAGATAAAATCTATATCGGACGGGATTTTATCGATCTTTTTCATTTCAAGCGCAAACATTTCGGGGTCAAGGAATTGATCGTTTCCTTGTTGGACCAAAACCGGTCTCTGCTGGAGAAGGCGGAGCAGATATTAAAAAAGCCCATGAAATACAAATCCTTTTTTCAGGAAATAAGCGAGTACCTCCATGAGCTGCAAAATGAAAGCCTGATTTTACTGCAGTCTCTTCCGCCTTATATCGATTATGATAAAATGAAAGGCACTGACTTGATTGATGTCAATGCTCAATACCGAACGATCAAACATTACTTGACCGAACTCCGGGATGAAGTTTCTGAATTTGAAAATATTCTGTTCAAAAACGAATCCGGATTTGTCCGTTATGCCACCAAGTTCAAGAAAGATTTAACCAACCTGATCGCTTTTTTCAATATAAAAATCAACGGCAATTTGTCAGACAGGATTTTTCATTTTAAAGCCCAGAGTTAATTTCCCTTAGTTTTTTCTCCCGCTGGTTCGATACGGATGGTTCCGTATTTGGTGAAAAGCGTAATCATGTGCTCGGGGTCTTTACCTGAAAATGACTTCATGAGGGTATAGTTGTTTTCCATCCGGACAGCCGGTTCTTCAGGGAGGCTCCACTTGATTTTTCCGCGTTCGGTCTGAGCGGAAAGCCATATATTTTTTTCCAAGGGCCAGTAAAAAAAGATGTCGGAAATATCGCCATGGACACGAATATGATCGGCGGATTCATTCGGGTGAAGGCTGACGCTGCCGTTGGAATGGACAACAGTGGTTTTCCCCTCAAAATCCGAGAGCGTGATGTCCCGGTAAGAAGATGACAGGTAAATTTCATCCGCTTTCACATCATCCGCATTGATTTCAATGCTTTTTCCCCTGATATCCAACAAGGGGCTCCGGATATGATCGAGCCGGACCCGGGCGTATTGGTTTTTGATTTCCAGGCTGCCTTCAATTCCGGATGCGGTGACTTCGGACTGCTTGGCGTTGATTTTAACCGGACCGGTGTTTTGAAGATGAATGGGTTTGTAGGTGCTGCTGATGTCCAATAATCCCTGGATATTTTGGGCGGTGATCCGGGTTTGAGGGCCGGAAACGTCGGCCCCGTTTTTTAAGGCCTCCAGGTCAACCCGGCCGTATTGAGTCTGGACCGAAGTGCGTCCTTGAACGTCCCGCACCTTGATTCCGGCTCCGGTGCTTTCGATCACACACCATCCTCCCACCTGTTCGACTTCCACATCATGGTGACGGTTTTTAATGGTTAGATTTTCTTTTATTTGAGCCGCGGAGACATCACCATACCGGCTGCTGATGTCCGCTTCCTTCACTCCGGAAATCCTCACGTCTCCGGACGTCTCTTTGATAACCACTCTGGATTCGGCGGGAAGGGAGATGGCGAAATGGGTTTCAAAGGGTTTCCGGTCGAATTCACTGCGGTTGGTGGAAATGATCAATTTTTCACTATTCCGGGAGACGGTGATTTTCAATTGATCCGCGATATCCGCGGCTTCGGATTCAGAGGCGCGGCGAATCCGCTTTTCCATTTTGATCCGGGTGAGACCGGGCTGCGCAGATTCAACTTGAACCGGTCCATCCGGGTTGATGATTTCTATAAGGGGCGGGAAGGGGGCTTCCAGTTTTTCGACGGCGTGATAGGTGAAGATATCGTGATGAAAAAAAATGTCTTCCCCAAAGTGAATTTTCCAGTCAAGTTTTCCGGTTTGAATATGGGTGAATAAGATTCCAGCCGCGACCAGAAAAATAAGAAAAATAATCTCTTTAAGCTTCATGACTCATATCTTTTTTTGCGGGTATCCTTGATGCCGTAATAAAGCTTCCAGGCTCCCCAAGCGATGAGGACCACCGGCCAAAACCGGGCAACGGCTCTCCAGACATTGAAGTTGATATTATCGAGAAAGAAAATCAAACCGATGACGATGAGGATGACACCCCATATCAGTGAGTCCTGTTTGGCTTTGGTTGTCATGATATCCTCCTTAAGCCTGTTCTTTTCCGGCGGCGAATTCGATCACCAGCTTGATGCCGATGACAATAATGATCAGGGGCCATAAATCAAATACGGTGCCGTAATCAATAAAACCGAAGTTGGCCAGAAGCAAAACCGTTCCCAGCGTCATCAGGACGATGCCCCAAAAGACGGATCCGGACTTAAGGGCTTCGGGCACTTCTTCCAACTGCGCGGTTTCCGGAACAGCCTGGGATTGCGATGCTTTCTGGTTGATGAGCTTGGCGGTCTGTACGGAATCGAATATTTGATAGATATAAAAAGCCGCCAGGGTCAAAGCCAGGAAAGGCTGCCCTTCGCCGGTGGTCTGCAGGGTGACCAGTCCGGCGAATATGAGAAAGAACATGACCGCTTTTTTGAATTGGCTGTTATAAAGCGGTCCGATGCCGAAGGGAAAGAAGAAGGCCAGGACTCCGGCCAATGCCGGAGATTTAGGCGGTCTCTGCACCACAACTTTTTTTTCGGATTCATTGTTTTCCATATTATCCTCCATTATTTCCGTCCACTCCTGTTAAATTTATGTTTTTTATCGTGTTCACAAAATTGTTTTTATACGCGGCCAGAAAATCGGCATGCGATTCGGCCCGGACATATAAACGCTGGATTTTGCTGTACCCGATGTGGAATTGGCGGTCCAGGGACTGTTCAATCCGTTCCTTGCCGGGGTGCAGCAAAAACAGGGATATCAATGTCATGATGATGGTGAAGGCGGCCATAGCCGGCTGCAAGGAAGGACGCAGCCAAAAATCAAGATTCAGGAAGGGTTTCACCTTTTTCTGCGGAGGGCCGATGTCCAGCAAGCGGGACCGCAGACCGGAGCTGACCTCCAACTGCGGCCATTCCGACAAAGCGGACCGGGCTTCCCGCATGTGCGAGAGAAGACCTGAGCACTCCGGACACTCCCTCAAGTGCTTTTCAAGCTCCCGGTTTTTTTGATGAGACAATTCCCGGTCGAGATAGGGGGAAAGGAGTTTGTTCATGTGATCACATTTCATTGGTTTTCTCCTTTCATTTTCTTGATGCGGCCTGCCAGCTGGAGCCGGCCCCGGTTGACCCGGGACTTGACCGTTCCCAGAGGGAGTCCCATGGTTTCCGCGATTTCCTCATATTTTATCTCCTGAATATCCCTGAGGATTACAGCCATGCGGACCTCGGGTGAGAGCGCTTTCAACCCCTCCCAAACCACTTTTTGAGCTTCACTGCGGTGGATATGAGATTCCGGACCGGTGGCGGAGCCGGAAGCAAGGTTATATTCCTGGAATTCATTTCTTTTTTGCTTTTCCACCTTGTGCCTGCGGTAATGGTCGATCAGATAATTCCTGGTTAGCGTCAGAAGCCATCCGTCAAAGCTGCTCTTTTGGTCATACTTAGACAAATTATGGTGAAGCTTGATAAAGATATCTTGAGTCAGGTCTTCTGCAGCCTGGAAGGAACCTTCGAACTGGTAGGCCAGGTTGAAGATTTTTTTTGAGTAGGCGTTAACCAGCATTTCCCAGGCTTCTTGATGCCCCTGCAGGCATTTTTTTATGGTTTCTTTTATTTCCACTTTTCACACTTGACTAGACGAGAACTCTCCGAAAAAAGTTCCGTCGGCCTGAGAAATGACAGGTCCCGCCTCTCGCATCTGCGCCGGCCGCATCGCGCTCATCATCCAGGATAATAATACATAATGAAACCGGTGAAAAGGAAAAAAGTGTTCTTGACTTTCCAGCGAAAATTATGACAGGATTAAAGCGCATGTTATCTATTTCAGACTACGGATATCAACGGAAAGGGATTCAAAAGCAAAGAATATGGCATTTTCAGCCTGTGAAAAAAATCCATCAACTTTAGTTTAACCAGGGAGGTTATTTATGGAAGGAATTGTTGGGTATGGTGCGTATATTCCCCGCAACCGCATCAAAGTTGAAGAAATAGCCAAAGTGTGGGGTGCGGATGCGCCCAGTTACAAAAGAGGACTGATGCTGCAGGAAAAATCCGTGCCCTCACCGGATCAGGACACTGTGACATTATCCGTGGAAGCCACCAAGAACGCCTTGAAGCGGGCGGAAATCGATCCCCATGAAATCGGAGCGGTTTATATCGGCTCGGAATCCCATCCCTATGCCGTCAAGCCCAGCGGCACGATATTGGCGGAGGCTGTCGGCGCCACTCCTGAAGTCCACACGGCGGACTTTGAATTTGCGTGCAAGGCGGGAACCGAGGGAATGTTTGTGGCGTTGAATTTGGTGAAATCCGGAGCTGTGCGTTTTGGGGTAGGAGTGGGAGCGGACACCTCTCAGGGGGCACCTGGAGACGCGCTGGAATACTCCGCATCCGCCGGGGCGGCTTCCTTTATTTTCGGAAAAGAGAAAGTGGCGGCCGAGGTCCTGCATACCTATTCGTACACCACGGACACCCCGGATTTCTGGAGGCGGGAATATGAGTATTATCCCCAGCATGGAGGCCGGTTCACGGGAGAGCCGGCTTATTTCACTCATATCACCGGAGCCGCCCGCGGTATCCTGAACCAATCCGGGATGATCCCCGAAGATTTTGCACATGTCATTTTCCATCAGCCGAATGGAAAATTTCCCTTTAAAGTGGGGAAAATGCTGGGTTTTGAGCGCAAGCAGATTGAGACAGGCTGGCTGGTCAACTTGCTCGGCAACACCTACTCAGGGTCATCGCCGCTTGGTTTGACTGCGGTTCTTGACATCGCCGTGCCCGGAGACCATGTGCTGCTGGTTTCCTATGGCTCCGGAGCCGGGAGCGACGCCTTTGTTCTCAAAGTGACCGACAGGATTAAAGAAATTCAGGACAAAGCCCCTAAAACCCGGTCTTATCTGGAACATAACCGGAGATATCTGGAATACGGCGAGTATGCCAAGTTCAGACAAAAAATAAGGAAGGCGGATTAAGGAGGGTGATCATGAGAGATGTTGCTGTTATCGGCACGGGAATGACCAAGTGGGGAGAATTATGGGATAAGTCTCTCCGGGATATATTTGTGGAAACGGCTTTGCTGGCCGTCGAAGACGCCGGGGTGGAACGGATCGATTCCATGCATGTCGGGAATATGTCATCGGGGCTTTTTGTCGGGCAGGAGCATATCGCATCCCTTTTGGCCGATTATTTGGGGCAGGCACCGGTCCCGGCGGCAAGGGTGGAGACGGCCTGTGCTTCCGGCGGACTGGCGCTGCGGATGGGCTACATGGAAGTGGCCTCGGGAATGAATGATGTGGTGATGGCCGGCGGAGTGGAGAAAATGACGGATGTGGATGGAAATGCGGCCACCTATGCCCTGGGAACCGCGGCTGACCAGGAATATGAAGGCTACCATGGCATCACTTTTCCGGGATTGTATGCTCTTATCGCGGTGGCGCATATGGAAAAATACGGCACCACCCGCAAGCAGCTGGCGGAAGTTTCCGTGAAAAACCATGCCAACGGCTCTGGAAATCCACTGGCGCAGTATCCTTTTAAAATCACTGTGGATGATGTTTTGAAGTCGGTTATGGTGGCGGATCCGCTGCGGATTCTGGATTGTTCGCCTATCACCGACGGCGCGGCGGCGGTTATTTTATGCCCGGCGGAAATGGCCCGGAAGAAGAATCTGCCGGTGATAAAAATCATCGGCAGCGGTCATGCCACGGATTCCATTGCCCTGGCCCAAAGAAAAGATGTCACGTGGCTGGAGGCCACGTACCAGGCCGCAAAAAAGGCTTATGACATGGCCGGAAAGATTCCGGATCAAATCGATTTTTGTGAAGTCCATGATTGTTTCACTATTGCGGAGATCTGCGTGATGGAAGCCTTGGGACTGGTGGAAAAAGGCCGGGGAGGACTGGCGGTGGAAAACGGTGAAACTTCCCTGGAAGGCCGGATTCCGGTCAATCCCAGCGGGGGTTTGAAGTCCAAGGGTCACCCCGTGGGAGCCACCGGTATAGCGCAGGTTGTGGAAGTTGTGAAGCAGCTTCGCGGCGATGCGGACGGGCGTCAGGTGGATGATGCCAGGATTGGATTGACTCAGAATATGGGGGGCAGCGGCGGCAGCACCCTGGTGCATATTTTTGAAAGGGAATAAGGAGGTCAAATATGTCAACACCATCCAGATACTGGAGAGAAATACCGCAAAGATATAGATTCGAGGGCAATCAATGTTCAGGTTGCGGAGAAAAAATGTTCCCTCCCCGGTTGATCTGTCCGGAGTGCGGAAGCCAAAAGCTGGCTGCTTTCCGTTTGGCGGAGAAAGGGAAGGTTCTGACTTACACCATTATCAGGGTTCCTCCCAGCCCATTTTCTGATCAGGCGCCTTATGCCGTAGGTATCATAGAACTTGAAGACGGAGTGAAACTCACCGCTCAAATCGTGGACTGTGATTTTGATCAATTGAAGGTGGGGATGCCGGTCAAGGCCGAATTCCGGAAAATAAGCCAGGTGGGTCATTCCGGAATTATCTGTTACGGATATAAATTTGTACCGGAATCCTGATTTCGGAGACAGGCATGTTTAGAATAGAGAGCCAGATCGACACCTCCCTTGCAGAGTTTAAAGATAATTTTGATCATAACCAGGCATTGGCCGAAACTTATCGCAGCCGGTTGTCCAAAATAAGGAAGGGCGGTCCGGAAAAATACCGGGAAAGGCATAAATCCCGGGGGAAGCTGTTAGCCAGGGAAAGGCTGGATAAGCTGTTTGACCGCAATACCCCATTTCTCGAACTCAATCCCATGGCGGCTTACGATATGTATGATAATGAAGCGCCCGGCGCCGGAATGGTTACCGGCGTCGGCGTGGTTCACGGACGGGAAGTGCTGGTTATCGCCAATGACGCCACGGTTAAAGGCGGCACCTATTTTCCCCAGACCATAAAAAAGCACATCCGGGCACAGGAAGTGGCTATGGAAAACCGGCTGCCCTGCATTTATCTTGTGGATTCAGGGGGGATTTTTCTTCCCCACCAGGCCGGGACTTTTCCGGACAAAGAGCACTTCGGCCGGATTTTCTTCAATCAAGCCCGTTTATCCGCTCTGGGCATTCCTCAGATTTCCATAGTGATGGGATCATGCACTGCGGGAGGAGCGTATGTCCCGGCCATGAGTGATGAGACGGTGATTGTCCGGGAGCAAGGGACCATTTTTATCGGCGGCCCCCCCTTGGTCAAAGCGGCGACCGGAGAAGAGGTCAGCGACGAGGACCTGGGCGGAGCGGATGTTCACTGCCGTATTTCCGGGGTCTCGGACTATTACGCCCTTAACGATGAACATGCGCTTCAAATCGCCCGGAATATTGTGGAAACACTGGACCCCCCGGATAAGTTCACCCTGGACCGGAAAGCGCCGGAGGAGCCCCATTACGATCCCCGGGAAATTTATGGAATTCTGCCTAAAGGCCTGCGCAAGCCTTTTGATGCCAAGGAAGTGATCGCCCGCCTGGTGGATGGAAGCCGGTTTCAGGAGTTCAAGGAATTGTACGGCCCCACTCTGGTTTGCGGTTTCGCCCGGATTATGGGCTATCCTGTGGGCATTTTAGCGAATAACGGGGTGCTTTTTTCGGAAAGTTCGGTGAAGGGGGCGCATTTTGTCACTTTGTGCGCTATGCGCAAGGTCCCTTTGTTGTTCCTGCAGAACATCACCGGATTCATTGTGGGCAAACAATACGAGCACGGCGGTATCGCCAAGGACGGCGCCAAGCTGGTTCATGCCGTGGCCAATGCGGATGTGCCTAAGTTTACGGTTATCATCGGAGGATCTTACGGCGCCGGTAACTATGCCATGTGCGGCCGTGCTTACGGTCCCAGGCTGCTGTGGATGTGGCCTAATGCCCGTATCAGTGTTATGGGAGGCGAACAGGCGGCCAATGTTCTGCTGACGGTCAAAAAGAAGCAGTATGAAAAACAGGGAAAGAAGATGACGGAGAAGGATGAGCAGGCTGTTCTGGACCCCATCCTGAAGAAATATGAACATGAAGGCAATCCTTATTTCAGCACCGCCCGGTTGTGGGATGACGGCATTATCGATCCTCTTGAGACCAGGGAATCCCTGGCTTTGAGCATCGCCATGAGTTTAAACGCGCCCATTCCGGATTACCGGGTGGGCATATTCAGAATGTAAAATGAGCAAACACATCTATCAAACCCTTATAGTCAAAACTGAAAATAAGGTCTCCCGGGTGGAATTGAACCGGCCGGAGGTTCATAATGCTTTCAATTCGGTGATGATCCGGGAGCTCATCCACGCGTTCGATGAGATTGAGAAAGATTCGTCTGTCCGGGCGGCGGTTTTAACCGGTAATGGAAAATCGTTTTGCGCCGGCGCTGATTTAAACTGGATGCGTGAAGTGATCCGTTATTCGTTTGAACAAAATCTGGAGGAATCCCTGGAAATTGCGGAGCTTCATCATAAAATCCATACTCTTTCCAAGCCGGCGATCGCTGTTGTGAACGGGGCGGCTATCGGGGGAGGCACCGGATTCCTTTCCGCATGTGATCTTGCCCTGGCGGCGGAAGAGGCGGTATTCGGATTAAGCGAGGTCAAAATCGGACTGGTGCCGGCCGCCATTTCTCCGTATGTGGTGAAAAAAATCGGGGAAAGCTGCGCCCGGGAGTATTTTTTAACCGGTGAAAGAATCAGCGCGAAGCGGGCTTATGAAATCGGTTTGGTCAATCATTTCTATCCCCGGCATGAGCTGGAAAGCCGGGCACAAGACATTATCGGATTACTGCTTTCCTCCGGCCCGCAGGCCCTGACCAGCTGCAAGGAACTGCTGTACCGGGTGCCCAGGATGTCTCCTGAGGAAGCCAAACGGTTCACGGCTGAAATGATCGCCCGGTTGAGGATAAGCCCCGAGGGTCAGGAAGGCATGGCGGCTTTTTTGGAAAAACGTCCTCCCGAATGGGTTGAACACAAAAAAGGAAAAAGCGATGTTTAAGAAGATCCTGATCGCCAACAGAGGGGAAATCGCTGTTCGTATCATCCGCGGCTGCCGGGAAATGGGTGTTTTGACTGTGGCGGTGTATTCCGAAGCTGACCGAGACAGCCTGCATGTTCAGGAAGCCGATGAGGCTGTGCTGATCGGCCCGGCACCGGCGGTGGAAAGTTATCTCAACATTGATGCGGTGCTGAAAGCCGCCCAAAAAACCGGAGCAGAGGCCGTGCATCCCGGTTATGGATTCCTGGCTGAGAATCCGGTTTTTTCCCGCCGTTGCGAAGAGGAAGATCTGGTCTTTATCGGCCCCAACCCGAAATCCATGGAATTGGTGGGAGATAAAGTCAGGGCCCGGGAAATCATGGAAAAAGCCGGAGTTCCCATCATACCGGGAATGAAAGGAATCATAAAGAACCTGGATGAATATGAAGCCCATGCCGGGAAGATCGGTTTTCCGCTGATGATCAAGGCATCCGCAGGCGGCGGGGGAAAAGGGATGCGCATCATCCGCTTTCCCGAGGAGCTTCGCCCCGGCTTGGAAGCCGGGCAGCGGGAAGCGCTTTCCGCTTTCGGGGATGAATCGGTTTATCTGGAAAAATATATAGAAGAGCCCCGTCATGTGGAATTTCAGGTTTTGGCCGATAATTACGGGAATATTGTTCATTTATTCGAAAGGGAATGCTCCATTCAGCGCCGCCATCAAAAAATAATCGAAGAGTCGCCTTCGCTGGCGCTGGATGAGGAACTGCGGCAGGAAATGGGGCGGACGGCCTGCCGGGTGGTGTCTGAAACCGGTTACAACAATGCCGGCACCGTGGAATTTCTCCTGGATAAGGATAAAAACTTTTATTTTCTGGAAGTGAACGCCCGGCTGCAGGTGGAACATCCGGTCACTGAGCTTGTGACCGGAGTGGATCTGGTGCATCAACAGATCCAGATCGCTTCCGGAGAGAAGCTGCAGCTTGATCAAGGGGATTTATGCCAGCGGGGCCATGCCCTTGAGTGCCGGGTCTATGCTGAAGACCCATTGAATCAATTCCTGCCTTCTTCCGGAAACGTTCTCTATTATCATGAACCATCCGGCCCCGGAGTTCGAAATGACTGCGGAATTCAATCCGGAAGCGAGGTCCCTATTCATTATGATCCCATATTGGCCAAACTGATTGTCTGGGCGGAAAACCGGGACCGGGCCTGCAAGAGGACGCTCCAGGCTCTCAATGATTATGTGATTTTCGGGATCAAGACAAACATTGATTTCCTGAAAGCTGTGATTGAACATGAATCCTTTAAAAAAGGAGCCACCACCACCGGATTTATAGAGAAACACCTGAAAGACTGGCCCGGAGCCGAAAGAAAAGAAGAAAACCGCGAACTGGCGCTTCTGGCCGCTGCTTTTCTTTGTGAGAATAAACAGGGCTGGCAGGTCCACTCCGAAGAATCATCCCCGGAGATGCCGTCTCCCTGGTCTATTCTAGGCGGGTGGCGTTTGGGAAAAGGGGATTGATATGGACCACGAATTTATTATCGACGGGAAAACCCTTCAGGCAAGGCTGGATAAAAAGGGAAATCGTTATTCTTTAACCCTTGGGAATAAAACGGTGGACGCTGAGATCCGGGCTGTCACTCCGAATATCATATCTCTTTTAGCGGAAAACCGGTCCTTGAAACTTCATGCGGCTCATGGAAACGACGGCTTTCATGTTTTCTGCCGGGGCGACTGCTTTCTGGTCCAGGAGCCGGCGGATGATCAGGCCTGTTTTCTGAGTGAAGGCGAGCGGGCGCAGGCGGACATGCTGGTCGTTAAAGCCCCCATGCCGGGAAAAGTTATTAAAATCCATGTGAAGGAAGAAGAGGTCATCCAGAAAAATCAAACCCTGGTCATCGTGGAAGCCATGAAAATGGAAAATGAAATCAAAGCCCGGATTTCCGGCCGGGTCAAGAAAATTCATGTCACCGACGGAGACTTGGTGGATTCCACCCGCCCGATGCTGGAATTGGAAATGGATGAAAATCCGGCTGATCCAAGCTGATCATAAAGTCGGGATGGTGCGGGAAAAGCGGGGCGGGCGGAAGATCACACCGCTTTCACGAGGCAGGAAGGGATTGCCACGGCTTGCTGGCGCAAGCCTCGCAATGACAAAGTGGCATGTCGTACCGGAGAGCGAAGCGACTTTGAGTGTGTCATCCCGCGGTGCGAAGCACCGAGGGATCCCTGACTGCTTCGTCTGGGCGGTTGGCTCTGTTTTCACGAGGCAGGAAGGGATTGCCACGGCTTGCTGACGCAAGCCTCGCAATGACAAAGTGGCA
>JAWODN010000145.1:0-3300 GCA_046483285.1 Candidatus Aminicenantota bacterium | reverse complement strand
AGATGACGACAATTCTTTAATTCATTGTCATCCCGCGGTGCGAAGCACCGAGGAATCCCTGGCTGCTTCGTTTGAGCGGTGGGTTCCGCTTTCACGAGGCAGAAAGGGATGGCCACGCGGCCTTCGGCCGCTCGCCATGACAAAGCGCCCCGCCCGAAGGGTAAAAAAATTGCGATTAAAATAAAAATATGAAAATGAAAAACTTTCTATTTGAACTTTCATTAAAAAACATGTTAATTGCTGATAAAAAAGGGATTGCAAAAGCATCGCAATTTTTTTATGAATAATTCAGGTTAGGGGTTCTCCATTAACAAACACCTGTTTGACACGGGTCCTGTAATCCAGGGGATCTCCGTCGAAGATGACCAGGTCCGCGTCTTTTCCCGGTTCCAGGCTTCCGACCCTGTCGGCAATGTCCAAGATTTCAGCCGCGTTAAGCGTAATGGTTCTGAGGGCGGTCTCGCGGTCCAATCCTCCCTTGACTGCCAAGGCCGCTAAAAGGGGCAGCTCCCTGATGCTCCCGATTCCGAGTGATTCATCCGCCTTTATGGCCACTTTGACACCGGCTTGATGCAGAATCGCGGCGTTGCTTTGGGTGAGCGCTTTGGTTTCCATTCTCCGGGGACCCACGCCGAAAGGCGAAACGATAACAGGAATGTTCCGGCGGGCGATCTCGCCGGGGATTTTATATCCCTCTGCGCATCCCACCAAGACCGCGCGGAGGGTGAATTCATCCACTATGCGGAGGACGGTCATGATATCGTCCGCCCTGTAGCATTCGATGAAAGCGATGAGTTCCTGTTGTAAAAGTTTGGCCAGAGGTTCGAGCTGGAGATCACGTTTAGGCATTTCATTTGGCTCATCTTTTTCGCTTTTCCAGTATTTTTCCCATTCGTCCAGATAATGCTGAGCGTCCATCAAGGCATTCCGCAGGACATATGCGCTTCCCATCCGGGTGGAGGGAAGTTTTCCTTTTTGGCCGTAAAACGTCTTGGGGGTCTCTCCCAACGAAATTTTCACCCCGGCCGGTGACTGCAATATCATTTCAGATATGGTTTTCCCCTTGACTTTGACCACAGCGGTCTGCCCTCCGATCACATTTGTCCGGCCCTGGGACAGCATCAAAGTCGTGATCCCGGCTTTCCCGGCATATTGAAAATTCTTATCAAATGGATTGACCGCGTCTATGACGGAAAGCTGCGCTGTATTGGGAGCAGAAGTTTCATCCATATCAGAACCGCTGTAGCGGCTGCCTGTGCCCATGCTGGTATGGGACTCGATAAGCCCAGGCAGCATCCACACATCTTCCCCGGCATCGATAATTTTGACATCGGGGGGAATATTAATATGAGATCCAATAGATTTAATCTTTCCTTTTTCGATTAAAACAGCACCGTTTTCAATGATCCCGTGGCTGATGGTGTGAATTTTTCCAGCCTTGATCACAAGCGGGTTGTCCGCTCCTGGTAAAACAACAGTGAAGAAAATAATCCCGGCAAAAAAGGTGTATAAAATATTTTTATTCATTATATCCCTCACAGGAAAAGACTTCTTTTCCGTTTATAAAAACTTTCACTACCGAAGTCTGCAGGGAAAAGGGGTCTCCGTCGAATATGACCACGTCGGCATCTTTTCCCGCCTCCAAGCTTCCGATCCGGTGATCCATTCCGATCAAGCGCGCCGGGTTTATGGTGATGGCTTTGAGAGCTTCCAGCGGATCCATGCCGTATTTGACAGCAATAGCCGCCTGAAACCGGAGAAATTCCTGTTGCACCACGTCGGCATCGGTCATAATGTTGACTTCCACACCGTGCTTATGCAGAGCATCGGCCAGGTTGATCAATTGACCGTCGTCATCAAAAACAATCATCTGCGGTCCGACCACCACCACCACATCCCGTTTCGCCAATTCATCAGCCACTTTATAAGCTTCATTTCCATGCCCGATGGACAGCATTTCAAAGTCGAATTCATCTCCCAGCCGAACGGCGGTCATGATGTCATCCGCAGGTGAAGCATGGATATGAACAGGGAGCTCCCGGTTCAGAACTTTCATCATGGCTTCATTCTTTAAATCTTTTGGCGGAGGGGCGGCGGCAGGATTCTTTTTTGTCTTTTCCCGGTATCTTTCCCACGCTTTCCTGTATTCTTGAGCTTCCACCATGGCCTTTCTGACCAGATAAGCTGTTCCCATCTTGGTCACAGGCATTATTCCCTTGGAACCGTAATAGGATTTTTTCCCCATCGCCATTTTCATATCACAGGGTGATTTCAGAATCATATCATCCACGGTTTTACCTGAAAGCTTTAAGGCGGCCGATTGACCTCCGATGACATTTCCGCTCCCGGGCCGGGCGATGATGGTGGTCACACCCTGGGTGACGGCATCGCGGAAGGAAAAGCGGTGCGGCTCCACCCCTTCCGGATGAATGGAATCAATTATTCTCAGCTGAGGCGTAACCGGATGGCTCATTTCATTATCCTCGGTAACGCCGCCGCTGGGCCCTAATCCCAGATGCGAATGAGAATCAATGAGCCCAGGCGTTATGATAAAGTTTTCAGCTGAAATCACCCGGGCGCCGTCCGGAACCCGGATATCCGGACCGACGGCATGAATTTTTCCGTCTTTGATGACAATGGTCCCTTTTTCCAAGACACCTAAATTCGAAGTTATGATTTTCCCGTTTTTTATGGCAATAATCGAAGCCGCGGCCGGGAACGCCGTTGTCAAAAACGCCGTCATGATAAAAAAAAGAAGAAATTTTTTCATGTTTTCTCCTATTCCTGCCCTATACCTTAGAAAATGTTTTCCTTGCGGCACATGGGATTCAGGTATGGCTTGTGCTCCCTTCAGATTTTTAACGCCATTCTTCGCGCTGTGTTTTCGGCTGCTGCGCAACTCCCCCCGTCCGTGGGTCAAACATGCTCGCAGCCCGGCTTCGCCGGGTGCCCTCAAACACAGCCCTCAGCCTGACCCATTCATAAAAAAATGGCGATGGTCTTTTTGTGGGCATTTTTTCAGAGGAATGCAAGGAATTTCTGAAAATGACAGCTGAAACGTTTCTGTTTGCTTTGCCTTTCATTATAATCGCCATTTTTTTACCCTCCGGGCGGGCCGGATCTCACCGCATCTGCTTTGTTGCAGGGCATTCGCGGTGAAGGACCACAGCGTCATGCCCTGCGCCTCGCATCTGCGGCAATCCCGGCCCGTGAATAGGCCAGGATCGAAGGCTAAATCTTCAAGGTCGCTTCAGCCACACCTGAATTCCATAAAGCCGTAACAACCTCATTCCGTTAATA
>JAWODN010000071.1:0-41745 GCA_046483285.1 Candidatus Aminicenantota bacterium | reverse complement strand
CAAAGGCCCATTTCCGCACCGGTTTGATCGCCGGAGGCCGGCGCCGCTCCAGGGTCTTGGCAGAGATAATCCGCCAGGATTTTTCAAGGTCTGGAGGCGGGGTTTCTTCCTTTTGCCGCCGGTCCAGAAGCGGGGCAGATTTCTCGACCAGCCGGGCGCATTCCGGACATTTTTTGATGTGGGCGTCCAATTCCCGGCGCTGTTCCGGGGTCAACTTCCCGAAAATACCGATAGCGATGAGGTCTTTGGCTTTGTGACAATTCATGGTTTCCCCCAAACGGGTTCGAGTGTTTTTCTGAGCTTGGCCAATGCCCGGACGCTGTGGGTTTTTATATTGCTCTGGCTGCATTTCAGGGTTTGCGCGATGGATTTGATATCCATGTGCTGGAAATAGCGCATTTCAAAAATCAGCCGCTGCTTGGGTGTTAAGACGGAAAGAGCATCTTGAATGTCCGCAGCCGCCTGACCGCTTTCCGCCTGCTTTTCAGGGCCCGGATTTCCGGAATACGGGTCCTTAAAAGCGTCTTCCAGTGAAATCTGATCGGTTCTGTGCCGGCGTTTCTGTTTCCGGAAAAAGTCCATGGTGCAGTTGATGCAGATGGTATTGAGCCAGCCGTTAAAACTTTGGCTGCGGTCAAAGCGGAAAGTGTGGATTTTCCGGTAAGCTTTGATAAAGGTATTCTGCATGATGTCTTCGGCGTCTGCCTGAGATTTTGTGTGCCGGAAAGCTATCCTGTAAATCCGGTCGCCGTGTTCTTGGTAAAGCGAGCGGAAGGCGTCCGGATTGCCTTCTTTAGCCAACATAACATTTACGTTTTCGTTCATATGCGGTTTCTTTCAGCTCATCATTCAATAAGGAGTACGCCGGTCTGCTGAAAAAAGTCTACAACCAGGCTGATTCTCTGGAATTTTTGCTTGTAATATAATAAAACAAAGAGAACATATTTAAAATATCAGAACATGGAATAAGATTTTCCGGGCAGCGGCGGCAGCCGTTATTTGTTTTTTCCTGGCAGCCCCGGTTTTGGTGCAGGCGGTACAGCCTGAAGGGGTGTTTAATTAGGACTTGCTGTCTGCGTTTCAATACCGGGAGCTGGGCCCGGCCAGGCAGGGAGGGCGGATTCTCCGCGTTCTTTCGCATCCGGATAATGACTTCACATTTTTTATTGTCACCGCCACCGGCGGCCTTTGGAAAACCGAAAACAACGGCACCACTTTTGAGTGCCTGTTTGAAAACCAGGGCAGCCCGGCAATCGGCGATGCCGCTGTCTCGCGTTCCAATCCGGAAATTATCTGGGTCGGAACGGGAACGCCCGCGTCTGGCCGGGTATCCCTCCTCGGAGACGGCGTATATAAATCAACCGACGGTGGCCAAACCTGGCAGCATATGGGACTTACACAAACCGCCCATATCGGCCGTATCCAGATCCATCCGGATAATCCGGATGTGGTCTATGCGGCGACATCCTCGCTATGCTTGTCGCGGGCGCCTACTGCCGCTCCATGGCCTCCCGCTTCAACCTGCGTGATATTCCCCGCGAAATCATGATTTGATTTATTTTTTGATTTCAACATAATCGCTATTTATAATGGACAGAAGTGAAAGAAAAAAGGAGGGCGTTTTTGAAAAAATATCTAGGTTTGTACATTTCTTTGGGGATCTTTTTCCTTGTATTGTTTTTTTCCTGCGCCCATGAAAAACCGGGATGGCAGGGAACCATCACCGAGGAAAATGGAGTCACCATAGTCAAAAATCCTAAAGAACCTGTTTACACCGAAAATGTCTTCACGCTGGAAGAAGAAATGGCTTGGGGGCAAAAAACGGATTCTCAGGATCATTTCTTCGCTTCCATCCGAGCACTTCAGGTGGATGAAGCCGGAAATATTTATGTGCTCGACCCCAAGGATTGCCAGATCAAAATATTCCATAAAGAGGGAAAATTCGTTCAAGCCGTAAGCCGGAAGGGGCAGGGGCCGGGAGAAATTCAGCTGCCGCTTACAATGGAAATCGCAGGCGGCGACACCCTGGTTTTATACGACATGGGGAAAACATGTTTCTCCTTGTTTTCTCTTTCAGGAGAGTTTATCCGGCAGAAATCCGCCGCCGAATATCTCTACTTGATTCGTGTGCGGCCCGATCATTCAGGACATTATATTGTGCAAACTCCTGTCCGGACCCCGGAAAAGACTGAGTATCAGATATTATTACTGGACTCGGATTTTGAACTTATTAATGAGGTCGTCTCCATAGAAGAAAAAAGGACTCCTTCCGGAATCATTAGTATGCTCTCTCCCCAGGTCTATTATATGGTAACCCGTGAAGGCCATATTCTTTTCGGGTATACTAAGAATTACGAACTTCAGCTTCTGGATCAAAAGGGCAGCTTGCTAAAAAAAATCATAAAAGATTATGAACCTCTCCCCGTAACCCGCGAAGTAAAGGAAAGGATGATTAAGGAACGCTTCGAGGAATTAGGCGGTCTTCCCGAAGGATACAAAACGGAATTTCCGGATCAGTACCCGCCCTTCCGTTATTTTATCCTGGATTCGGAAGAAAGGATTTTCGTAAGGACATACGAAAAATCTGAAGACGGCGACTACATTTTCGATATATTTGACCCGGAAGGCCGGTATCTGGGAAGCCGGCCGCTTCCCGACCGCCCCGCAGTACTAAAAGACGGAAAGCTCTATACCATAGAAGAAGACGCCGAAGGCTATCCCCTGGTGAAACGCTACCGCTTTAATTGGACTATCTGACTGGTTTTTGACCATTTGCCGAAAAAAATGGGATATTTTTATGAATATTGGTATCATGAAGTATAGGCATACCTTTAGGGATCAACACGATATCCTGATACTCAAACGATGAGAGTTAAGTCATGAACACAATACATGATATTCTGGAAATCATTATTTTAGTGATAAGCGGATTAGGGGCGCTGGTGGTTGCCTGGGGAGTGGGAGAGGCCATTAAATCATTTGTCGTTAATAAGTTCAAGTCCGGCGAAGAAAGCGATGTCTCCGCCAATGAAGCGATTCGGCAGCATCTGGGATCGCATCTTCTTCTTGGTCTGGAGATTTTTATTGGTGCGGATATTATCAGTACTGTGGTGAGCCCGACCTGGGAAAGGGTGGGCATTCTTGCCATCATCGTGGTCATCAGAACCATTCTGAGTTATTTTCTGAGAATGGAACTGAAACAAGGGCATCCCTGATGGAGAATTTCTGATTTTCTCTATACGGCCGGATCAACCGGCTTCAGAAAGGGAAAGCGGTGAAAATCCGTATCCCGGGTGTAAATGGTTTTGATCCCGTGTTCCCGCATCAGCACGGCGGTTCGAACATCATGCAGCAGATTCCCGCTCAGAAAAGGCAGGCTTTTTATCACCTGAGCGGCGACCCGGGCATGTCTTTCTCCCGCAGTAAGAATTCCCAGGGAAGGCGATTGAATGAGCGCTTCGATAAACTTCCAGCTTTCCACAATGGGCCAGGGATTCCGGAAAACCCGGGGATGAGTGGTCACTCTCAGGAATTCATAGAGGATTCCCCAGGTAACATACCACGCGGAGGGCTGTATCCGCCACTCTTTCAAGAGTTCATAGCAGCGGCTGTGAAAAGGCGAATCTGCATCTGCGGCATAGACCAGAATATTGGTATCCACCACAAACATCAGCGGCCTTCCATAGCATAATAAAGGGCATCCCGGTCGGCGATGTCCACCAGCGATCCTCCGCTTTTAAATTTGGGAAGAGGGGAGATATTTTCCGGTGCTTTTTTTGATTCGAACAGAATCCGAAGAGCGGACTCTACCAGCTCGGACATAGTGCATCCCCGGCGGGCTGCCTCTTCTTTCAGGCGCGCCATAACAAAATCATCGATTTTCAGTGTGGTCTTCACTTTCATGCATACAACCATACAACACGTACGGCTGTATGTCAATCATTAATTCGTCTCCATTCAGATAGACGAATAATATCTAAATATTTCTCATATATATGGCCAAATCCAGAAAATCCTCAATAGCTGAAAAGCATGTGGTGAATCCGAGTGTCCGTTACGCCTTCACGGCGGAGGGAGCTTCCAGTTTCTGGGTCATTTCAGGCGGACCGTAGATTAAAAACTCGTGTTCAGGCAACGGTCTGTCCAGATGGCGGTTCATAATGTCGGTGGTGGGGTAATCCCGATTCTGCCGGCTATCATGACAGTGGGCTTTGCCGGCCGGAGCGCTTTCCGCCCGAATACGCTGTAGGGCCCGTCAACATAAATGAGAAGCGGTGAAGGGCCGCGCGGAGCCCCGCGGCCGCCCCGGCCTGTTCATCATCCGGAATTATAGATGATTTGATTTGATTCCTGTTATTCAAGGCGTTTATAGAGTAAAATGGGTGACCGTATGAAGAAATGGTATTGATTTGATGTCACGGACCAGCCCGGCCCCAAGAAAGAAGAAAATAAAGGAAAGACCCACTCTTCTCAGGACCTTGACGGTAACCGATGGCGTAGCCATCCTGGTCGGCATAACCATAGGGGCGGGCATTTATTCAACCCCCCAGATCATAGCCGGCTATCTGGGTTCGTTTTCTTCCATTCTCTTCCTTTGGGTTATTGTGGGCGCCTTCGTTTTTTTAAGCGGTCTTGTCTACGCTGAACTGGGAACGAGAATTCCTTCCACCGGCGGCGAGTATGTCTGTCTCCACCGCTGCTTTGGGCCTTTTGCCGGATTTATGTTCGGCTGGTCACAGCTGTTCATCATCCGCACCAGCCCGGCCGCGGCCCTGGCCCTGGTGAGCGCTGATTATATGGGCTATTTCGTTCAGATGAGTCCGATCGCCCGTACTCTGGCGGCGGCGGGCATTATCTTGATATTGGGACTTGTGAATTATATTGGGGTCAGGTCAGCCAGTTTATACCAGAAAATATCGACTTCGCTCAAAGTCGGCGGTCTCTTTGCCCTGATCATCATCGGGCTTATCCTTCTCCAGGGACAGGAGAGTTTGCTGACCGGTAAAGTGCCGCCCCCCGGAGAGTTCCATCCCTTCAGAAACATTGCCGCAGCTTTAATGCTGATTCTTTTCACACATACAGGGTGGGAACGTTTAGGGTATGTGGCAGGAGAGATGAAGGACCCAAGGCGCGTTATACCCAAAAGCTTGATCATCGGCATTTTGATCCTCGTCGGAAGCTACGTGCTGATCAACATCGTCTATCACTGGACTCTCGGCATGGAAGGGATGCGGGAGAGCAGTATCGTCGCCTCGGACACGGCGGTCAGGCTCATGGGGCCCGTGGGCGCCAGCTTCGTGGCTTTGCTGGTCATCATTTCGGCCACCGGCAGCATCAACGGCACCATCATGGCCTCGACGAGGGTTTATTACGCTATGGCCCGGGACGGCCTTTTTTTCAGGTGGCTGGATCATATTCACCCCCGGTTCCGGACCCCGGGGCGGGCCATTATTGTCCACTGCGCCTGGGCCATTGTCATCCTTTTTTTCCGGGGATCGTTTGAGACCATTGCGGCAGGCATGGTTTTTGCCCTGCTTATTTTTTACTCGGCCAGCGCCATGGCCTTGTTCAAGCTCAGGCGAAGAGGGGAAGGAAGGCAGGATGCTTACCACGTTCCGTTTTACCCCTTCCTGCCGGGGGTTTACTTGGCCGGCTGCCTGGCGCTTCTTGCAGCCCGTTTGATTTTCGAATGGCAGAACTCCCTGGTGGACTTGGCCTTTGTGGCCACCGGATTGCCCTTTTCTCTCATCTGGCTTCGCCGCCGCAAGACATCTTCTCAGACATCTTCTCAGCTTGGCTGATTTATATTGCTGAAAAAGAAAAAGATACAAAAACCTCTTCTCTGAGAGATTTTCGTTAAAATGAATTTACAGGCCTCAAAATTCAATTTAAGATTTCTCAATTGAGCCTGCGCTTCTGAGTGAATCAATGGGACGACATGGCTACCGCCGCTATGAGGCGGCCCAGATTCCGCAGGTCGTTCAGGTCCAGAACTTCGACGGGGGAGTGGCTGTATCGGCCTGACCAGGACAACCCGGCATAAAGCGCCCCGTAGCGCATGAACGGAGCGCCGTCCGTCGCCCCGCCTGATGCTCCCCGCTGGAGCGGGATACCGGCTTGGCGCGCCACCCGGTTTATCCGGTCCATCTCCAACGGCTTGCTGACACTGGCGTTGTCCAGTCCGCGGAACACCGGCCCTTTACCAAGCAGGGTGTAGGCGAAGCGGCGGCTCTCAAGCGGTGAATCGGACGAGACAAAAGTGTCAACGGCATAGGCCGCCCGGATTGCCGGTCCGAACCGGTTCGCGAGCGAACGGGCGCCCACCAGCCCCACCTCCTCTTGTACAGTCCAGGCGAAAATCACCTTACGCGGCAGTCTGTCCGGATCAATCTCCTCCAGCGCCAGAAGCAGTGCGGTGCTGCCTGCCCGGTCGTCCAGCGCGCGGCCGGTGAACTGGGCGGGACCCAAGCGCGCCGCCCGCTTATAGGCTGTTACCTGTGCACCCGGGCGGACACCGGCTGAGGTGAGGGCGGCGGAGTCTACGCCGAACCAAGCGGTGAGACTCGGCGGCTGCTTCCCTTCCGGATGGTCCTGCGGCACGAAGATTCCGCGCAGGGGCGGCCGGCCGGACTCCGGATCGAAATGAAGAAGAGCCGGTTGACCCTCCCACAGTGAACGCATCATGGAACCGCGCGCGCGAAGCGTCACCGTGCCGTCAGAGGCCATGGACTGGACTTCCCAGCCGGTTTCGTCCATGTGCGCGAGGAAAATGACGGGGTCCCCTTGTTCGGGGCCCATTTCCAGCACGATGTTGCCTATGGTGTCTGTTTGCGCCAAACCGCGGGCCCAGGCGGGGAGCCGTGCCAGGATCGCATCGCGTACCATTCGCTTGTGGCCGGCCACGCCGGGAAGATCGGCCATCGCGGCCAGTGTTCCGGCGATGCGTTCCAATTCGTCCTGATGGGGTATCACACCGGCTCTAGGCGGCAACGCCTTCCACTCGATCTGTTCCGCCCGGACGCCTGCGGCGTCGGCGACCCTTTGGCGCAGAGCGGCCGCATCCTGGAGCGATATGCTTTCCGAAAGGCTGCCGGCATTCAAAACCGGCGGGGACAGCATATCTACGGACTGAAGCTCCACACGGCTCGGCAGCCAGTGCGGGGCGTCAACGCGTTTGGAGAGAACGCCCTGGGCATCGGATTCTCCGTCGAAGGCCCAGTTGCCGACCAAAGTGAGAGAATCGATCCGGCCGAGCCGTGCCAGAGCCGCGCCGAGACCAGCATTGCCGAAATTGCTGAGCGCAGCCAGCACGAAGATCGTTTCTCCGGTCTCCACCCCCCGGCCGGAAGCGGCGGCGGCCACCGCAGCACAGCCGATCCTAGACGCCGCGCCGGGTCCTGACACGTAGTCCGCGTATGTCCAAAGCGGCCAGTCCCGAACGAGGGGGTCCAGGATTTGAATGCCCATCGCCGCCACCTCCTCCGGTCTGCGGGCGCCCACATCGAGATAGAGATCCTCGATTTGGGCGGGCTGATCCGGCCCGGTGGGTCCACGGAGGTGGGTGCTGCGCACTGCCATGACTCCGGTGACAGGACCGCCTCGGGTCAACACACGGATCCTTTGGCCTTCATGGAATTGGTGCCAGAGGCGGTGGCTGCGTCCTGAACCCGCCGCCTGCACCCGGAGCCAGCCGTCATTGCGGATATGGCTGACGACGTAGCCCATAACATCAAGTCCGGCGGCCACCACCCGTCGAGGGCTGCCGCTGCCTTTGCGAAGCACCCAGTTGCCTGCCGGATCGCGTTTCCAACCGGAAAGCGCCGACGAAAGTGCCGGCGAGGCCAGTTCTTCCCAGCCCGGAGGAGCATCCAGGGCGATCCAGCCCGCCAAAATGTTTAAGGCCGCTTGCTCTGAGGGAATCGGCTCCCTTCCGTGCTGGCCTCCTAGCTCCGTTGCTGTTACGGCCGGCCCCGGCATCAACTGGAGCGATATCATTGCCGCCGCCAGCATCGCCGCAGCACATGCCGGCCGCACCCATCCAGCCCGCCGGTGCTCCGGCCGCCTATTTCGTCCAATTCTCGTGGGAATCGTTTTCATCCGCATAGATCACTCCTTGTCAGGTGATTGTCTTGATACTCAGCTTGGCTGATTTATATGATTGAAAAAGCAAGAGATATCAATACCTCTTCTCTGAGAGATTTTCGTTAAAATGAATTTATAGGCCTATAAA
Organism: Candidatus Aminicenantota bacterium; assembly: GCA_046483285.1. Classification (GTDB taxonomy): domain Bacteria; phylum Acidobacteriota; class Aminicenantia; order Aminicenantales; family Aminicenantaceae; genus CAYRTV01. The sequence goes on along the minus strand of JAWODN010000071.1, from coordinate 33,515 downwards.
TTCATTTTAAGATTTCTCAATTATTTTTCAATATATAGCCTCCTTTACCATCATCATAAATCTTGTGGTGAAGTTTTTCCCCTATTATCTTTTGGTAGTTCTCAATAAATTCTTTGCTGCCAACAGCAAAAGCTTCTGTCCACTTTTCTTCTCTTTGTTGCGGTCTAAGGGATAGCTTTTCTCTGGTCCAATTTTCGTACTGTTTTTTTAACTCAGAAATATCAAAAATGTCTAACATTTGCATTAACTTTGTTTTGTCGATCAATCTGTAGCGCTTTTTTTGCCTGTCCATAATTTCATTATATCCACTCATTGGCCACTCCTGCGGATGCTTTACTGCTCCTGCTCTAACCATATTCAAATCGATGTAAAGGAGGCATTCCAAAAAATGCTCATCGGTTCCAACTGCCGTTGCATGGTAGTTGTCTTCCCAGAAGGCTCCTGATCTTTTTTTTCTTTTATTGTAGTCGATGGCGGTGCGGCTGGAAACAAGCAGCATGGAGCGTGAAATAACGTCTTTCTGTCCGTCATTATAAACAAGAAGATGAATATGATTTGAGGTTACTATATAGTTCAAAATAATCAATCCATACTTTTTCTTGGCTTTGAATAACCATGACAGCCAATTTTTCCTGTCTTGAATAAATTTTAAATGAAAGTCCCTGTTATGGCAGCGCTGGGTGAGATGCCAAATAAAACCAGGAGAATGATATATCTTTGCTCTTGTCATTGCACTTACCTTGTCATTGCACTTACTTAAATGACGAAGTATTGACAGACTCTTTCTCAAATGAAAAGGGCATCGTATTGATTTTCTTTAAAAAATAAATTGATTGTATTTTGATGATAAACCAGAATGGCTGCAATAAACTGTTTAGGAAAAGAGATTTTCTTAAACTCAAAAAAAGGGCCAAAAAATCACGTTTAAGAATAATCTCTATCAGAGGGGAAAATAAGTAATATTTTATTATCAATAACATAAATCAGCCAAGCTGCGAAAGTACTGCGAAAGTATTAAAGTTGGCGAAAGTATTATCGAAAGTGACGCCGAGAGAAAATCTTGTAAGTCTTTCCTGGTATTGATATAAAAGACAGAGGGTTTAATCAGCCATGCTCATAGCGCACATTGACATTGAACAATAAAAACGGCACAGAATGCTCATAGAGCCCATTGACATTGAACAATGAAAACAGCAAATAAAAAAACAGCGGAGGTTGTCATCATCGGAGGGGGAATTATGGGGTTGAGCACGGCCTATCATCTGGCTGAAAAGAAATGCCGGGATGTGGCTGTGTTGGAAAAAGAGCTGCTTGCCCAGGCGTCAACCGGCCTTTCCGTGGGCGGGATCCGCCAACAGTTCTCCCATCCGGCCAACATCCGCTTGTCTCAAGAGTCGGTGAAGGTGTTTGCGGATTTTCAGCACCAATTCGGTGTGGATATCAACTTCCGCCAGGTGGGCTATTTGTTTTTGACTGAGAGGGAGGACATCTGGAAGGAATTTTCAACCGCAGTCAAGACCCAAAGAGAACTCGGAGTTCCGGTGGAGGTCTTATCTCCCGGGGAGATCGAAAAAAGATGGCCCTATCTGAATACGGATGGCTTGCGGGGCGGGACTTTCGGCCCGGAGGACGGCTACGCCGATCCTTACCAGGCGGCCATGGGGTACGCTAAGGCCTGCCGGAATTCGGGCGTGGTCATTGAAGAGAAAAAAGAAGTCACAGCGATCATCACAAGAAACGGACGCGTCACAGGAGTCCAAACCCCGAAAGGAAACATTTCCTCTCCGGTGGTGGTCATAGCCGCCGGGGCCTGGGCGGCGCAGGCGGGAAAAACGGCCGGTCTGGATCTGCCGGTGACGCCCTACCGCCGCCAGGTTTTTATGACCAAAGAATTTGACGCCGTGCCCAAACCGGTGCCCCTGGTGATTGACCAGGATACGGCCTTTTATTTCCGGGGGGAGGATCCGGGCCTTCTTATGGGGATGAGCGATCCGGATGAGCCGCCCGGTTTCCATACCCATGTGGACCGGAATTTTCTGGAAAAGGTTATAGAGGCGGCCGTGCACCGGGCTCCGGTTTTAGAAAAAGCGCGGATCCTTCGCGGCTGGGGCGGACTCTATGCCGTAACGCCGGACGACAATCCCATCATCGATTCTTTGCCTGTGGAAGGCTTGTATTGCGCGGGGGGTTTTTCCGGGCACGGGTTTCAGCACGCCCCGGCTGTAGGCCGGGTGACAGCGGATTTGATTCTTAAGAAAAGAACGGATTTCGACTTGGAGCCCTTTCGTTATGACCGGTTTGAAGAATCTCCGGGAGACGGCGAAAAGCGCGTGGTCTGATTGACCGGGTTCATTCGCTTTTTATTAAAATCACCTTGTCATCAAGTCCGAAAGAAACCTCAATGTGAGAGGAGTTTATCTCTTCCGTCACAACCTCGTCGTTGACAATCACCTTGAAGGTGTTTTTCTCAGGATTTTCATAAATAAGCTTTCCGGTTTTGGTTTCATCCCGGCTTAGCCTTCTGAAGAAAAAAATTGAGGCGGCCTTGCCGAGATTATAATCAACTCTGGCCGCAGCGTCGTTTCCTTCTCCCAGCCAGATAAGAAATTTTTCGGTTTTGAGAAAACCGGGAACAAACATCCGTCCGGCATCCGCCAGCATAGGAGCGGGATGTGTCCCGCTCATAATAGCAGGCAGGAAATGATGCCAGACAAAGGTGTTGTCAGCCACGCCCCAGTGGAGGAAACGGAGCTTGTCGCCTCTTTGACTGAAATGGAGATGGACATTGGTGAATCCTCTTTTTTGAGCTTCTTCAAGGTAGGCCCGGCTTCTTACGGTAATGGAAGGCGCAGCCCCATCTTCTTTGTCCCAGAAAACATGTGTGAGAGTATAGGGATTGTTGACTGCGCCCAGGACCCAGTTCCGGGCTAAGTATTGATCAGGAACCTGAGAAGGCAAGCCCCCAATGCCGTCGATTATCTGAGAAAAAAGGCTCCAGGATCCGGCATGCTGCCCGCCGATGCTGCGGGCCATCTGTTCGATCAGCTTGATGGTGGATTCAATTTCCCTGAACCAGTGGTCAAGGTCAGGCGGAGCGACAAAAGGGGCGGCAACCCGGAAGTAATCCGGGAAATGAACTATGGCCGCAAAGGTATCCATGCCGCCTCCGCTTCCCCCGGTTATATTGATATTTTCAGAATCGATATAATCAGTATAATTAGCTTTCACATATTCAACCGCATCGTAAATATCATAGGTTTCCTTGCCGAAGCCGTCTCCTTTTCCCGCCGAACCGTCCCGCCCGCGCTTGCTTACCGATATCCCAAAAATTCCCTTTTTGGCAAGTCCGTAAATGCCCGGCACTGTGGCAAATCTGGTGCCGGGATAGTCACCGTGTTGATAGACAATGACCGGCATATTTTTCAAGCCGGGATCATAGGCGATCTCAGCATAAAGCGGGTAAAGATCATCCACGGAGCTCCGGTAGGCAATCTCTTTGACCACAATATCTTCATCCTGCCTGAGTTCCTCTATTCTATCCGTAATCTTTCCCCCGAGGAGATCGAGCGATTCATCAGCCAGCTTCATAGCCCCCGAAGAATAGGCCATCTGGAAAGCCTGAATCCAGCCTATGTCCATGAGATTGGCGAAATCGACCGGAGACAGGTGTCTTTGACCGAGAAGAGTCAACAAATAGGTGGTTATTCCTTTTTCTTTCATCCGGGTTTTTAATTCTTCCACGGTCAGTCCCTTGTGCGCGGCTTCTTCCTGAAGAAACTCCCTGAAGACTTCTGTATCCGGAAAATCCGGCAGTTCAATGACTTTTCCCCTTCTGAAGAAGTCAAACAGACTCTCCACATATGTTTTATCTTCTATTGGTTCAGATTGACCCTGGACCGGCGGTGATGACAAACTGAAAATGATCAAGATCAGGGAAAATGTGAAAAGGTGTCTTTTGCTGTTTTTTAAAAGATTCATTTTGTATCCTGGGAAAAATTATTTTTCCGGCATGGAAAAAAGGCTTTCATCCAGCCCTTGGTTGATTTTAATTTCTGTGATCATCGTTTCCATGACTTTTTCACTGTCAGCCAGGAACACGGATTTAAAGGGCATCATCATGTTTTCAACTTTCCGGAAATCTGAGTTTATGGACTCGCTTCTGATAATTTTGCCTGTTTCATCAGGGGCATCATATTCCACTTTTAGAGGCAGGAAGGTGTCAACATCGAAATAATAGAGAGTTTCATCGCCATCTCCGTCAGTGAATTTAATGGTGTGGCAGGGGCTTTCTTCCACCTGGTTTTCTCCCTGGTATTCCGCCTGGATTCCCTTTTCTTTGTATCTGAGAAGAAAGTCTTCCCTGGAGAGGGCGGCTTCGATGGAGTCATGAATCGTTGCAGGGGCTTTCATTGTTCTGCCCGCTTGCTGAAGCCATGTTTTCTCGCCGTCGTATCCGATTATGGTTTCCGTTCCCAGGACAGTCTGTTCAATTCTTATTTTCATGGGTTCGGAGGTGGAGAAAACTTTTCTTTCACCCAAATATTCCCCCTGCGGAGTATAGAACTTGCAGGATGCGGTAACAACCGAGTCTATGACACTTTCCAGAACAGCCCGTCCTCCCTGGGCTTCAATTGATTTTTTGATAATTTCCGCAGGTTCCACCCCGGCTCCCTCTTTTTTCGCCTGAAGCGGCATCAAAAGCAAGAAACAGAGAACACAACACAGGACTGCGGCCGGCTTGACTTTTTTCATTTCAAAACCTCCTTATATGTACCCTGACCCCGCCGCAATCCGAAATCTGCGGCAATCCCGGCCCGTAAATAAGCCAGATTATATTATACATACGGGATTGAACTCAAAAAGATTTTTTTGACGCGCCCGGTTGCAGGCGATGCTGCTGCCATAATTACCAAGTCCGAACAAGAGCACTTCGGCAGGGCTTTCCGTTTTTACAGAACATTGCGACTGTTCCTGATGAGGTGTTTTCTTTTCAAAAACGGCCAGGACGGGTGACAATACCTTATACAATTGAGTGGAATATATGATCATATATGTAGAGGCGGTCGAAGACCCCGGTGAAGGTTAATAAGCCCGGGCCGGTATCCCGCGAGGCGCAACCCGGAATCATGAACACGATCCGGATGGAGGTTGTTATTTTCAGAAAAACTTTGTATATTTCTTCAGGGAAAAGGTCAGGTTGGTATGGCGAAACTCAAACTCGATCTGCATGACATATACAACAAAGGCGATGAAATTGAAAAAGAGCTGAACCGGATCATAGAGGAAGCGGTGGAGAAGAAAATCAAAACGGTGGAGATCATTCCGGGAAAAGGAAGCGGTCAGCTCAAAAAGAGGGTGCTGAAATTTTTAGAACAACCGCATATCAAAGCTCAATACCACCGCATCGATAAAGACAGCAGGAACTTCGGACGACTGTTTGTGTATTTCAAGAAGTGAAGAGGGGGGGGCTAAAACCGGAAGGTGATTTGTGCATAAAAATCATCGTCTTTTCTTTTGACGGCGGCATCCAATGGGGTGTGCCATTGCTTCCGGATGCGGTATCTCATTTCGGTGCTTAACCGCTGACTGAACCTGTATTGATGGCGTATTTCAAGAGTGTGGGTGTTGTTCCTGAAGCTCGGCGAGATCAGCCACCCCGGATCGGTTTTTCCATAAAGAACACCGAGGTTGTGGCGATCAAATATATTTTGGAAATTAATGGAAGCCTGCCACGCAAAGGCGTCTTGGTTGCTTTTCATATTTGTCGATAAATTTAATTGTGACCAGGAGGGCGCTGCCGGCGCATACCCGGCAGCTCCCGCTATCATAACATCCAGAAAGGATACAGGTACGGGGAGATTGATGCCGAGTCTTCCGGTCAGAGCCCAATAGTCACAAATCTTATCGTCACTGTTTCGAAACGATGAGGGAATAAGTGTGATGCTTACCTCCCTTTGATTCCACCACCCTGAGGTTTCTTTGGCTTCGATCCCAATAAAATAGGAAAGTCTGCTGCCGGGTTCACTGAAGTTCATAGGCGGGGTGTAGGAAGACGTGGTTCCCTTGGCATGATTGTATTGCAGGATGCCGTGTGCATACCAATCGCGATGAATCAAGTACCGCAGCCATATTCCATCTGTCCATGTGATCGATACATTGGACGAATGATAACGATCGAGTCCTTTTGCCGCAATTCCCTTCAGATAAAAACCATGCTGCATCCGGCCTGCCTGTATCATCCACCGGCTGCCGTCTTCCCAATGAAGGTGAAACATATCAAAAGCGGCCTGCCCGAATCGCAATCCGCCCGGAGATGCCGCATAAGGATGAACCCAGAATTCGAACCGATCCTGATTTGTGGAATACCGCCCCGCTAAGCGCGCGGTGAAGCTCAATTGCTCATTGAAGCGGAAGGTCATTCCCAATCGGGCACGCAGACGCCACTCGGGAGTTGTGATGATCCTGCCGGAATTATTTCTTGTTTCAATAAAGTAATAGCCGGTTCTGATTTGTCCGTGTATGAAATGGCTGCCGAAGCGCCGGGAAGATTGTGCATATGCGGGATTGGATGCGGCAATTAACAAAAAAATCGCAATGAATCCATACAAATAACTTGATTTATTATTTAGAAAATGTCCAGTCATGTCATTCCGAAAAGCAAAGCGGCGGGGAATTCCTGACTCTTTCGTCTGGAAAGGCTATTCCGGTCCCTGCGCCTCGCATCTGGGGCGAACCCAAGCCGCTCATTTTACAGGAAAAATGAAATTTAAGAAAGTTCAGCAGGAGAGGGGAGTGAAGAATCCCGGTTTCAAATGAAGGTGTCACCAGACAAATTAATGATCATCATCATGATCATCATCATGATCATACTCTTCGGCATCTTCATATGTTTCATGCACCGTTCCCGCGGGATGCTCCGGGGGACCGTAAATGGTATATATTTTCAGGTCGGTGTCCCCAATGTTTTGAACCTGGTGCCAGTACCCGGCGGGAATAAACACGGCCCAGTCATCGGAAACATTTTTGTCGAAAGTCAGGTTGTCTTTTGTTTCTCCCATGAGCACACGGGCTTCTCCCCGATCGATTCTGATGAATTGATCATGATTCTCATGCAATTCCAGATCAATTGTTTCGCCCGGTTTCAGGGACATCAGGATCATTTGGATATATTCTCCGGACCAACTTGCCATGCGGTAATTCTGGTTGGCGATTGTGGCCTCTTCTATGTCCAGCACCCATGGTTTTTTCCCCATATCCTCCGGATGTTCATTGACGGCCGTGAGTTTTTTATTGGATTGCTGCACCTCACATCCAATCAATAACGAAAATGCCAAGAGGCATACTGAGGAAAAAAGTATGCTGGTTTTGGTGATGATTGGGTTTTTCATAATTGATCTCCTTATTAATTTAAAAAGCGATTTCTTTTGTTGTCCGGACACCTGTATCAATTTTTATAATAAAAATAAAAATCAAGTCAATCAATAAAAAAAACAGCAAGGAAAAGAAAATCTCACAGAAAACGCCCCAAGGGCGGCACGCCTGGAGGGGCCTCCGCCCGCAGGCAACCAGGACGGGGGAGGAAGCCTTGACGGGACACTTGTGGCCATGGGAGCGGGAGAGGGTCCGCCTTCATGGCTGCAGTTGAAAAGGGAGGCTCACTGTTCGCGGTGTGACCGCTCATGATGAATTCATAAAAAAACGGCGATACCTCTATTTTAATTTGAAGTTTACGGTGACGGTGAAGACAGCACCCCTGGGTTCCCCGTTAATGATCAGAGGCTCGTACACCCATTGTTTGACCGCATCGACGGCGGCTTCATCAAGTTCCGGAATAGATTTAAGCACGCGGACCGACTCGACCCTGCCGTATTTATCGGTGGCGGCTTCCAGGATGACTATTCCCTCAATTTGGTCTTCCCGGGCGAATTCCGGGTAAACCGGCTCCACTTTTTTGATGAGTTTGGGGGGCTTGATGTCTCCGGTGACGGGGACCGGAGGCAGCGGCAGTTTTAATTCTTTCTCTGCTTCCACTTCGGCATCCGGTTTTTTCTTATCCAGCTTGAAAGCAACCGTGACTGTAAAAGTTACGCCTCTCGGCTCACCGTCAATCACCATCGGTTCGTACACCCACTTTTTGACCGCATCGATGGCAGCCTGGTCGAGAAGTGGGATGGATCTGAGAGTTTTGACGTTTTGCACCCGGCCGTAAATACCGGTGGTGGCTTCCAGAATCACAAGCCCTTCGACCTGGGCCCGGCGCGCTTCTTCCGGATACACGGGCTCCACCATTTTGATCAGCTTGGGAGGCTTGATCTCTCCGACGGCGCGCACAGGGGCTTCAACTCCACCCACGACTCCACCTGGGACTCCGCCTACCACTCCAATAACGGATCTGCCTGAAATTCCTCCGGCGATTTCTCCGCTAACGGAGACACCGCTTGCGATTTCGATTCCGGGTTTTTCTTTATCCATTGAAAACCTGAAAGTCGCCGTGAATTCGGCGCCGTAGGAAATCCCTTCAATGATCATGGGTTCGCATTTCCATTGGATGACGGCTTCAACGGCCGCCTTGTTCAGCAGATTGTGGGCGCCTTTGAGTATTTTCATTTGGTTGATGTTTCCTGCGTTGTCGGTATAGGCGGCGATGACCACGGTCCCTTCGATTCCGGCTTGCCTGGCTTCCCGGGGATAAACCGGATCGATTTTTTTGATCAGGTTGGGAGATTGGACATCCGATGAAAACATGAATCTTGTTCCGGTGATTCCTGTTAAAAGGAGCAAGGCCGCCAGAACGATCACGGCAAAATCCCTTTTATTTATGCTTGTTTCCATGGTTCTCTCCTTGGATAAGATATGTTTGATCCGGTCCTTCAGGGGAATATGGCAAGAACTCATTCCCATGGAGGCGGCGGCGTGTTTGAAGTGGGGTGTTTTGTCCGCCAGGTTGATCAAACATTCCGCGTACTCCTTCGAATCCTGAAGAAGAAGCACGTGGTTATCGGAAATTTCCTCCCTTGCCCTGGCGTGAGCCCTGCTCAAGGCATAGGCGAAGGGATTCCACCAGTTAATGGTTTTGACCAGCCTCTGGAGCATTCCGCTGACGGGGTCTCGGTGGTGGATATGGGATAGTTCGTGCAGCAGAACCCCCCGGATCTGGTTGTCCGGGAGTTTCGACACCAGATGTTCCGGAATGAGGATGAATGGCTTGAAAATTCCGGCGGCCATGGGATAGGGGATATTTGAGGACGAATAGACTTTGGTTTTGTTTCTCCGGGGAAAAGACTGCTTGGCTTCGTTCAAAATCCGGAGCATTCTGGATTTCCGGATTTGGGTGCTTTCTTTTTTTAAAGTCCGGACAGATAAAACACCCGCCAGGACCCGAAGCAGCATGATGATAAACCCAGCTCCCCAGACGATACCGAACAGGTTGGCCGCTTGGACTGCCGCAGGTCCCGTTCCTGACAGCCCGAAGAGAGGGAGCCCTTTTGGAGAAAACTTTTGGGCCGTGCCGTCCGCCGTGCTTTTGCCCTGCTCCCAGGAAAGAATTTCGGAGAGATAGACCGTTGATTCCGGCAAGGTTTCAAGGCTGACGGAAAACACGGTGTGAAAAGGGTTGAAATGAAAGCCGGCTGCGGAGAAAGAAAGGGGAAGGAGGAGAACAAGGGCCAGCATGGCCGGCAGGCTGATCCCGCTGCGCAGGGGGGCGGGCCGGTGCCTGAAGAAAAAGCAAAACATCCAGCCGAAAAAAAGAATCAGAAACGACTGCACGGCTGAGTTTAAAATCCATTCAGCCGTCCAAATGTTATTGAGGATGTTCATGGCTGCTCCTCTTGCAGTTTTTTCAGCCGCCCGCGGAGCTCCCGGATTTCTTCCGCGGTGACATCCGTATCCTCGAGCAGGCATTGAACCAGCTCCGCCCGGGATCCGCCGAACACGCGGTTTTTGATATCTTCAAGAATTTCCCGCCGGGTCTTTTGTTTTTCCCTGACAGCAGAGTAAATGTATGATCTCCCTTCGTTCCGGTGTTTCAGCCAGCCGTAATCTTCCAGACGCTTCATCTGAACCTGGATGGTGGTCCTGCGGACATTGTCTTTTCTTTTGGCGTTTATGGCTTCCACAACGTCGGTAATGGAGACCTCTCCCTTTTTCCATACGATTTTCATGATTTCGAGATTGGCGGGGGAAAGCTTTGGGGGATGCTTTTTGGCCATATTTTCCTCCTTCTTTCACGACATCTGTCGTTAATATAAACGACAATTGTCGTTGTGTCAAGCAATATTTTAAATTTTTTTGCCGTTGGTTTCGCGAATCCCTAACCTGACCTATAGTTCGAAAATAACAAAAACAGTCCATTTCGTCTATCTTGTCTAACCTGAACGATTCATAAAAAAATTGCGATGTTTTTACAATCTTTTTTTTATCAGCGATTAACATGATTTTTATTGAAAGTTCAAATGGAAAGTTTTTCATTTTCATATTTTTATTTTAATCGCAATTTTTTTACCCTTCGGGCGGGTCGACTCTCACCGCATCTGCTTTGTTGCAGGGCATTCGCAGTGAAGTACCACGGCTTCATGCCCTGCGCCTCGCATCTGCAGCAATCTCGCCCCGTGAATAATTCAGGCTAAAAAAAAGCGGGAAAGGCGAGACGCGCGGGAAAAGAAGAAGGCCTCCGAAAAAATCAAACGTGAGCATTTTCATTTGCCGCGGACGGCGAAACCGCCATGAATAATGACTTAGAAAATGGTTTCTTTGCGGCCATGGGGCGGGATAATGGATAAGCCGGCCTGTGTGCCGGTCAGGTTAAGTATTTTTGCCATTTATTTTAAAATAAGTCAGAATGATTGATATGATTAATTTTATTCTGAATAATCCAGAGATCGGTGTTTTCAAAAAATGAACCGGAGGGAAAAATATGGATGCCAAAAAATTCGCTGAAAAAAAGATTCAAGAAATTCGGGAATCGGCAGGCCGGAAAACCGCAGTCAACGCTTTATCCGGAGGATTAGACAGTTCGGTGGTGGCGGTTCTGGCACACAAAGCTTTGGAAGACAAAGTCCATAATATTTTTCTCGATACCGGCATGATGCGCTTGAATGAGCCTGAGACCATCCAGTCGAGTTTTGAACAAATCGGAATTCCGGTGGAAGTCAAGGATGTGTCTGCCCGCTTTTTTGATGCCTTCAGGGGAGAGAAAGACGGGGAAGCCAAGAGAAAAGTTTTTCGGGACACCTTTTATAAATCCCTGGGAGACGCGGTCCGTGAATCCGGAGCCGGATGCCTCCTGCAGGGGACCATCAAACCGGATATAGAAGAGACCCAGGCCGGAGTCAAAACCCAGCACAACATATTATCTCAAATCGGTATTGATCCGGAAAGGCAGTACGGCTTCAAAACCATCGAGCCCTTGATCGATTTGGTCAAATGGGAAGTCCGGGAAGTGGCGGAAGAACTCGGGATTCCCCGCACACGGTTCAACACCATGCCTTTTTTAGGGCCGGGCTTGTCCGGGAGGGTGATCGGGGAGGTCAGCCGGGAACGGATCCACATGACCCGCCTGGCCAACAACATCGTGGAGGAGGAACTCATGCCCTTGGAACCGTTCCAGTGCCTGGCGGTTCTTTTCAACGATCAAGCGACCATGAAAGGGGATGAAAACGCAAAGGGGCGCAATTACGGGCATATCGTGGCGGTGCGCTGCGTGGAAAGCCGGGATGCCCGCACCGCCCAGGTGACGGAAATACCCTATGATATCCTGAAAAAGGTGACCACGAGAATCACAACCGAGGTGCCGGGCGTGACCAAAGTGGTCTATGACCTGACCCCCAAGCCTCCCAGCACCATCGAATATATCTGACCTGAATGGCTTCAGCTTACGCGGTTGACATTCTTTTTTCCTTTGGTACAGAATAATAATAAGGGTGAAATAGCTATGAAAGCAAAGAGGAATTTATTTCCTGTGGCGGCGGCTCTTTTTCTGGCGCCCTTTTTTATATTCTCACAAGGAGAATCCACTATCATGCCATCCGACAAAATCAACCTTCCGGATACCATCGACGGGTGGAGGCTGGAGGGGCCTCCACGGCGGATTGAAAAAACAAATATATTTGATTACATGAACGGCGCCGGAGAGCTTTATCTGAGTTATCATTTTGATCATCTTCTGGTCTATGAATACCAGGATGACAGCGGCAATGATATCCTGGTGGAGCTGTATTTCATGAAGGATTCTCAAGACGCCTTCGGCCTGCTGTCACTGGATTGGGGCGGGGAAACGGTTGAACTCAATTTTTCGGGTGCCGGCGGAGCGGCCGAATCCATTGTTCCGCCGAGCCGGGCCTTGTATGGACAAGGGTTGCTGAGAGCGTGGTCGGATAATTTATATATCCGGATTTTGGCGTTCAGGGAAAGTCCCGGAGTCAGGGACGTTATCCTTAAACTTGGGAAATTGATCACCGCCGGCCGGAAAAATCCTTCTCCTCCGGAATTATTGCAGGTTATCAATCCGCCTGTGGATTTTTCCTGGGTCATAAAGAGAGACCGAACGGCTTATTTTTATTCTCATATGGTTTTGAATTCATTTTTTTATATCAGTCATGAAAACATTTTGAACCTGAATTCTTACACTGAGGCCGTAATCGTCACTTTTGAAAAAGAAAAAAAAGACCAGAAGAAACATTCGGTTCGTCTCCTGGTGATCAAATATCCGGATGATGAACACGCCTCAACCGCGTTGACGGATTTTTCCAATGCCTATCTTCCGGATAAGAATAGAGAAGTGAAGCCGGAAAGAGGCGTGGAAAATCAAGGTTTTTTTCACATCGAGGACGGCTGGCTGGGATACAAGCTGGATGACCGGTACTTGGCCATGGTTTTTGAGTGCCCCGACCGGGAATCCGCCCGGGAAGTCTTGAGCCGGGCCGTCTTAAAATAAATTTTACCGGGGAGGAGAAAATGAAAAATAAAAAGCCTGTGGTCACCAGAAGGGATTTCATCCGCGGTACCGTGGGTGCCACGCTCGGCGTCACCCTCTTGGGCCCGGCATGGCTTAGAGGAATCGGAGAAATGAAGAGCAGGAGTTCGGTGTTCATTGTTCGTGACCGGGATGCCATGGACGATGCCCTGAATGTGGATAAAAGCGTATTGGAAAAAATGCTTCAACAGGTATTAGCCGGAGTAACCGGCGAGAGCAATATGAAAGCGGCCTGGCTGAAGCTGGTCAGTCCGGGAGACGTCATCGGGCTGGTGCCGACACCCCTTATGAATCCCACCCATGATGAGCTGATTGAGGTGATAACGGAGTCACTGGTCGGTGCCGGCGTCCCTTCAGAAAACATCAGAAACGCCCAGGGCCGGTCAGTGGACCTTGAGCCCATCACCGCCCTTATTTGCCTTCCCGGGCTTAAAGCCCACTGGCTGACCGGGATCGGAACGGTGATAAAAAATTATATCCTCTATTCCGGCGCCCCGCGGAATTATCATAACCAGGACAGCGCCAAACTGGGGGAAATATGGAATCTTCCTCAAGTCAAGGGCAAAACCAGATTGATTCTGGTGGATGCGCTGCACCCGGTTTGTGATAAAGGACCTCAGGTGGACCCGCGGTACAGGTGGGCCTACAACGGCTTGATTGCCGGGACCGACCCGGTGGCCGTGGATGCGGTAAGCCTGAAGATCATCCAGGCGAAAAGAGAAGAGCTGAGGGGGGAACCCTGGCCGCTCTCTCCGCCTCCCATCTGTGTCGAAGCCGCTGATAAAGTCTATGATTTGGGGACCAGCGATTTGAATAATATCGACATCAAAACCCTCGGGTGGACTGAGGATTTATTGGTTTAATCCTCCGGCTCACAATTTTCGGGCTCTTTTTGTGCGAATTTCAAAATGGAAGTCACTTCCTGTCCTTCCCGCAAAAGGCGGAAAATGATTTCATCTCCCCATGTGAACCGGCTCATATACCGGCGGAGATCATGGATGGATGTGAATTTCTGTCCGTCCGCTGAAAGAAGGACGTCGCCTTTTTTGAAATCCTGCCCTTCGGCGACACCTGAAACCGGATCTTTTTCAATAACCGGATTGTCCAGCCCGCTGAATTTTTTCAAAGGGAGGCCGGGAGAGGGATAAGCCGGTCTTTTTTCTTTTTCAATCCCCCAAACATAATCAGCGAAGGAAGCACTGACCTCTATGGTTTCAGTGGAAGAAGGGACCTCCACGCAGATAACGGTTTTGTAGGGGAGACGGTTTTTTTCAAAAACCCGCCGGTTGGTACCGAGGTTATAGCTGAGGTGCCCGTAACCGGCCATGACCATCACCCGGGCATTTTCCACTTGGGCCGCGTTCATTGCGTTTTCGGCCATCACTTCATCCCATGCGGATTGAGCCCGGTACAGGCTTTCAAACATCATATCAGCCGCCCCGCGGCCTTTCATGGCTTCCGGCATGTCGATATGGCTGAAAACTTCTTTCATCAAAGTGCGGTGGTCCTCATGCGTTACATCCGGCTCAGGAACAAGGTTCTTCTCTTCCGGACTCAAGGCTTCCCACCCCTGCATCCGGATTTTGGAAATGATTTTCCGGGGAGCGTTTAAGGCGTATACAGGAATTTTTTTTGATTTTGCCAGGTCAAAGACAGGTTTATAATAATTGAAGTTAAAATTCCAGGTGACATACCATTCGGCTTCCTGAATGAATTCCTCCTCACTAAGAAGACCCAGACTCCATTTATTCAAAACCTCCTGCCGGGTGACATCGAACATTTCCATACCTATCGCTAAATCAGGGTCCTGGTGATAAAGGGCTTCTGCGATTTGCCTCTGGATTTCATGCATGCGCAGATTGTTGTGGGATTCACCGGTATATATATAATGGCTGTCCGTCATCTCTGATATCATTTGCTCAAAGGAAATGGGGGCCTGCGTCCGGGCTGAATAGATTTTTCCCGCCTGGATTTGAATGGTTTTGTCTTTAAGCGCGGGATCTCCGATTCTCAGCCGCAGGGTTTCATCGGGCTCGTCTGCGGCTTCCATGAATGTTATCCCCAGGCAGAAAAACGAAATTAAAACAATTGTGATTTTCCGCATGTTCACCTCCCAAAAATTATCATATCAGAGGAGGACCCGCCAGGCAATCGCCGGATTCATACTTGGCGGGGTTCTCACGGCGGGGTGGAATCCCGGGAAAGGTGAACCATATGAGTAAAATATTCGTATATAATAAATGAAGTTACCGAAAGGCGAGGTGTCCCATGAAACGGATCATTGTTTTTGCCGCTGTGCTTGTTTTTCTAACAGGAATTCCGGTTCCGGCCCAGGAGGATGAGAGAGAAGAGGAGTCCGGAGTCCACAGGTTTTTGAATCTGTCTTTATATTATCCGGTCAGTTTAAACCGTTCTCCCTATGACCGGGTTAATATGAATTTATCTTTGGCTTGCGGGCGGGTCGGTTCTGTTTCCGGTTTGGATCTGAGCCTGGCCGGTTCCCTGGTGAATGATCATCTAAGGGGAGTCCAGGTGTGCGGTCTGGCCGGGGTGATCGGTAAAAAGGGACAGGGAATTCAAGCCTCCGGCTTGGCCAGCGTCTGCGGAGAAAGTTTCACCGGCCTTCAGGCTTCGGGACTCATCACGGTCGCCGGTGAAAAGATTCATGGTTTCCAGACCGCCGGGCTCATCAATGTCGCCGGCGGCAAGGCGCGGTGGTTTCAAGCCTCCGGTCTGGCGAACATCGCCGGAGAGGAATTTGAAGGCGGTCAGTTCGCCGGTTTGTTTAATATTGCAGGTGAAAATGCGAAGGGAATCCAGGCAACCGGTTTCTTCAATATTGCCGGGGAAAACATGCTGGGAATTCAGACGTCGGGGCTGTTCAATATTGCCGGAGAAAGCATGCAGGGGATTCAAGTGTCCGGTTTGTTTAATATTGTCGGTGAAGAATTTCAGGGGGGACAAATATCCGGTTTGTTTAATCTCGCCGGTGAGGAATTGCATGGAGTGCAGATAGCGCCTCTGAACGCCGCGTCACGCTCTTCGGGGATTCAAATCGGACTGGTGAATATCGGAGAAACCAGTGACGGTGTGCAGGTGGGACTGGTCAATTACATCAGACAGGAGCACAATGGCCTTCCCCTGGGGGTGGTCAATTTGGCTGAAAACGGGGCCCTGAGTGGTGTGCTTTGGGCGTCCGGAGGCGTGGCGATCTCCGGGGGAATGAAATTTACCGTGGGCCGCTGGCATTCCGTTGCTTCCCTGGGACTGGGAAACCTGGATGACAACCTCGCTGAGTCTTTGACCTGGGGGGTTCATTACGGCACCACATTTCCGGCCGGAAATGTGGCTTTTCAACCGGAAATAGGTTACCGTTACCGGGATAATTACGGTTTATTTAAGAGTTCAGCGGACGAGCCTGATCAGCATATCCTGGAAGCGCGCCTGCTGTTGAAAGTTCCCTTATCCCGGAGGGCCGCTTTATTATTGGGCGGGGGATGGCAAAGAATTTTTGATGAAGGGCCGGAGGACCGCAGCGGGCGATCGTCCCCGCTTTTTGCAGCCGGTCTCGAGTTGTTCTAACCACCGCCAGCTTTGCCCGCAGGCTATTTGCCTGAAGGACCGGGGCTTTTTGTTCGGCGCATTGTATTTGCGGCAGCCCCGGCCCGTTTATCATTCCGGTTTGATTATTTCAGCTCTACAGTCCGGCTGTGGTGTCCGCCTTTCCAGCAGTCCAGATCGACCGTGACAGGCCCGCTGCCTTCCACAAGGAAATGATATTCCACTTCGGACTTTCCGGGGATGCCGTTCATCAGCTTCAGGTTTTTAGGGTCATCCTGGTCGATAAAGGTCACGTCGCTGTCGCCGATGCCTCCCCTGCGGAAATAACGCAGGTAACGTGCGGGAATTCCGGCCGGAAGGGCGGTGCCCTTTTTCTGCCCCGCCGCCAGAACGTCTATTTTCCCGTCGAGAGATAAAATATCCGGCCTCTGAACTTTGTTTTGGACAGCCGCCGCCGACATAGTGGGCATGAGACGTTCGTTGTAGAGGGTGACTTTGATTTTATAAAGGCCGTCCGAGATGTTCTCGGCGCTGACGTTTTTGATGACAGGAAGCGGCATTTCATAGGCATGCAGCAAACAGAACGCCATGTTCCGGTGACATAATTCTTCCAGCAGCCAAGAGGGAGGGACCCTTCCGCTCAGTTTAGTGACATCCCGGTCGATGATGACTTTGCCGAGCTGGGGATGGTCCACCTCGTGCAAAGGAACGGCGGAGTTGTCCAGGTTGATGTATTTTTCAAAGAACTCTCGTTCTTCTTCAGTGATTTCCCCGTCGCCATCCAGGTCGGCCCGGGACATCCATAATTCATTGGAAAAGGAGTAAATACCCAGCATATCGTAGGTGAAATCGATAAAACCACCCCAAACCGTATACAGGTCTTTCCAGATGATGAAATACCGGTATCCTTCGATGATTTTTTCGCCTTTTTCGCCGATTTCATCCAGAACCGCCAGGTCCGCCCTAGGCAGTTCGCCGTGCAGGTTGGCTCCCGGCCCGCGCAGGATCATGCCGCCGGAATTATGGAAAGCCTGCACTCCGGCGATATTAGGGTGGGCATACAAAAAATCCCGAATGACCTCGGATTCGGGCCAGTAAAAAGGATAACCGCCGGCCCCCCTTTGGATGTAATGAGGCTGCCAGTAAGAAGGCCAGTCCCGGTTGGCGTCGTAGCCTCCGTAGCCGTCTTCGTTGTAGCGGCCGTCTCCGTCGTTGTCGATCCCTTCGCTTCCCACGTATTTATAATCGCCCAGTTCGTCTTCTTTACCCGGGATGTTTTTCTGAATGGATACCAGGCGGTCTCCGGTATCGCTGAGCCGGTGGGTGCCTTCACCGGGTTTGACCTTGATAAACATGGCGCCGATTTCCCCGTCTCCATCCAGATCTTCAGGCGGATCTTCATCATAGAGTCCGTCATTGTCATCATCCATGGGCACCTGGCCGCTGCGGGCGCTGGCGCCGGTATGCAGCCACAAGTCACGGCCGTCCGGGTTGACTGAAGGGAAAATGTAAAAAACCCGCTCATCCACCAGTTTTTTCACGTAATCATTATAAAGGTAGTTTTCCATAAGATACCAGATGGTATAGAGTCCGACTTCTCCTCCCTGGACTTCATTGCCGTGGATGTTGGCGTCCATGTACATGGCGCATTTGTCTTCTTCTTTTCCCGTGCCGGGATTGTTGATAGTCATGTACCACAGCTCTCTTCCCTGATAGCTTTTTCCGGCGGACCGGAGCTTGAGGAATTCAGGGTAGGCTTCTTCCAGCTTTCTGAGGGCGGCTTCCATTTCCTCCCAGTCATAGTAACGGTTGAAACTTAAATCAACCTTGCGGGTGTTCCAAGTGCGGGGCAGATAATCCTGGCCCCAGGCATTGGAGGACAAAAGGATTCCCAGGAACATGGCCAGAAGCGGCAGAAACACCGGAACCTGAATTTTATGATTTTGATTTTTCATGATGATTTTCTCCTTTATCCCGTTCATTTTAGAACAGCGGTTTTTTCGGTTCTCCCGCCGCCGTTTCTCGCGAACAGCGAAAAGCCGGTCTTTTTTCCGGCCGGTGAAACAATCAGCCATTCGTATTCCATTTCGCCGCCGGCCGGGAGGGAGGCCAGTTCGATTCTTTTGCTGCCTCCGAAAAGCTCCATTTGGGCGTCATCTTCGAACTTGAGCTGAAGCATGATGGGATTGATGTTTTGGGTCCGAATGCCCATGGCTGCGGCATACGGAAGATTTCCAATATTATGGAGTTTGATCTTCACCCGGAAGAGGCTGGAGGATAATTTTTCCACTTCCGGCTCCGTCATCCGTATCTCCGCGAATTGAGAAGCCAGGAAGAGTGTGAATTCGGCATGGGACCGGGTTAACTCCGGGATTTTTTCAGCAGGGGGATTGGTTTTCACATAAGGGCGGAAGCCGCCGATTTCCACTTCCCCCAGCTGGGGATGGTCAAAGGGGGTCCAATCGACAAACCCTTCGCCGTTGTTTTGCTGGTCGATCCACTGCAGCCATTTTTTATCAGCATCTGAGGTGTTGCTTTGACGGCCTCCGCCGGGAGTCCGGGCCGTCATCCGCTGCATCATGGCGGAGCGGGCGCCCATACGGGAAGGCGGAGACTGGCTTTCTCCGCTTTCGGTTTCAGCCGAAGCGTTCTTTTTACCGCTTGGTTTTCCGTCCTGATCGTCACGCAGAGACCACAGGCTGGCGCTGAATGAGGGAACTCCGAACTGAAAATAACCCCACTCCAGGAGCGAGCCGCTGGGCTTTTCGGATTCAGCGCTTTTGATTCCGGTTATGTCTTTATAGTGATCGCTGATGTTTTGGAAGAGGTGTTCATCCCGGGGATCCGTCTTTTTCGGCTGGGGATCCTGAGGCGGGCGTTGAAGGCCGTCATCATCTCCGCCCCTGCGGCCGAACATAAAGGCCGTCCTTCCCTCCATGGAGGGGGGTGCCTGGTATTTTTCCGGAACTTCCGGAAACTCCGAAGTGCCGCATTCGATCCCGGCGCCGGCGGCCAGGTTGTCGTATTTGGAAAAGAGCAGAATGCCGCAGATATTTTTATGAGGCTGGGTTTCATATTCGGGGACATAACGGGTCATAAAATCAATAAGGGCCCGGGTTTCTTTTTCTGATGCCGGGTAGACTTTAAATCCCTTCGATTTGTAGCCGAAATTATGAGGAAAATTCCGGTTGATATCAAACCCTCCCGGGCCGTCTTCGCTGTACAGCCCGTCCCCGTCGTTGTCCAGGCCTTCGGGATACAATTTGTATAATTGGTCGGGAGGGGTCCCGTCTTCTTTCTTTTTCATAAGACGCGGATCGTTGTCATCGATCATCCATTCTCCGTCTTTGTCCTTGACCCGCATCATGGTGATCAGCCCGTCCCCGTTCAAATCTTCAGGCCCGTCTTCATCCGTTTCCCAGTCATAATCATCATCCCGGGGATTGAGATTTCCGGGATGTTCCATCAGCGGCGCGGAGAAAAAAAACTCAGCGCCGTCCGGATTCAAGCGGGGGATGATGTAGAAAGTCCGGTTATCCACTGCTTCTGTCACACGTTCGTCCTTTCCGTAATTTTCAATCAGATGGCCGGCGATACCCAAGGCGATCTCACTGCCGACAACATGGTCGCCTTCCAGATTCGCCGCCACCAGGAGCGCCTGTTTTTCCAGGGCTTCTCCCCGGCCCGAAATCTGAAGCAGCCACAGGTCTTTATTTCCCGCTGATTTTCCAATCGATTTCAATACGGCGATATCGGGATTGACAGCCGCGATCTGCTGCAGTTTGTGCACAAGGGTTTGGTAGTCATGATATCCGGCGGACGGATCTTCCTCCCCCTTTGCGGTTATGAATGAAAAAGCAAAGATTAAAAGACTAAAAAAGATCAGAGATTTTTTCACTGTCGTTCTCCCTCTTGAATGATTTCGTTTTCTGTTCTTTTGCATTGTTAAGCTGAATGATGGACGGAACCGGGCGGCCGCACAGGCGGTGAAACCGGCCCGTTCATCATTCCGGTTCATTTGTTTTTAACAACCGATATCCTTATCTGAGAAGGATAAGCATCGGAATGATGCACTTTATTGTGCGCTGTCACAGGTTCCGTTTCATCGAAATTATTCCCCCCGGTGTTGAGATTGCGGGCGTATCTGGGAAAGTTGCTGCTTGAAACCTCTATGCGGATACGGTGCCCCGGTGCAAAATAGTTGCTGGTGGACATGGAGCTGACCGGAACCTTGTAGACTTGTCCTTTTTCCATAAACACCTCTTTATCATAGCCTTCACGGTACCGCACGCGCTGGATGGTGTCGCATAAATTATAAGCCTTTCCGCCGGGATAAACATCCACCAATTTGACCGTGAAATCCGTATCTTTAGCGTCCGAGGACACATACAGCGTTATTTCCACCGGACCGGTCAATTCAATGCCTTCTTCCAAGGGGTCTGTGGAGTAGACCAGCACGTCATGCCGGGCTTCAATCTGCCTTTGGTCAAAAGCACCCGGCCGGTACTCATTTCCAATGCAGCAAAACCCTCCTCCATGCAGGGGGACGGGGTAAAGAGGGTCATAGACAAATTCATCCGGATGACCCTCAGGTCCGGGTGGGTCCGGCGTCAGTCTTCCATCGCCGAACACACTGTTGGCATCACCGCCGCTGTCGAGATACAAGGTCATCATCTCAGCCGTTTCAGGCGGCCAGGTGCCGGATGACTGCCATTTATTCATTCCCATGGTGTAATACTGGAATTTAGGTGTGTCCTTGACCACCCGGTTGTCCTCTCCCCGGAGCCAATAATCAAACCAGTCGTGGATAAGTTCCTCCGTCTTGAAGGCGGCATTTCCCATGTTGCGCTCACCCACAACGATGTTTTCGCCTTGCTGTCTGAAGGCGCAGTGGGTCACCGGAGATATGACCGTGAACTGATTCTCAGCCGCTTCCTGGTCCCTGGCGTGGGCGGTCACGTGATTGACCAAAGCCAGATTGGGGCTGATCGAGATATCATACCAGGAGATGAACCACAGGGCAGGCGCACCGAAGCCCGGCGACATATCTTCATGAAATAAACCGCCCTGGTACCAGGCCGGGTCGTTGGGCTTGCGCCGGATCATTTGGTCATAAACGCTGTCCGGTCCTCCCAATTTTTTTACGATATCCATGAGCGGCAAATGCCACAGGGCTTCGGACCAATCCACTTCCGGGATTTCAGCCGCCAGGTCATAGTATTTGGAGACGCGCACCCGCTCTTCCCGGGTCATGTCAGGGGGAAAAGACGGCCGGTGCTCGGCGGCCTGGATGAAGCCGTAGTCATACATCCATGCGGTCATCAGCATTTGATGCACTCCGCCCCGGTAGAAGTTGCCCTGTTCGTAAAATTCACCCACATGTCCGATGCCCGCTCCGAATCCCTGGGGCACCACAGCGGCAAGACCCGGGGGATCCAGGGCCGCCACCGCCATCTGCCATTCGGCTGAAGAAGAACATCCGATCAATCCCACCTTGCCGTTGGACCAGGGCTGTCCGGCCAGCCATTGAATGGCGTCGTATCCGTCCGTGGTGGGTGCGCCTAAAATCCTCCATTTGCCTTCCGAGTAATACCGTCCGCGTTCATTCTGGACCACATAGGCGTAACCCCGCTTGACATAATCAAGCGCCGTCCGGTAAGAGCGGATATTCAATTTGCCGTCACTCCAGGGATTGAAATTATAGGGGGTTTTTGACAGAATCACCGGCACAGGCTTATCCGTTTTGGGCCGGTAGATATCGGTGGCCAGCCGGACCCCGTCCCGCATCGGCATCATGACTTTCTGCTCAATAACAGCGACATCCTTGAGCGACTCCAGGACGTTTTCTTGCGGCTGTGCCGGGACAGCCGCAAGGGGACCCAACCCGCTGAAGATAAAAAACAGACCGAAGACCACCGGGATTAACGCATATTTTTTGAATTTCATATTAAATTTCTCCTTTTTCATCTCAACCTGACTTATTCATGAAAAAACGGTTCGGGGGGGGACCGAATCCCAACGCATCGGCTTTATTGCCGGGCATTCGCGGTGAAGGACCATAGCGTCATGCCCTGTGCCCTCCATCCAGGAGCCATTCCGGCCCGCTTATCATTCAGGTCAACAGGTCATCATAAGCCATCAAGTAGGCATGTGTCGACTTTTTTTAACCTGACCCATATATAAATTGCCAAAAGTCCATTCCTCTTGACCTTCTATGGAAAAAGCCGGCCTGTAGAGACGGCCTGAGCACCGTTCTTTACGGATAGGATATGATGTCACATTCCGATACTGATACTGACCCCGCCTCCCCCGTCTCCAAAACGCGGATTAACCACATTGCTTTTTGTGGATCCGAAGGAATAACTCAGTCCAACGGAAAGATAATAGCTGTATCCGGTTTGAAGCTGTTTAATCCGCAGTAACGTTTCTTCCAGGGTGGCTTCCGCCCGGGCCAGAAACAGTTGGTCCCGGATCCGGGAATATCTTCCGTTCAGACTGAGGCTTAAGCCTTTCAGCAGTCTCAGGGAGACATCTCCATTGAAGCTCAGCCGGTTTTTGCCGAAGTCATGAAAATAATGGGAGCCTTCAAGCGAAGCGCCCAGGGTTCCCCAATTCTGTTTCAACTCGAAAATGACCGTCAGGGATTCGTTCCAGAGATTTTCACGGGTTTTGAAAAAAATGGTTTCTTCAATGTAATCAACGGTTTTGAAACCCAGTCGATAAAGAAAACGGAGCTGGCGCCGGGTGGACTGGGAGTAAGGAAATACGTTGTACTCCACCGCCGGCGCCGGTGACAAGCTGAATTCCGTATTGTTGAAGGAGGAAGATCCGGCCGAAAGGTAACCGCCGACCGACCAGTGGCTGCTTATACTTTTAACCACTAATCCCTGAAAGCTTTTGGAATCGAATTGGCTTTCAATCGTCTGTCCATCGTAAGTGAATCGGCTGCGGTTAATATTGGCGGAGGCTCTCAGGTTCACTTTTAAGTCCGGAGTTACCCGGCTGGCCGTAACCGAGCCGAATATCATGTTGCTTTTATACAGCTTCTCTCCATTTAAAAATGTATTGGTGCTGAGGCTGAAGACCCAAAAATCCCATTTATCCCGCACCGCAGTCGGCTCAACCTCATCCTGGAACGAAACCGAGACACGCTCTGCGATCCTGGTTTTGCCGGCATAACGCATCAAGCCCATTTCAAGGATATTGACCAGCCGCTGTTTCTTTTCTTCCCCGGTTTCCGCAGGATTGGAGCGGAAAATCACAACATCATTGTCGCCCTGGAAACGCCGGTTCCCGGTGAATTGGATTTGATAAGCATCCACGCCCTCTTCTCTGGCGGGGGTGATGCGTATCAGGATATTGGCCTTTTCGCTGGCATCCACCAAACGGACAAAAGGGATATTATCCTGGATATAACCCGCATCACAATCCGGGCATTCCAAAAAAATATTCAAAAATTCAAGGCTGGTCATTTCCGGATCTTTATCTTGAGCGGCAGCTGAAACCGGAGGGAATATCAGCAAGGCTGCCAAAACGAGAAGAATATTTTGATATTGATTATGTTTGTTATTGATTATCATGAACACATCCTTTAATGGATAAAAATGGAAACGCCGCCGTAGCCGGTGGAGCCGAAACGGGGATTCACCACATTGGTGAATATGGACCCGAAAGTATAGCTGAATCCGATGGAAAAAAAGTAATTATAGCTGGTTTCCAGTTGCTTCCGCCGGAGAAGAATCTCTTCCAAGCTGGCTTCTCCCCGGGGCAAATTCAACTGGTCATGGATACGGGATCCGCCCCCGAAAACCTTAAAACTCAGCCCTTTGACCAGCTGCAGATTCAACACAGTGAATAAATTGAGCCGGTATTTGCTGAAGTCGTGAAAATAATGGGATCCGGATAATGTGGTGCTGACGGTCCCCCATTTTTCACGAAGATTTAAAGTCGCGGAGAGGGATTCATGGAAAAGATTTTCCGCGGTTTCAGCGAAAATAGTTTCTTCGCGGTAGCGGACAGCCTGAATACCTATTCTGTAGAGCAGCCGGAACTGGCGCCGGGTGGACTGGGAATAAGGGAACAGATTAAACTCTATTGCCGGGGCCGGCGACAATGAGACGGCGATATTATCATAAGTCGACGATTCGGCGCGGATATACGCTCCGGCAGACCAGTGTTCCCCCAAGCTCTTGACAAACAAACCCGAAAAATTCATGCGGTCCGATGTGCTTTCTAAAGTATCGCCATTTAAGGAAAATGTATCCCGGCTTTGATATCCGGCAAAAGACATATTGATTTTCAAATCCGCCGTGATTCGCCCGGCGGATATGGAACCTCTCCAGGAACCCTGGGAATAGGACTCTTCTCCATTAAAAAGCCCGCTTCCGGAAATGGAAAAAACCCAAGAGTTCCAGCGGTCATGCACAGCTTCCGTTTTTTCAAGAGGAGTGCAGTCAACGCGTATCCGGAAGGCTATGGGGGTTTTGGCGACATAACTCATCAAACCGATCTTTAGCGCTTCAACCAATCCCTCCCGGATTTCATCACGGGTAGCGGTTTTTTCAGTAAAATATTTATGGGAGTCGTTTATCCCGTCGAATTCGTGCTGGCCGATAAAAGACAAGGTGTATTCCTGTCCTCCCCCGGCTGTGCTCTGGGTGGTGATTAAAATGTGGATCCGGGCTTCTTTCCGGTCGCGCACATAATTGACGAAAGTGATTTCCGTACGAATGTAATCGATATCGCACATTCCGCAATCGATAAATACCTTGGGGGCTTGTTCTTTCAAATCCTGAATATTCTTTTGGTATTGCTGCCCCCAAACTTGTGCCGCGGATAAGCCGGCCAACAGGATATACAGGCAAATTTTTTTGATTTTCATCTTCATCAATTCCTGCCTTTTTTCGGATTCACTTCATTATACGAGAAAAGCAGTGTAAAAGTTGTCTAAACTGACCGATTAGTTAGCCGGATCTATAGTTCGAAAATGCATGTCATTTTCATCCGTCTCGGGGGGCGAAGCCGCCATGGGTAATTACATAGCCTGATCTATACCTTAGAAAATCGTTTCCTCATGGCCATGGGAGTGGGCATGAGGAAGGACGCTAAGCGCGAGGCGTCATCCCAGAGGCAGGCTCAGGATCGTCCAGGCGATAGTGAGTGTGATGCCAGCGCCGATAAGACATCCGGACATTTTGCCCATCGAGGAACTGATAGGCGTGCGGGCCTCCTCTATGCCGAGGTTTCGCAGCTTCTCTGCCGCGCGGCCTTCGAAGATACCAGCAAACGCATCTGTAATTGAATCACCCACAAGGCCGCCCACAATCGCACCAAGCACACCACCCAGCTCAGCCCCGATGAGGGCTGCGATGCCGAGCAAGCCGGTGTCCACCGCCCCGAAGATGATATCGGCGCCCGTGGAGCGAATTGTCCTGCCGGAGAGCCTGATGGGCAGCCAGGGTATGAGTCCCAGAAGTATCATTGCCGGGCCTACCAGGCGAACATCGTAGACCGCATATGCGATGACGCTGATGACGACTGCGCTGACGGCTGCCAAGCTTCCCAGCGCCGCAAGTATTCCCTGTTTATTCATGATATCCTCCGTATATTAAGTCCCCTTTCAAGCTCTCTGCCGGCCCACGGAGGCTCAGAATCGTTCCGCCGCTAATTGTATGTCGGTTGCGAGAAGCAGAAACGCCGTAATGTCACCGGTGACGTTCTGGATTTTATGACGTAAGATTCTTATTCAATCAAATCACTTTCCACAGCCGGAGCTCGCACAGAAGGATGGGATAAGCCAGGCTGAAGTTGGTGATGACTTCGGGATGAACCTCACCGAGGCGGGCCAGCCAGCCGCTGTTTTGATCGGTGACTTCGGCGCAGCGGCCTTCGAAAAACGAGGGATGGGAAGCCGGCTTATAGGCCCCTTTTAAACCGAGTTCGGAGAGAACCGCGTCCAAGACCGAGCGGCCGCCGGCATAACCAGACTCGGGCCCGATGATGCCGAAAGCCAGGTGCCGGTATTCCTCCACCCCGGTCTCGGCTTCGGAGTTGAGGGTGAGGATATTGCCCAGTTCAAAGATCTTCTGCGGCACCGGTTTGCGCCGGTTCTTTTGGAACGTTTCCATGATTCCCGGCATCAAATGGCAGCGGACCACTTTTTGCTGGATGGTTTTCGGGTTCTGCACGACGATGTGTTCGCTCCCCGGTTCCATCCGGAATTTACCGAACAGCCGTTCTTTGGAATGGAGGTTGAGGGTCATGATTTCCGTAAATCCCAGGCCGGTCATAGCGTCCCTCACCGTCTGGCTGATGCGTTCTTCGGGCCGGGCCTCGCCTATGGTCAGGGACTCCACCAGCCGGGGTGGAATGTTTTCATAGCCGTAGCCTATGGCCGCATCCTCGAAGATATCGACTTCATGCCGGACATCCGTCCGGAACACCGGGTAATGCACCAGATAGGCGTCATCCTTTTCCTCCACATCCAGGCGCATTTTTTCCAGAAAATCCACGAACTCCCGCCGGGAAAAATCCAGGCCCAGCCAGCGCCGGGCTTTGTCATAGCGGACGGCAATCGATTTGGGGGATAAATCCGGGGTTTTCTCCGGTCCGCCGGGATGGAGAATGGTCACGGTTTCGGCCCTGCCTCCCAGCTCGATAAGGGCGCTGACCAAGGTGTTGAGAGAATTATACACCGGGCCCGGCACAGCTCCTGTGACGTCGATAAACAGGCGCGTGGTCCCGGTTTTGCATTTGGTTTCATCGCTGTTGATAATAGGAGGCATGGCCAGCACCAGGTCCCTGGAATCAATCAAGATGGGGCAGCGGCTGTATTCGTCCATGAGGCCGGCATAGGCTTTGCCTTTGGGATGCTCTGCCAGAATTTGATGGGGGGTCATGTTTTGGCCGGGCACGCCGAGGGGATGAAATAGAAAAGATTCCGGATCGACTAAAGTATACCGGATAGGCGGGACGATGGTGTCCATATCATATACTCCGATGGAGGCCAGTTTGCGGTCCCGGCCGATGCCCCAGTGGAGATTCTCCTGCAGGCGCATGATCTCTCTTAGGGAATCCTGGTCCATGGGAGGCGTTTCCACCACAGCGCAGGCGATATACGGCCGGTACGTGCCCTTTTCAGAAAGGGCCGGGTCGACCTCAACTTTGATATCCCCTTTTTTCATTTGGAATTCCGTAAGCCCTTTTTCCAAACCCAGGTAGCCTTTGAGGGCCCGGGACAGTCCTCCGGCGTCGAATAAATCGGGGCGGTCGGCCAGCAAATCCAGCCGGATCACCCGTTCCGTGGCGTTGAGGGGAAAAGGCTCATCGCTTTCAAAGCCGCAGAAGTCACAGCGGGCGGCCGGTTCTTCGTGGGATAATTTTTCATTGGGGCTCTGGCAGGCCGGGCAGCGGTAAAGGTTCATTTCCGCAGTGTCTTCCACATCGCATCCCAGCTGATCCAGCGCATGCACCAGCTCCTTCATGGGGTATTCGCGTCCCAGCAGCTGATTCAACCGTTTGGCACTGACAGCAACTACCGGCATAGGGGCACCTCCTTGATCTTGTCCAAATCACTCCAGTAGAGCTCGCGGATGTCCGTGAAGCCGTACCTGAGCATGGCCAGCCGGTCCAGGCCTAGTCCCCAGGCTAAAACCGGGACTTTGCAGCCAAGGGGAATGGTCACTTCCGGCCGGAAAACCCCGGACCCGCCCAATTCAATCCAGCTTTTTTTGGATTCCATCCACACGATAACATCCGCGCTGGGCTCGGTGTAAGGGTAAAAGGAGGGCTTGAATTTGACTTTGTCAAAGCCCATTTTCCGGTAGAATTCCTGAAGGGTCCCCAGCAAGGTGGCCAAACTGGCGTCCTCGTCAATGATCACGCCGTCGACCTGGAGGAACTCGGGAAGGTGTTTGTAGCTGACGGCCTCGTTCCGGTAGACTTTGCCCACGCAAAAAACCTTGCGCGGGGGATTCGGATTCTTTTGAACCGCACGGATGGTGGAGGCGGTGGTATGGGTGCGCAGCACCACCTGCCGCGCCCGGCGCTCCTGCCACTGATATCCCCAGCCCTTGGAACCGGTGTCTCCTCCGTTTTCATGGGTTTTTTTTACTTTCCCGACCAAATCCGGAGAGGGAAGCCGGGCTTGATCAGGACGTTCCAAATAAAAGGTGTCCTGCATGTCACGGGCCGGGTGGTCCTGGGGCTGGAAAAGCGCGTCGAAATCCCAGAACGCCGATTCGGCCTGGGGGGAGACGATTTCGGTAAAACCCATTTCCAAAAAAGCCGTTCGCGCCTGCTGGACCACCTTCTGCATGGGATGGATTTTAGCGGGGTGCACCGCCTCCGCCGGCAGGGTGACATCATACCGCCGCAATTGAATGTTACGCCATTCGCCTGAAGTGATATCTTCTGAAGACAAAATGTTCTGCTCTTTGACCACTTTAAGCTCAGGAAGTTCTTTTTGGCCTTCGGCGGTCAAACGGGCTGAACGCAGGGTCCGTTCTTTAATTTTCGCCAAATCATTCCGGTTTTTTAAAAGGGGTTTGGCTCTTCCGGCATCAATACCATGCTCTTTAAGCTGGTCCATGAAAACAGGTCCCTGCTCAAGAGCCAGGGCCACGGCTTTTTCATCCTCGTCTTTTTGCTTCAGGGCTTGAAGCCCGGTTCCGGTGACGACCAATTCTCCTTTGTCTTTTTTAAACCAGCCCCGCTGAGAGCCCCACCGCATGATTTCGTTCATGGGCAGGCTGCGTTCCTTGGCGAATTGAGCGATATCCCGGATCGGGAGCTGTTTCGGTTCAGCCAGGAATTCGAGAATTTGTCTTTCAGGAAGCCCGGCTGACATCAGTTTTCCGGCTGACGGAGAAGGATTGAGCTCTTCCCGGCGCTGCTCGCTGATTTCAACCCAGCCCTGGTCACGGCTGTATGTGAGAGCCGCCGCCACTTTCGCCTGATCTATACCGGAGAGGGAGACGATTTTCTCCACGTCCAGGGCCTTTCCGGCATCCAACAGGGTGTGGAGAATGTTCCACTGTTCTTGATTGATTTGCTTTGTCATCGGCATTCTCTATGTGAAATTATTTTATTTTATAAAAACAGCATGACTCTTCGGCTTTCCAGGCTAAAATTTAGAATGTTTAACCCATTTTATAACATGATTGAGAGAATTTGGAAACATCGGAAAGAGCAAAACTTGGAATATTCTTTTTGATCAAAACACAACTTTTTGCCGTCTTGATACGTATATATATATTCCGGTTGTTTATTTCTGATTTATTCACGGGCCGGATCTGCGGTAAGGTCCGGCCCCCCGGATCATTTTTTTTATGAATTCATCATGAGTATAATACAATACGAACCATGAAAATGATCCCTATGTCATTCCCGAGGCGGAGCTTGAGTCTGTCATTCCGGGGCACGCAGTGTCTTTGAGTGTGTCATCCCGCGGTGCGAAGCACTGAGGGATCCCTGACTGCCTCGTATGGGCGGTGGGTTCCGCTTTCACGAGGCAGGAAGGGATTGCCACGGCTTGCTGGCGCAAGCCTCGCAATGACAAGGAGGCAGGAAGGGATTGCCACGGCTTGCTGGCGCAAGCCTCGCAATGACAAGGAGGCATGTCGTCCCGGAGAGCGGAGCGACGGGAATCTTAGAGTGCCTCGTCTGAAGAGTCGGAACCGGCTCATCAGACCAAGCTGAATAAGATCCTTACGGCCTGCTTCGCAGGCCTTAGGATGACAGCGGAGCTGTCATTTTCTAAGGTTTAGGTCAGGTTATTCAGAATAAAAAGGAGGACAAAATGAAGACATGGAGTCGAAGGTCTTTTCTGAAGACCTCGGCCGCCGCGGCTGCGGCCACCATAACTCTTCCGGTGCTGGATGGGAATTTATTCGGTCTGGCCCGCATCGAAGCACCCGGCTATTTTGAGCGTGAATTCGGAATCACCGATGAGTTGTGCCGGGAGGTTTTGACAGGGGCTTTATCAAAGGGAGGCGATTTCGCGGATTTGTTTTTCGAGCACACCATCAGCAACTGGATCATGCTTGAGGACGGAAAAGTCAACCGGGCTTCCGGGAATATTTCCCTGGGAGTCGGTATCCGCACTGTTAACGGCGATCAGGTCGGCTACGGCTTCACCCAGGAACTGAAAAAAGCTTCCATGCTGAAAGCGGCGGCGACTGCGGCCACCATCGCTTCGTCGGACCCGGGAACGCCGCAAGGAAAGTTTGAGAGATTAAAGACCGGGGATTATTATCCCCTCGATACTTTGCTGACCAATATTTCTTTCGATTCCAAACTGCCTCTGGTTGAAAATCTCAATGAGAAATGTTTTTCTCTGTCCCCCTTTGTGCGCAAAGTCAATGCCAGTTACCACGATCAGCAGAAAAGGGTTTTGATTGTGACCAGCGAAGGAGTGAAGGCGGAAGATCTCCGGCCCCGGAATTATCTGTCTGCTTCTGTGGTGGCGGAAAAGGACGGCCGGTATGAGCAGGCGGGATGGAATATGGGCGGCCGCCGGGATTTTTCGTTTTATGCCCCTGAAGTGATCAACCGGATTGCCCACAAAGCCGTGAATCAGGCGGTCACCTTATTCGATGCGGTCCAGCCTCCCGCCGGGGAAGTTCCGGTGGTCTTGGGGCCGGGAGTTTCTGCGGTTCTTCTTCATGAGGCCATCGGCCACGGCATGGAAGCGGATTTCAACCGCAAGAACATTTCCACTTACAGCACCATGATCGGTAAAAAAGTGGCTGAGCCGTTTGTCACCATAGTGGACGACGGCACGGTTCCCCACTTGACCGGGTCATTGAATGTGGACGATGAAGGCACGCCCGGCCAAAAAACCGTTTTGGTGGATAAAGGAATTCTGACCAGTTATATGCATGATAAAATTTCCGCCAAATATTATAAACTCAAGCCGACAGGAAACGGCAGGCGGCAGAGTTATCAGCATTATATCCAGCCCCGGATGCGCAACACCATCATGCTGGCAGGGCCGGAATCCCCCGAAGACGTGATCAAAGCCGCCGGAAACGGTATTTATGTGGAAAGTGTCAGCAACGGCCAGGTGAAAATCGGCGAAGGGGATTTCGCCTTCTATGTTTCCCAGGGCCGCATGATTGAAAACGGCAAGCTGACCGCGCCCATAAAGGACATCAACATCATGGGCAACGGGCCTAAGATGCTGAAGAACACCATTATGGTGGGAAATGACCTTAAGCTGGCCGAGGGCGGGGGCGGAGCATGCGGAAAAGGCGGACAAGCGGTTCCCTGCAGTTTCGGACAGCCCACCGCTTTGGTCGAATCATTGACTGTGGGCGGAGTGAGATCCTGAGGAGAGGAGGACAAAGATGAGCAAGGATATGAAAAATCTGGCGGAATGGGCCATTGAGACAGCCAAGTCTTTAGGCGCGGATGATTGCGGGGTATCCATCAATGAAAACCGGACTGTGGAAATCAGCTACCGTGAACAGAAACCGGAAAACATCA
Source organism: Candidatus Aminicenantota bacterium (assembly GCA_046483285.1). Classification (GTDB taxonomy): domain Bacteria; phylum Acidobacteriota; class Aminicenantia; order Aminicenantales; family Aminicenantaceae; genus CAYRTV01. The sequence continues at coordinate 1,495 of JAWODN010000071.1, read as the reverse complement.
AAGAAGCGTCGACCCGGAATTTGGGAGTGAATCTGTATGTGGACGGCCGGTACTCTTCACAGAGCACTTCAGATTTAAGGAAGGACGCTCTGAAAGAGTTTCTCGGCGGCGCCATAGGCACCACCAAGTGGCTGGCGGAAGATCCTCACCGGACTCTTCCGGATCCGAAATATTATAAGGGAAGAGCCGAAAAGGATCTCGGCCTTTTCGATCCGGAATACCCCCGGTTCTCTCTGAAAGAAAGGCACAAACTGGTCAAAGCGGTTGAAAAGGCCTGCCTGGAGAGAGGCGGAGAAAAAACCATTTCCGTCACGGCGGAGGTCCAGGACATCCATAACCGGTCCTTCAAGATGACCAGCAACAGATTTGAAGGTCATTCGGAAGCCACGGTGTATGCGGCCGGCGCCCAAATGACCGCCCAGGATGAAGGAGACCGCCGGCCCAACGGGTATCATTATGTGGTCACTATGGCGAAAGAAGACCTGCCTTCTCCGGAAAAAATCGGAGCTGAAGCGGCCCGGCGGACGCTTTCTTTACTGGGGGCGAAGAAACTGAAAACGGAGAAACTTCCCATTATTATCGAAAACCAGAATGTTTCCCGGATGTTCAGTGGATTTATGGCGGCCATGTTCGGCCGGAATATCCAGCAGAAGCAGTCTTTTCTGGCGGATAAAAAGGGAAAGAAAATCGGCAGCCGGATTTTAACATTGGTGGATGACCCTTTTATAAAAAGGGGAATGGGAAGCCGGCTGTTTGACGGAGACGGGTTCGCGGCCAAAAAAAGAACCATGATCGACGCCGGGATGTTAAAGGAATTTTATATCGACTGGTACTACAGCCGCAAGCTGGATGTCGAACCCACCACAGGGAGTCCCTCCAATCTGGTCGTTCCCCCGGGTAAGCGTTCTGTGGAAGAGATCATGAAGGACCTGGGAAGAGGGATTCTCATCACCGGATTTATCGGCGGGAACTCCAACCCCACCACCGGAGATGCGTCTATCGGGATAACCGGACACCTTTTTGACGATGGAGAGGTGGTGCATCCGGTATCAGAGATGAATATCGCGGACAATCATCTGAACTTTTGGAATAAACTGGTGGAAGCGGCCGATGACCCCTGGATTTATTCCTCTCTGAGATTCCCCAGCCTGGTCTTTGAAGACATCGTGGTGGCGGGGGTTTAATCAAGCCTGAATTATTCATAAAAAAATTGCGATGTTTTTGCAATCCCTTTTTTATCAGCGATTAACATGATTTTTATTGAAAGTTCAAATAGAAAGTTTTTCATTTTCATATTTTTATTTTAATCGCAATTTTTTTACCCTTCGGGCGGGCCGACTCTCACCGCATCTGCTTTGTTGCAGGGCATTCGCAGTGAAGTGACGACCTTTTGTGGGGGCGGCGCAGCCCCCGCCACAGCCTCGTCAGGCGCGCGGCGAGAGCCGTGCGCAGGGCGTTGGCCCGGGTTCGGTCCGGGCGAAACGGCGGAATATTC
>JAWODN010000052.1:0-26220 GCA_046483285.1 Candidatus Aminicenantota bacterium | reverse complement strand
CCAAACATCGACTTCAATCCCCTTATCTATAAGTTCTTTAATTGCTTTTGCAGTTTTTTCCGGTCTGATTTGTGTGTCAAAATCTTCCTTAGAGTCTTTTTCTTTTTCGGCGGCAGGAACTAGAAGTTCTAAAAGAAGATTTCTTTCAGATTTTTTACAGTAATCGCTTAGTTTTTTAAGCCTTTTCAATTGTTTGTTATTTCCTCTTTTATTTTCCGGATAGTAGCGAATTAAGACCTTCACATAATCAGGATTTAGGTTTTCTATGTGTTTCTTGAAATTCTTACCGTATTCGAACTTGAAGACTTTCTGTCCGCTTTTTTCGACTCCGACGGCAGTTGTTATTCCTTTTTCATTAGCTTGTTTTATTATTTCCTTGCCGTAGGATCACCTCCTATGGTCCCCATAATCTATAAAACTTCACCAATCCTGTCAATTCATCCCATCGAGTCTTGTGATAGCAAAGCAATAGTGTGTTCCCATCAACTGCTAAGCTAAAATGTCCCCTTCGACAAGGAGACGGGCATGACGAAGGCAATGGCATCGGGCCGGTCATCTTTCTTTCCGGAGGGCATCTTTGTTAAAATATCAAAATGAAGCTCATTCTCTTCGATCAGCGTGACATAGCGCTGCGCTTCTGGAAATATAAGTCAAGATAAGGTATACGCCGGCATAATGAATAAAAATTCCACCAAACCGGGGACGGCGGCGGGACCCTCTCCTCCCCCCACCGCCGCTCAGATAAAAAGACTGTTGTCCCGCAGTATGCTTTCCGATAAAGCCTGGGCGCTCCGGCGGCTTCAAAGCCTGAACCGGACCGGCCGGCTCCGGAGACAACCGTCCTATGACCGGCAGGTCAAACAGGTGGCGGAGAGACTGGAAAAATCCGCCTGGATAAGAGCGCAGCGCCTCCGGCGAAAGCCGGATGTTTCCTATCCCGCTGAACTTCCCATCACCGGAAAAGCCGGCGACATCATAAAGGCCGTCAAGGACCACCAGGTGGTGATCATAGCCGGGGAAACCGGGTGCGGAAAATCCACCCAGATCCCCAAAATGTGCCTGGAAGCCGGCCGGGGGATTGACGGGAAAATCGCCTGCACTCAGCCGAGGCGGATCGCCGCCGTGACCATCGCCCAGCGCATTGCGGAAGAAATGGGGGAATCCCTGGGACACTCGGTGGGTTATAAGATCCGCTTCCGGGACCGGACCCCCAGGCAGGCCTATATTAAAATCATGACCGATGGCATGCTGCTGGCGGAAACCCAGTCCGATTCCGGGCTCTATCAATACGATACCCTGATCATCGACGAAGCCCATGAGCGGACCGTGAATATCGATTTTCTGCTGGGAATCGCCAAAACCCTGCTGGATAAAAGACCGGAACTCAAGCTGATCATCACCTCCGCGACCCTGGACACGGAAAAATTTTCCCGGGCGTTCCGGAACGCCCCGGTGATTCAGGTGGGGGGACGTCTCTATCCGGTGGATGTGGAATACCGTCCGTCCAAAAAAAAGGATGATGACGACTATGTGGAACAGGCGGTCCGGACGGTGGAGGAGATCAAGCGGAAATATCCTCCGGGAGATACTCTGGTGTTTATGCCCACGGAACAGGACATTCTGGAGACCTGCGATTCCCTGGAGGGCCGCGGTTTCGCCAAAACCTCGGTCCTGCCTCTTTTCGCCCGGCTTCCGGGAAGAAGCCAGCGGAAAGTGTTCAAGGTTTCCGGTTCAAAAATTGTGGTGGCCACCAATGTGGCGGAAACATCCCTGACCATTCCGGGTATCCGGTATGTGGTGGATACCGGCCTGGCCCGGATCGCACAGTATCAGCCTGGGACCCGGACCAGCAGCCTGCCTGTCCGGCCCGTATCCCGGGCCTCGGCCGATCAAAGGAAAGGCCGGTGCGGACGGGTCCAGGAAGGGGTTTGCATCCGGCTTTATGCGGAAGATGATTATAATTCCCGCGAGAGGTTCACCCCTCCTGAAATCTTGCGCTCCAACTTGTCCGAGATCATTTTGCGGATGATCGATTTGAAACTGGGCCATCCTTCCCGGTTTCCTTTCGTGGACCCGCCCCAGCTGAAACATATCAAGGACGGATACGAGACCCTGGAGGAATTGGGAGCGGTCAAACGGGAGGACGGCCGGTTCTTCTTGACGGAAAGGGGACGGAAAATGGCCCGGATGCCCCTGGATCCCCGGATTTCCCGGATTCTGCTTCAGGCGCAGCGGGAACATTGCCTGCCCGAGGCGGCGGTGATCGCTTCGGCTTTGAGTATCCGTGACCCCCGGGAACGGCCCCTGGATAAAGAGGGCCGGGCTGACCGGATGCATGCGCTTTTCCGGCATCCGGATTCGGATTTTCTGACGCTGCTCAACATCTGGGACCGCTATCACATCCACCGGGAGAAGCCCGGTTCCCAGCGGCAAAAAAGACGGTTCTGCCGGGAGCATTTTCTTTCCTTTCCCCGTATGCGGGAATGGGCGGATGTTCACCGGCAAATCGTGACCATTTTAAGCGAGATGGATATTTCTTTTGTCCCCCGCAGCGGAAGCGGTCTTCCCAAAGAGAAAGCGGACGCCGCACACCGGGCGGTTTGCAGCGGCTATCTCTCCGGTATCGCGGTGCATAAGGAAAAGCGCTTTTATCAATCCGCACGCGGAGGAAAGGCCATGCTTTTTCCCGGCTCCTCGCTTTTTGATAAAGCGCCTCCTTGGATTGTGGCTGCGGAAATGGTCCGCACCAGCCGGCTGTTCGCCCGGACCGCCGCAAAAATCAATCCGGCCTGGCTGGAGGAATTGGGGGGGGAATTGTGCCGCCGTTCCTATTCCCATCCCCACTGGGATCTCAAGCGGGGAGAGGTCCGGGCTGACGAGCGTGTGACTCTCTATGGATTGGAAATTGTTTCCGGAAGAAAAGTGTCTTACGGCCCGGTCCATCCCGGTGAAGCCCATGACATATTCATTATGTCGGCCTTGGTGGAAGGACAAGTGAGAAACAAGCCGGATTTTCTGCGGCACAATTTGGCCCTGTATCACCGCCTGGCCGGAATGGAAGACAAGCTGAGGCGCCGGGGCATCGTGGCCGCCGAAAAAGAGATTTTTGATTTTTATTCCAGCCGGCTGAGGGGCGTAACCAACTGGCGCGGCCTGGAGGCGTGCATCCGGGAGAAGGGCGGTGATGGTTTTCTGAAAATGACGGAGAAAGACCTGCTGCGTTCCCGCCCGGACAAAGGGGAATTGGAGGGGTTTCCGGACGAACTGAACATAGGCGGACGCCGCTTTCGAACCGGTTATAAATTCATTCCCGGCGGAAAGGAAGACGGGGTGACTCTCAAGATCCCATATGACCGTCTGAACGAGATTCCGCATGAATCCATAGACTGGGGAGTGGCCGGCCTGTTCAGGGAAAGAATCGCCGCCCTGATCAAAGGGCTGCCCAAAAGATACCGCAAGCCATTGGTGCCGGTGCCGGAGACCTCCCGCATCATCGCCCGGGAAATGAAAATGGGGGAGGATTCCCTCTTTCAATCGCTTTCCCGGTTTGTCCGGAAAAGATTCAACGCGGACATCCCGCCGGAGATATGGCGGCAGTCCCGGATTCCGCCTCATTTGAAAATAAGGATCGCGGTCACGGATCACAAAGGCCGGGAAATCAAAGGCGGACGGGACCTGGAGGCCTTGAGAAAATCCGTCTCTGCGCCTCCGCCGCCGGACCGGTCTCCGGCGTGGGAACGGGCCCGGGCCCGGTGGGAACGTACGGAATTGACGGAGTGGGATTTCGGAGACCTTCCCGAATGTGTTCGGCTCAGCCCCTTTCTCAATGCCTATCCCGCGCTGGAACCGGCCGAGAAGGGAGTGAACCTCAGGTTATTCCGGGACCCGGAAACGGCCCGCCGTTCGCATCTGCAAGGGGTGGAAGCCCTGCTGCGCCGGCAGCGGGGCGGGGATTTGGAATTCACTCAAAAATATTTGCGGATCTCTGAAGAGGACCAGCCGGCCGCTCTTTATTTCGGCGGAGAAAAATCCCTGATCGAGCAGATGAAAACGGCCCTGGCCCGGGATGTTTTCCGCCGGGACATCCGCGGAGAAGCGGAATTCAAGGCCCATGCCTATCATGCGGACAGGCTTCTTTTGGAAAAGGCCCATTCCTTGCGGGATCAGGTCATAAAAATACTCCGGGAATACCAAAAAACCCGGACAAGGATCAAAGAAGAAAAAGAAGCCCGGGGCCCCAAAAGCCCGGTTCGCGAATTCGCCCGGGAAGTCCTGGATGACCTTAAGGTTTTGGTGCCGGATGATTTTTTAGAGGCGTATTCCCTGGGACGGCTGATTCATTTGCCCCGGTATATGCAGGCCATGCGCATTCGGTTGGAGAGGGGAGTGAATCATATGGAAAAGGACCGGCAAAAAATTTCCCAGCTGGCCGGCTTCCAGCAGGCGTTAAGAGAATACCGCCGCAGAGAAGCTGAGGGGGAACTTCAGGATAAGTCCGCTGACATTGAGGCGTTCCGCTGGCTGCTGGAAGAGTTTAAAGTGTCTCTGTTCGCTCCGGAGCTGGGGACAGCGGTCACGGTCTCTCCCAAGCGGATGCTGGCAAAGATGAAACAGATCCGTCCTTAAACCCCGCTGAAGGAGAAAAAACTTCAATATTTGTTGCTTTCCAGCGACTTAACCTATAACATAGGAATGCTGGCTGGAGAGGAATCCTCCTTAGCACCGCTTCCTTTTCAATTCCTTGGCGCCTCGACAGCCAGCGCCTCATCTTTTTCCTCTTTCGGATCGATTTCCTCCAGTTTTTTCTCCACCGCTTCCACCACCGGCAGGGTTCGTGTTTCGATATGGTCCTGCAATTCCAGATGAGGGACGCCTTGTTTCCACCATTCCGGAGCCGGTTTTCCGCGGAGATGATGATCGAAGAACTCCTTCATGCGGATGAAATAGTCCTTTTGGTTGGCCGGTTTGCGCAGGCCGTGGTTTTCTCCTTTATACTGCAGCATCACGACCGGCTTGCGCAGCTGCCGGAGGGTGTTGAAATATTCGATTCCTTGATTCCAGTCCACAGCGCCGTCTTTGTCATTGTGCAGGATGATGAGGGGCGTGGTCACATTACCGGCGTGGTAAACCGGAGAATTGCGGGTGTAAGCTTCGATGTTTTTCAGGTAGTTGCCTTTGAAGCGCCCCTGGCTGGATTCAAAAATGGGTTGATTGGCGGAACCGGTGTTCCAGTAGATGGAGCTGTACATGCTGATCATATTGGTCAATGGCGCACCGGCCACCGCGGCTTTAAAAGCACCGGTTTGCGTGATCAGGAAAGCGGTCTGGTATCCGCCCCATGAATGTCCATGAATACCGATCCGCTCCGGATCCACCACCCCGGTTTCCACAGCCGCTTCCACAGCCGGAAGCACGCACCAAACCGCGGACATGCCCGGATCATTGATTTTATAGGTGATGTCCGGCATAAACACAGCGTATCCCCGGCTGGTATAAACGCTTTTATTGAATCCGGTGGCCCTGGGGGGAGTGTAACGGTTGAGGCTCTGGGACAGTTTTTCATAATAATAAACAATGGCCGGGTAGCGTTTGCCTTTTTGGTAATCCGCCGGCAGAAACAGGGCACCCTGAAGCCGGTCGCCCTTCTCGCTTTCATAATCGATGAGGAGGGACCCGCTGGACCAGAGATAATCTTCCTGCTGGGGATTGGCGTGGGTGATGCGCCGCCCGTTTTTCAGGGTGCGGCCGGTGACGTAATAATCCGGGTAGTCTTCATAAGTCTGCCTGGTGTAAAGGTAAACATCAGCGTCTCGGGCTTTCATCAGAGAAAAAAAGGCGTCATCCCAAAGAAGTTTTTCAGCGCCGGGTTTATCCGTATCCACCAAGGCGATCCCGGCCTTTTTGGTCCACTCGCCGTAAGCTGTGAAATACAGGGGGCGGGACAGGTCTATGCCTTTCTCTTCCGGGTCCAACTGAAGATATCTCTGATAGCGGATGGCATCCTCTTTGCCGTTCCTGGTTATATTAACGCCGTTCCCGCCTTCCGCCGGGACTTTCCACACATCCCATTTATCAGAGAGAAGCACAAATTTTCCATCCTTCGACCACCCCACCGGGCGGACGGGCGGATCCTTCACGTTATGATCGTTTTCGACATCGATAAAAGAAACCGGAACGTCCCGGGTGATATTGACGCTCTTTCCGGAAGGCATGTCATAGGTGAAAAAGTGGCCGTCCTGATAATACAAAAAGCGGGTTCCGTCGGGGGAAGGGGAAAAAGACCAGCGGCATCTCTCCAGAGCCGGCTTTTTTTCTCCGGTGTGCATGTCGATGACGTAGATGTCGCGGTAACGGCGGCCTTCCAGGTTGGCGGACAATAGATATTTCTGATTGTCATATCCCATCGCCCAGCGGTGTTTGGGAGTGGGGGAGACATCCCGGACATCATCGTCGGCCAGGCGGATAAATGTCTTGTCTTCGACCCGGAAGATGCTGAGGTAGCTGAAATTTTCGTCCCGGCTGGACTGGACCTGTTGCATGGACTGGAGCCGTTTGTCTTTCCAGTGCCAGATCACCACATCAGGCACGTCGCGAGGGTCCAGGTCTTTGGAAGGGGAGGGATCCTCGTTTTCTTTTTTGTCTCCTTTCGGCTCTTCTTTCTTCTCGATGTCATGAATCCCGAACAGGATGGCATCCAGGTTTTCCGTCCATTGGGGGTCCCGGTTGGGGCTGATGGTCATATCCGGGGGGAAGTCATCGTCTGTGTGAGGGTCATACACAGTTTTTTCAGGTCCGTTCGCCGTGAAGTTGGTGAAACCGAGAACACAGTGGAGGGGTACGTCATAATCATCGTGTTCAATGGCCTTGATAACCGCAAGCGCGTCTCCGTCTTCCGTCCAGCTGAGCCGGCTGTATTCAGCCTTCCCGCTGTCCAGAGATTGAACCACGCCGGTATCCGTGTCACGAAGCTGGACGCCGTTCCGGTTTTTATTCCGGGCGTCAACGGCCCAGCTCAGCCATTTCCCTTTTTTATTGAAAGCGAATTCCGAAACATTTCCAAAATTCAACTGCTGAAAGTTAATCAAATCTATCAGCATCAGGTCCGAGCCTTTCCATGTGTCCGTTCCTTTGGACTGGTCTTCATCCGGGTAGGTGTGCAGGGCCAGCCAATCCGGGTTTTCTCCGGAAAAACGAAAAGCTTTGATCTGTTCAAAATCTTTTTTTTCTCCGGAAGCCAGATTTAATAAAGCGGTGGCGTTATAGGCCGGTTTTTTTTGTTTTTCGGCCTGACGGGCTTCCCGGCGGGTGGGGAAAATCGTCCATGCGACCCATTGTGAATCATGTGAGAAGGCGGCGGCGTTCGAGCTGAAGCGCTCGGGCTCTCCGATGGGATAGCGGTATTCCTTCTCTTCCCGGGTATGCCGGATGATGATTTCGCCGTTGCCTTCCTGAGGGGCAAGGTAATAGGCCAGCCACAGTCCGTCCCTGGACAGGACGGTGCCCTGGATGGATTTCCATGCGATGATATCCGCGATATCATCGATCGGCTTTTTAGTGGTTTCTTCTGCAAAAAGAGGAAAGGACAGAGAAACCGCCAAAACAATACAAAAAAGAAGAGGCGTGAATTTTTTCATGATATATCTCCTTAATTATCTATTTTCCATTATCTATTTTCCATTCTCTATTCCCAATTATCCATTTGCCATTTACCATTTGCCATTTACCATTTTCCATTTTCCACTCTCTATTTTCCATTCTCCCCTGATCCAGCTCGGAATAATCCAGTTCCGAGCCCAGAAGGCTGTGCGGGATCATAAACACGATTAAAAGCAGAACAGCGGCGCCCAGCGACCACCGGCGGGCTGATTTTTCTTTTTTGCCTTTAACCAGGGCCGCCGCCCACCCCGCCAATCCGATCAGGGTTTTGGTGTCGGTGAGGTCGGTTCCTAAAGGGAATCCGGTCCAAAAAGCCCCGAAGGCGTATTTTTGCATAACCGGTCCCAGGATAAATCCTCCCAGAATCAGGAACGCCACAGTCCAGTATGCCAGCTTGCGGGGACGGCCCTGCGGCTTGAGCGATTCGAGTCCGGCCCTCGTGGACAAGAGAAAGGCCGCGAAAATGGTCAGGACATGCAGAAGAACGATCAGGGTGGGGACCTCTCCTTTGAAGCGAATGATCACCGGGTCATCGCCGCTGAGGGACTCCCGGGTATCCCCGGTCTCAAGATAGACTTTATACATTAATTTCCCGGCCGGCGGCTGAGCGGGGAGACGGCCGCTCAGGGTTTTGTTTTTCCGGTGGAGAGGCACTCTGGTCCAGGGGTCCCCGGTTTTATACCGTTTGTACACCACTTCTCCGGATATGTTTTCCGGTGCCTCTATTTGGATCACATAATCCTCAGTGGTGACATGGCTTCTTTCCAAAGTATAGGAAATTTCCTGTTTCTCCAGCTCCGCCTTACCTTTGATGGGATAAGTCGGTCCGGTCAGTCTTTGAAAGACCAAGACAAAAGCGGTGATGAAGAAGGCCAGCACCCAGAGCCAGATTTTTTTCATCGATTTCTTTCTCCTAATCTGTGACAATAGAAATTATTCAAAAAACGCCGGGCAAAGTCAATAATGCCGGAAAACAGGCAAACCGCCAGGCAAACCGCCGGGCTATGCGGATAAAAGGTTTTTTGGTACAATACATTTGTAAAAAACTCCATCAGGGAGGTTACGATGATTAAAAAATGCGGACTGAAAATTCTGACTCTAAGCCTGATGATGGTGGTTTGCCTTTCTCCCGTGTGGGCGAAGGATGAAGCGGTCAGTCAATGGATTGATGTTCCGATTCAAGTGGATGGCTCCGATGAGGACTGGGCTGAAGAAAACTTGATGAATTTCAAGAAATACAGCGTGGATTACGGGTTTAAAAACAACGGAGATTACCTCTTTTCAGTTTTCATTTTCCATGATCCCGAGTATCTCAGCTCCATTCAGCAAACCGGCATGACTTTGTGGCTGAATCCGGAAGGTAAAAAGAAGAAGCAGTACGGAATCCGCTTTCAAAAGCTCAATCTTACGGCTGAACAGTATATTCAAGTGCTGGAAAGCCAGCAGGGCGCTTTGACCGATATGCTGAAGCAGAAAATCATGTCTGAACCGAAGCACATCATTCATAATGTTTTTATCGTGAATAAAAATGAAGACATCATTCAGCCTTCCGCTGAATTCAAGCCTGCGTTGTTCCGCTCGGGGCGGCATGATGACCGGGTGGTTTATGAATTCGCGGTTCCCCTGGCCCGGCCGGCAGAAAACGCTTTCGGTACCGGGGCTCAGCCCGGCCAGAGCATGAAGGTGGCTTTTGAGTGGGGCGGAATGACTGAGGAAATGAAGCAGGCCAGGCTGGCCCGGATAGCGGAGTCCAGCACCAGGGCCGATGCCAGTGCCGGCGGAGTGGGTGATGTCACCGCCGAAAGAAGAGTTCAATCCAGGTCCGCCGATATGGCTTCACTTCGGCGCAATGCCCCCAAGCAGTACTCTTTCTGGGTGGATGTTGTTCTGGCTGAAAAAAAATAATCCTGCTTGTATCTTTTAACCCCGGCCCGCCCGAACCATTTTTTTGAGTATAACACACCACGAACAATGACAATGATCTCAATGTCATTCCCGGACCGGAGCACTTTTGAGTCTGTCATTCCGAGGCACGCCGTGCCTTTGAGTGTGTCATCCCGCGGTGCGAAGCACCTTTGAGTGTGTCATTCCGAGGCACGCAGTGCCTCGGAATCCCTGAGTGCTTCGTTTGGTGGGTTGGCCCCGCCTTCACGAGGCAGAAAGGGATTGCCACGGCTTGCTGGCGCAAGCCTCGCAATGACAAAGTGGCATGTCGTCCCGGAGGGTAAAAAAATTGCGATTAAAATGAAATACCGGCAAGGAAAAATGTGATGTTTGTGCTTTTTATAGAAATGATGACTATCGGTGTTAATGAAAGATTAACAGAAAAATCGCAATTTTTTTATGAATAGTCAGGCTAAAAAAAGACAACCAAAATAACGCCGGCGGCCGCCAGAATAAAGGCCAGTGTCTTCTTGGGGGTTAATCTCTCTTTAAGAAAAAGAATACCCAGCACGAAGATAAAGATGGTGTTCATCTGATTGAGCACCGAGGCTTCGGAAGCCTGCGCATATTTCATTCCCCCCATCCAGGCGATCAAGGCCAGATACCCTCCCAGAAAGGATCCGCTGAGCATGGGCTTCCAGCTCTGGCGGGAAAAGATGGACTCCCGGATGCGTTTCGCTGAAGGATGAAAACACATGACGCCCCCCAAAAACAGGATGCCGCCGGTGATGCGGATCAGGGAGGCCCACAGCAGCGAAGACTGGTTGAGGAGGGGCTTCATGAGCACAATGCTGACCGCCATGAACAGCATGGCGGCCAAGCCCAAAAAGATGCCGCTTAAAAGATTCGCCCGGGAAAGGGGGTTCACTCCGTCTGTTTTTACGGAAATCGTGGACACCGCGGAAATGATAAAGACCGCTCCAGCCATCTGCCATCCGCTGATGCTTTCTCCCAGAAAAACGGCCGCCAGGATAATGACAAAGGGGCTGTAACTGCAGGTCACAATCGCGGTGAGGCTGGCTCCCAGCCGGTTGAGGCCGGCGAAAAGAAGGGTATCGGAAATCCCGATTCCGATGATTCCGCTCAAAAGCAGCAGGGCATGATAGTGCCAGGGAAGCGCCGGGAAAAAAGGCTGATGAAAAACCAAAAGAGATACAGCCATCAAAATCCCGGACAAGGCGGATTTAAACAGGTTCAGGCCGATGGGGTGGACATGCTTGCCGCTTATGCGGAAGAGGATGACGGCCATCGCCCAAAAAAGGGCGGAGCTTAAGGCCAGAGTCTTTCCCAGGTAAACCCAATTCTGCGCCATCATTCTCTTGTCATCAGGGTGCAATAAGACTTTTTGCTAAGGTGAAGGTCAGGATGATGTGTTCAATCTGTTCCGGAAAACTCAGGATTATTCAGGGGTATCCCGGTCCTCTCCGCCTTCTTCACCGGTTTTTTCCGCTTGGGGCTGCCGCATGATTTTTTCTTCTTCTTCTTCTTCCTCTTCCTTCTCAATTTTTACGCCGAGAAGTTTGGCCGCCCCCTCATAAACCTGCCGGTAGGACTGTTTGGATTCCTGCAGGTCGGCCAGACATTCCCGGGCCCGCTGCAGCTCTTTTTCCATTTCTTCATCTATAGATTCCAATTGGGCTTTGGCTTCTTCCATGGTTTTCCGGTAAAGTTCTTCTTGCTGTTTGTTCAGAGGCATTGCATTCTCCTCGTTCGGGCAGTGGAATATTTCAAAGAATCATATTATGTCATCTCTGCCCCAAAATTCAACCACCTTTTGAGGTGAAATTATTTCACCTCAAGGACCAGGGCGTCGTGGGCAAGGGTGAAATGGCCTTCCACGATCACTTTTTCACCTTCCCGGACGCCGTCCAGAACTTCCACCCACAGGTCATTCTCCAGACCGGCTTCAATATAACGCCATTTGGCCAGGTCTCCTTCCACCACAAAGGCCAGTTTCCGACCCTGGCGGACCAGGACGGCGTCCTGAGGGATCAAGAGGCGGTCTTTATAAATTTCAGCCGGGATTTCCACCTGGGCGTGCATGCCCGGTTTGATTTTTTTATCCGGGTTGGATACAGTGACGATCACCTTGCAGGTTTTGTCGGCCGGGTCGACCACGGGACTGATGGCCTTCACCCGGCCCCGGAAAATTTCCTCCGGATAGGCTGAAAGCTTGATCTCCACATCCCGGCCTTCCGCCATCCGGCCGACCTCGCTTTCCAGGACTTTGGCGTGAACCTCGATTTCTTGGATGTTGACCAGGTTGAAAAGCTCCTGGCCGGAATTGATATGCTGGCGCGGGGAAATCCGGATGTCATGAATAACCCCGGAAAAAGGAGCCCGGATTTGGGTTTTTTCCAGATTCAATTCGGCCTTCTGCACACTGACATAGGCCTGAGTGACGCCTTTGGCCGCTTCCCGGATTTCTTCTTTTTTTCCGCCGGATTCGATTAAAGCCAATTCATAGGCCTGTCTTTTTTCCTCTACCTCCCGGCGGGGAATCAGGCCCCGGGCATAAAGGTCCTGGGCCTTTCCCAGTTCCTTTTCCATTTCAGCCAGTTCACGGCTTCTTTCCGGCTGCACGGCGGCTTCGGCGCCGGAGGAAAAACTTTTCTCCAGGAGCAGTTCGGACAAGGCCTGTAAATAAGAAGCACGGGTGTTCTCCAAATCCAGAAGATACTCCCGGCTGTCCAGTTCCATCAAAAGGTCGCCCTGGTTGACGTGCCGGCCTTCATCGGCGTGCAAGTTCTGCACACGGCCGGGCACCTCGGCTTTTAAAATGATATTTTTACGGGCGAACGCCTCTCCGGGACTGCGCAGCTTGATCACCAGGTCTCCGCGCCGGGCTTCATCCACTCTGACGGCGATGGGGGTTTCCGCCGGCCGGCTTTCACTGGAGTCTTCTCCCGGGATGGATTCGGATTCTCCCGGGGAAGTCCGGAAAAACAGAAAATAGACCGCGGTTCCGCATAAAACAGCAAACAAAACAGCCGTCAGTATTTTTTTGGAAAAAATTGTGTTTTCCATGTGTGAACTCCTATGAGTGAAAACTCCGCCAGGCCTTTCCGGCCAGACCGGTTTTGCGGATGAACCAGGTTGTGACATGGTCTCCATAAAAGTAAAGAATGGGGATCACCACCAGGATAAAAAGAGCGGAGGTGGCTAATCCTCCCACGGCCGAGAGGGCCAGGGAGGCCCAGATTTTTCTTTGTCCCACCTCGACTTGAATCAGCACCAGAGGCAGCATGCCCATAATGGTGGTGCTGGTGGTCATGAAAATGGGACGGACCCGTTCCCGGGAGCCTTGGATCACGGCGTCCGCCGGCTCCAATCCCTGTTTTCTCTTGTGATTGATATGGTCGACCAGCAAAATGGAATTGTTGACCACGATTCCTCCCAAAAGAATAACCCCCACATACGCCGAGGAGTCAAAGGGGAAATCCGCGACCACAAAAGCGATAAACACTCCGATCAGCGCCAAGGGAACCGCCAGCAGAATATAAAAAGGCTGAATCAGGGATTCATACAGGGAAGCCAGAATCATGAAGATGATGAGCAGGGAAAGGATGATGGCGAAAGTGATCTGTCCTTTTTCTTCTTCGGTCATGAAGCGGGCGTCTTCCAGGGTGGCGGAAAAACCGGGAGGGAGCTCCAGCTTTTCAAAAACCGAATTTTTATACCGGTCGGCGGCTTTGTACGGCCCCCGGAATTCCCACATGACCGTTTGCTGGAACTGCTGGTTTTCCCGGTCGATGGATCCGGCTATGGGTCTTTCCTCAACCGCCGTGATATCCCCCAGCCGGAGATACTCGCCGTTCCGGGTGCGGATGAGCTCGTCCTCCAGTTCATTCATATCTATGGTGCCGGCCTCGGGAAATTTAACGGAGAGCTCCAATTCTTGGCCGCTCATGGTGACTTTGAGGGCTGAGGAGACCCTCCCCTGAATGACCGATCCGATATGAGCGAACAGGTGATCGGGGTCGACGGCGTAGCGCTTGACCGCGTCCCGGTCGATTTTCATGACATATTCAAAAGAGTCCACTCCCCTCCACCACGTGCGGCGGCTGGAGACGATTCTGACCTCATTGATGCGGGGATTGCGTTTGAGGGTGCGCTCAAGGTCGGCAGTGAGAACCGATAATTTTTTTAAGTTGTAACCGAGAAATTTTATCCGGGAGTCGTAAAAAGTGCTGGTTCCCATGGAGGTGTAATAAGCCTGGGGATCGAATCCATAAATACCCACGCTGATTCCGGCGAAGTTTGTGGCCAGCCGGACCAGTTCTTCCTTTAAAAGATAAGGACGATAGGAGTTTTCAATTTCGGGGGGGAAGGTGATCTGAAGGAATGACATTTCCGGCATGGTGGTGGCATTCATGGTTTTTTCATATTCTTTTTCCAGAACTTTGTCTTCAAACTGGCGGATCACCTCATCGGTTTGTTCGATTTCCGTTCCCGGCGGCATGGAAATGCGCACAGACAGAATCTGCCGGTTGTACCAGCGGAAAAATTCCCCTACGGAGACCTCGGATTTAAACCAGCGGTAGGATCCGTAGAAGACAGCCGTCACAATCAAAAGCACTTCCAGGGGGTGGCGCAAAACAAACCGCAGTATTTTGGGATAGAATTTCCCGGGTTTTCCGGTTGGGCGGTGTTTTATCAAAAGCTTGGGGCTGAAGGCCGGTATCAGGGAAAACGACACCAGAAGGGAAGCGGCCAGGGCGGCGGCGATGACAACGGCCACCGGAAGATAATATATTTTCAGCCGGCCTTGAAAATAAGCAAACGAGAAAAACACGCTGATGGTGGTGAGGGTGGAGGCCAGCACCGGCATGAACATGTCCTTGGACCCTTCCACCGCAGCCTTTAAGGACGCCATCCCCTTTTCCTTTTTGCGGAGGATATTCTCAAACACCACGATGGAATTGTCCACAAAAAGCCCGAAACCGAGCGCCAGCCCGCCCAGGGTCAGCATATTCAAGGAGACGTTGAACAAATAAACCAGGTTAAACGTGATCAGGATTGAAAAGAATATGGAAGAGAGGACCAGCAGGGAGGGTTTGATATTTCGGAGAATGATGACAATCAGCACGAAAATCACGGAAACAATGATCCCCACCAGCAGATACAGTTCATTCAGGTTTTCCTCGATTTCCTCGCTTTCATCATTGACCGAACGGAAAACCAGATCAGAGGGAAGCTCCCGCTTGATTTCTTCCAGTTTTCGTTTGACCTCGCGGGCCAGCTTGAGGGTGCTGGTTCCCCTTTCCTTATGAATGGTCATGCTGATGGTGGGCTGGCCGTTGATCCGGTTGATGTAATGGACTTCGCCGTGATGGGGCTGGATGCGGGCGATGTCATGCAGCCGGATGGGATGGATGCCGGAGCGGGAGATGAGGGTTTCGCCCAGGTCATGGAGTCCGGTGACGGCGTGGGCCACTTTGAAAATATATTCCTGCTGGTCCTTGTGGACTTTTCCGGCGGGAAACGTCCGAATCCGCTCCTGAAGGCGGTTGAAGACCAGATAAGGGTGGATGTTCAGGGATTTGAGTTTTTCTTTGTCCAGAATGATTTGAATTTCCGGATCCGCTCCGCCGGTCACCGTAACCTGGGCGATGTCTTGAATGGAGCCTATGCCGAATTCCAGCTTGTCTTTGACCAGCTCCCGGAGTTGGTTCAGGGAATAATCTCCGGATATGGTGTACTGAAGAAACGGTTCGGTCTGGAATTCCTCCGGCACATAGGGCTCGATCCGCGGTCTGACTCGTTCCGGAAAGTGCACTTCCAGGCCGGAGAGGATTTCTTTCAGGGCCAGATGTGCGAATTCCATGTTGGTGTCCGGCTCAAACTCGAGTGTGATCAAAGACTGTCCGATGGAGGAGGAAGAGGTGATTTTTTTTATCCCCTTGACTGCGGAAACCTCTTCTTCAATGGGGGCGGTGATCTGTGTCTGGATGATACGGGGCGGGACAGAAGGCCAGACGGTTGTGATGCTGAGCTGGGGATATTCCTCCTTGGGGGCCAGCTCAATCGGAATGTTCATGAACGAATACACCCCCAGCACCATCAATGCCAGGTACAGCATGGCGGTGGCGATGGGGCGTTCGACGAAAACCTTCATGTCTTTGTCTTGGCCTTGGTTTTTTCAACCGCCTCATATCCCAGGGGGATCAGGATCAAGGTCAAAAAAGTGGCCAGCATTAATCCTCCGATGACCGAGATGGCCAGGGGCTGCTGAAGCTCCGCACCCTGGCCCAGACCCAGAGACATGGGAAACAAACCGAAGGCGGTGGTCACGGTGGTCATCAAAATGGGCCGCAATCGAATCCGGCCGGCTTCCATGACGGCCTCCCGCAAACCCTTCCCTTTCCGCCGGAGCTGGTTGGTGTAATCGATTTTGACGATGGCGTCATTGACCACAATCCCGGCCAGCACCACCATACCGATGAGGGAGATGACATTGAGCGACTGCCCGGTGAGGTATAACGCCCAAATGGAGCCGGTCAAGCCCATGGGCAGGGTCAACAGAATAACAAAAGGGTGAAGCAGGGACTCGAACTGGGCGGACATGATCATGTACACCAGCAAAACAGCCAGCAGAAGGGCAAAGATCAAACTGCGGAATGATTTTTGCATTTCTTCCTGTTCGCCGCTGAAGACCACCCGGTAACCGGAAGGCAGGGGCAGGGCATCGATTTCCGCCTGAATAAGGGGAACGACCTGGCTGATTTTTGCGCCTTTGAGATTGGCCGTAACCACCACCTCCCGTTCCTGGTTTTCCCTCCGGATTTCTTTCGGTCCCCGGGCGATTTCATATGTGACCAGTTCCCTGAGGGGAATCCGGGTATTCTGGTGCAGGATCTGTTCTTCCAGCAACGCATCCACATTCTGCCGGGTGTCATCCTGAAGCTTCACCCGGATGTCATATTTTTTTTCCAGTTCTTTGAACTGGGTATCCACCCGTCCGCGAACCGCATCCACCAGAAACCGGCCGATTTGGGAGGTGGAAATGTTGAATTTTTCCAGGGCCTCCCGCTTGACCCGGATTAAAAATTCCGGTTTGCCTTCCGCGATATTGGTGTTGATGTCCGCAATGCCCTGGACGTTTTGAAGCCGGGCCGCCAGCTCACCGGCCAGGCTGGTTAAAACGTCCAGGTTTTCACCCTTGATTTTCAGGCCGATTTCCGAAGAAGTGAAGGCCAGAAACTGGGCCAGGGTGGATTGTTCCGGAACAATGGAGTGCCGGACTTCGGGAAACCGGGACAGAAATGCGCGCGATTCCTCTATCACCCGGTTCATTTTTTTGAAAGACGCCGTTTCCACATGAATTTTAGCGAAATTGAGCGACACATCCGGGTTCATGGCTTCCATTCCGCTGACCACTCCGGTCTGAGAAAAGGTGTTCCCGATGCCGGGATGCCGGTCCATCCATTCTTCCACCCTTTCCACCACCAGCCCCGTTTGTTCCAAAGAATAATCCACCGGTGTTTTAAGGTGAAGCTCGAAGGTGGAGGTTTCCGGTTTAGGCATCAGTTCACGGGGAAGCTGGGTTGCGGCAAGCAGGGTGATCAGCAAAAACAACAGGGATCCGAAAGCAACTTTGCTTTTATGGTCTAAAGACCAGACCAGAAAATCATGGTAAAAACGGGAAAAACGGTTATACACGAAATTGAATCCCCGGAAAACCGTTCGTGCGGTGTGTTTGACCGGAATGCTGAGATAATGAAGCAGCAGAACGAAAAGCTGAATGAGAAGGGAAATGATGAAACCGGCCAGTTTTATGGCAAGTTTAAATGCTGCGTATAGCAACTGCCGCACAAACCAGAAGGGATAAAGCAGCCGGGACGGGAATGATTTCCGGGGCGGATTTCGGAACAGGTTCAGCCCGGGTTTATTTGTTTTTTCCCCGGATATCTCTTCGGAAAAGGAGAATTTCCGGGATGCCAGCATCGGCAGCAAAGTCAGGGCCACCACCAAGGAGGAAAGCATGGCAAAGGTCACGGTCAGAGCCTGGTCCTTGAACAATTGACCGGCTACGCCATGGACGTAGATGACCGGCAGAAAAACCGAGATGGTGGTGAATGTGGATGCGGTGACGGCCATGCCCACTTCCCTGGTTCCGGTGTAAGCGGCGTCGCGCAGGGATTTTCCCAGGCTGCGGTGGCGGAAAATGCTTTCTGAAACCACCACGGAATTGTCCACCAGCATGCCCACTCCCAGGGCTAGGCCTCCCAGTGACATGATGTTCACGGTGATGTTCATGAAATACATCAGGTTGAACACGGACACCACGGCGACGGGAATGGCGGTCGCGATGATCAAGGGTGTTTTTAAGTCCTGAAGAAATAAAACCAGGATAAAAAACGCCAGGACCGCCCCGTACAGAATGGCGTTCCGGACGGAAGTGATGGCGTTTTGGATGTATTCGGCCTGCGCGGAAACGGTCAGGATCTGGATGCCGGGGTTGGTGCGGATGATTTCCTGAATCACCTTGTTCGCCGATGCCGTGGCTTGGACCGTATTGGCCCCGGCTTCTTTCCGCACCAGGATGCCGATGCTTTCGCTGCCGTTCAGCCGCGTGATCCCTTCCCGTTCTTTAATGCCGTCCCGGATGCGGGCCACATTCTGAAGCCGGATGACACTCCGGTCCTCCGTGGTTTTTAAGCTGATTTCTCCGATTTCCTTCAGCTCTTCAAACTCCCCCTGGATTCTCAAGGCGTATTTAAAGCGCCCTTTCCGGATGGTGCCTCCCTGAAGATTCCGGTTGTAGGCTTCAATCCTCCGGGATACATCTTGAATATCCAGTCCGTAGAGAGTGATCAGGCGGGGGTCCAATTCCACGTGGATTTCTCTTTCTACGCCCCCCGCGATTTCTGCGGAACCGATGCCTTCCATCTGTTCCAGCCGGGGCTTGATCAGCTCTTCGGAAAACTCCCGGAGTTCCAGAAGAGACCGCCGGCCGGAAACCGAAAGAACCATGATGGGCTGGCTCTGGGGGTCCAGCGGAATAATGGCCGGTTTTTCCGCTTCTTCAGGAAGCAGCACGCTGTCCAGCTTTTCCCGGGTATGGAGCATGGCGAAATCCATATCCGTGCCCCAGGCGAACTCCAGAGTCATATAGACGCCGCCTTCTGCGGAGACGGACTCCACCCGGCGGATTCCGGGGATGCGCAGGAGGGATGATTCCAGCCTTTGGGTCACCAGGGTTTCAATCTCTTCCGGTGCGACTCCGGGGTACCGTGTTATTACCGAAAGGCGGGGATAACTGATATCCGGGAGAAGATCCACGCTCAGCTCCCGCAGGGAAACCAGGCCCAAAAGAATGACGGCCGAAAAAAACATGGAGATGGTGACAGGGCGGCTGACGGCGATTCGGGTTATTTTCATGAGGTCTCAATCCCCCGCATTCTGATCGAACCTATGCTAATCTATTTGTGCCGATATAACCAGGCTTAATCATAAAAAAATTGCGATATCTTTACAAATTATTTCTCCTTAAGAAATGACATTGATTTTGATTTAAAGAATAGCTGGTGCTTTTTTTCTCCGCCGGTATTTCATCTTAATCGCAATTTTTTTACCCTTCGGGCGGGGCCGGATCTCATCCCATCTGCAAACCAGGGTGTTGCCCGCACCTGTTGCCGCGGGGACGCCGTTTTCCAGCCGGGTTGACTCAATTCTCAGACATCAGCCCTATTATGCCTATTGTGCCTATTGTATATAACGATTGAATGAAAGAATGTGTGTCAAATTTTAAAAAATTATAATGACGGCCGGGTCAATCCGCCTCCCAGCCGAAGCCGATGTATTCCCAGTCAAATGATCCGTCCCTAACCTTCACCCAAGCGAATCCTTCTTCCATGCCGTTACGGCGCCCTTGCCACCAGCTTGCGGATACCGCTCCGGCGGTGATGAACCGGGTGCCCCCGGCGAAAATGTCTTCGATAAAGTGAAGGTGCCCCTGCAGAACCAATTTGAGATTGTGGTTTTGGAACAGTTCCAAAACCTTTGCGGCGTTATTGACCACCAGACTGCTCATGGTGCCGCCCACCGGATTTCCGGTTAACTGGGGGAAAGCTGAGATGAGCGGGATATGGGTGCAGATCACAATGGGGGTTTCCGGGTCAACCAGCGTCAAGTCCTGTTCAATCCAGTCCATTTGCTCGTCATCGATCCATCCGGCGTAAGAATAGTCGTCGGTGGGAATGATTGAATCCAATAACATGAAATGCCATCCTTTGAAGTCAAATGAGGAATAGCGGTCTCCGATTCTTTTTTCAAACATGCCTTTTCCGTATTCCGGATGGTCCCGGTCCACTCCGGTTTCCATAGCGATTCCGTAAATCTCGTGATTGCCTATGGTGTTGTGAACCGGCATCTGGAAAAGCTCCGCGTTTTTTTGATACATGGTGTACAGCATGTCGGCCCGCTCATAGGTCTGGTCCAGAACATCCATCACCAGGTCTCCGCCGGTTATGACAAAGTCCGGCTGGAGCTGGTTGACTTTTTGGATCGCCTGTTGAAACCCCTGTTCCGCATTCCGCTCCGGCTGAAGATGGATGTCGGTGAGAAAGGCGAAGGTGAAATCATATTGTTCCCCCCCGCATCCAAACAGGGAAAAAGTGATGACGGCGATGACCGGAAGCCAGATGAAAAAAGTTGTTTTTTTGCCTTTGAGCATGGCTCCTCCTTTAAGAAAATAAGCAAGATCATGTCACATCTCCCAACCTGCCTATTCATAAAAAAATTGCGATGTTTTTGCAAATCTTTCATTAACTGCGATATTCATCATTTCTATAAAAAGCACAAGCCTCACGTTATTCCTTACCGGTATTCCATCTTAATCGCCATTTTTTTACCCTTCGGGCGGCATGCCACTTTGTCATGGCGAGCGGCCGAAGGCCGCGTGGCCATCCCTTTCTGCCTCGTGAAAGCGGAACCCACCGCCAAGACGAGGCACTCACAGATCCCTCGTCGCTCCGCTCCTCGGGACGACATTGAATTAAAGAATTGTCGTCGTCTGCGGCAATCCCGCCCCGTGAATAATCCAGGTTAAACATATCATTCTGAGTCCCTCTTGTCACCAGGAAGCCGGGGGAGCGGGAAAGGGAATATTCATATAGATTCTGATGATTCCTCTTCAGCGGCGATGATTCTGCTTCAAAATCCTGTGTTGTCAATATTCTGGATAGGGATTTTATCTGGTGTCTTAGGAATCCGGCTCTATCAGAATCATTATTTTCATCCTCGAACCAAGATCATCTATGAGGAAGAAGTCGAACAGATCATGGTCACACTGGACAGCTCTTCCAATACATAAACATGAATATCTTGACAGGAGTTCCCCCGAAAATTTTGCAGTACAGCAGAGTAAGAGCCGCTTCACCCACCTCGGCCCCTACCACATTGCAGGTCCAGTATCCTTTGTTCACCGTCCCTTCGCTTCCGTCCCATACCCGGGAGAGGCACTCCATCTTCCAGGCGTACTTTTTAGATATGTCAGACAGATCCATAATTAAAAGCGTATCCTCTCTAATCCGGGAAGCAGCCCTCCGGAGCAGAGAATGGGTGATCCTCCTCCACAGCCCGTCCCGTCCCAGCTGACGGCACAGCCGGTACTGTGTTTTGCGCAAAGGAATCTCTTCCTCAAGGGAACGCGCGATCTCAGTAAGCCGCACCGACTGGCGGGCCTGAATGCCGTATAGGCTCTCCGCGATGAAACGCCGGACCATTTCCAATCTTTATTAAATGCCTGAAAATGAATTAATTAGATGACTCTATACGCTATTTTTGGGGGAGCTCCTGTAAAATATTTCTTGACAAGTTCACATTTTGTGCTATTTTGGAATCGATAACTCCATAATTGGACTCAAAATGGAGTTACTGATTCCGAAAAAGCAGATTTCATGAAATATATTAAGCGGT
Organism: Candidatus Aminicenantota bacterium; assembly: GCA_046483285.1. Lineage (GTDB taxonomy): Bacteria > Acidobacteriota > Aminicenantia > Aminicenantales > Aminicenantaceae > CAYRTV01. The sequence continues at coordinate 4,698 of JAWODN010000052.1, read as the reverse complement.
GTTTCAAAGATACAAAGAACAGCTATTTTCTTTTTGGTCCGAGAGGGACCGGGAAGACCACTTGGCTGAATCAGAATTTCGGTGAAGCCCTTTCGGTTAATCTTTTGGAACCTGAATTGTATCGCAGGTACCATGCCCGGCCAGAGCGGTTAAAAGAACTGGTTGAAGGAAGCCCGCATAAAAATACAGTCATAGTCGATGAAATCCAAAAGGTTCCTGAATTATTAGATGTTGTTCATTTTCTTATGGAGGATAAGCCAAGATTACAATTTATCTTGACTGGATCAAGCGCGCGCAAAATTAAACAGAAGGGAGTCGACCTTCTTGCGGGCAGGGCCGTGGTCCGTTCCCTTCACCCCTTCATAGCATCTGAATTAAGAAATCATTTCCAACTAAATCAAGCGATTGATACCGGGCTGATTCCTCTTGTTATGGCTTCTCAGCACCCATCAGATACTCTTAATGCCTATATTCATCTCTATCTCGAGGAAGAGGTGAAAATGGAAGGGCTCGTCCGGAATATCGGCAATTTTGCACGTTTTTTAGAGGCTGTTAGTTTTTCCCACGCTCAAGTCCTAAATGTGAGCAACGTGGCCAGGGAATGCGAGGTCGAAAGAAAAACTGTTCAAGGCTTTATAGAGGTCCTTTATGATCTGCTTATGGCTTACCCGGTATTTGTGTTTACGAAAAGGGCAAAGCGCGCAGTCATACAGCACCCGAAGTTTTTTCTTTTTGACACCGGGGTTTATCGCGCGTTGAGGCCCAGCGGGCCTCTTGATCGCCAGGGAGAAATTGAAGGGCCTGCCCTGGAAGGTTTGGTGGCCCAGCATATCCGCGCCTGGATTGATTATAGTGAATCACAAACCAAACTATATTATTGGAGAACAAGAGGCGGATCTGAAGTTGATTTCATTATCTATGGGAAAAAAGAGTTTTTAGCCATAGAAGTGAAAAACACTCGCAATATTCGAAAAAATGATCTGCGATCTCTCAAAACATTCCAGAATGATTATCCTGAATGTCAGCCTTTGATGATTTACAGGGGAAGTGAAACGCTAAGTATCAATAATATTCAGTGTATTCCCTGCGAATCCTTCCTTAGGTCCATCAAACCTAACCAGCCATTACTTCCTTTCAATACATAATTCCGTATCCGAAATTATTTTTGACCCCATCAATTATGAAATGCAATTATGGGGTTGCAATTATGGGGTCAATTGCAATTATGCAATTATAATTAATAATTATGGGGTCGGACCGTTCTAATTAATAATTATGGGGTCGGACCGTTCTATGGCTTTGATATTATTACAGTTAATGTTATTTTAAGAGCTATTTTAATCCTTATTTGACATTTTTTGGGCCCGAAAAAATAAAATAAGCTTATTTAAATAGCTTTTTTGGGGGGGCAAAAATCCCGATTAATAGTAAAAATATGTCTTAATGTGTATATAAATTATATATTATCAATAATTTGCCATGGCCCGACCCCAGAATTCCCAGAATTCCACTATGATGAGGGTAGAGTGTTTGTACGCACCTATGAAAAAGCTCCCCAGGGCCAGTATTATTATGATGTTTTCAATTCCCAGGGAAAATACATCGCAAAAATACCGTTGAGACACCGCCCGCGTGTTTGGAAACAGGACAAACTATATATTATATCAGAGGACATAGCGGGATTTCAACAGGTCGCATTCAATCACGTAAAATGTAACCGAACGAGGATTTGTTAAATCATATAAAATGTAACCGAACTTCGAAAGAAGGGAGGTTACAAGGAGCGAATGGATTTGAGTGCACGAAATCAATATTTAAAGCAGCTGATGCCCGATTATTTCAAGTCGGACCGCAAAGGTAAGACTAAAGTTCTGGATGAGTATTGCCGGAATACCGGGCAGAACAGAAAATATGTGATTCGGAAAATACGGGAACTTTCTTTTGAGGAGGTAAAAAGGAGAAAGAAACGGAGAGCTCACTACGGCCGTGATGTTCAATCTGCTTTATGGACGCTGTGGAAGATATTCGATGGCCCTTGCGGGCAACGTCTTAAGCCGCTTTTAGAGACCGAGGTCAATCGTCTTAGAGAGCTGGGAGAGCTTAAGATCTCGGACCGGACATATAAAAAACTCTGTCGGATAAGCTCGGCGACCATAGACCGTCTCCTGAGGCCGAAGAAAGAAGAATGGAAAGTGACCAGGCGGTATAAACGGAAAAAGGCCGGTTTGATTGCAAAAAAGATCCCCCTAAGACTTACCGATTGGGATACGCAGCGCATAGGCTATGTGGAGATGGATACGGTTTTTCACTGTGGTTCCTCCACAGCTGGAGAGTTCATAAACAGTCTCTCCACTCTGGAGATAAGTGCGGGATGGTGGGAGGCTGAGGCGATTATGGGCCGGGCCCAGAAGCGCACCTTCCGGGCGATTACAGAAATCCGGCAGCGATGTCCTTACTCGTGGCTGGGAATCGATTCCGACAACGACCATGTTTTCATTAATGAGCAGTTATTCAGGTACGCGGAAAAAGAAGGGCTGGAGTTTACCCGCTCCCGGCCTTACCGGAAAAACGACAACGCTTATATCGAGCAGAAAAACTACACCCATGTGCGCCAGCCTCTGGGATATCTCCGGTATGAAACCGATGAAGAGCTTGCTCTTATCAATGATCTCTACCGTAATGAATTAAGGCTTTATAAAAACTTCTTTCAGCCGGTCATGAAGCTTGAGAGAAAAGATAGAGTCGGCGGGCAAATCAAACGAAAGTATGATAAAGCCCAAACACCCTATCATAGATTATTAGCGTCCGGAGCTCTCTCCAATGAGGAAAAGGAAAAACTGGAAAGGCTTTATTCCAGTCTCAATCCTGCCGAATTGAAACGGCGGATAGATAAGAAACTCGAAAGGCTGTTTATGATGTATGAAAAGAAAAACAAAAAACCTATAACCGTGGACCCTTATAAAAAACAAACCCCAACTACGGTTACATGTTAAATGATTTAACCATGGCAGTTGGGTTACCTAGTTAAATGATTTGACACGCAGGTCAGACGGTACAGCGTGAATTGGCGGAAGGACTGAGCCCTCCTCAATATATTAAGAAGCAGGAATGATTTGCATGAGCCGCAAATCTAATTATGCAATCATTTTCTTTATGGCTTCGAGAAATCGGCTTGCAGTTATAATTGCATTTTCCGCTTCTTCAAATGGAATGTGTATTGATGCCCCATAATCAGCTACACCTCGCAATTCAAACAGCCAGTTTAGATCTTTGCCGAAATCTTTGTCCAATTTTCCAGTTTTAATAAAATGTTGATGTATTGATGAAATGACACTGCTGTGTTTGCGGAACTCAAAATTATACTTTAACAGAAGGGCGGTAGCGGCATAAAAAGCAGAGAAATAAGCCCTGGATGCAGCGAAATCAGAGTAGTTTTCAGATAAAAGTTTTTTAGCGGCTCCGATTGCTTTTTCTGCTCTATCGATATTTGCATTGATTTCCTCTTTTCGCCTAGTATTCAAACTGCTACTCCATCTCTTTTTGCATTTCTGTAAAGTTGATTTGATCCCTCTTTGTAATCTTCTATAGAAGCGGGTTTCGCAGAAATAAGGTGTTTGGATTCAAGCTGAAGAGAGTATAATAGCTCATTGATGGTTCGCAACTCGCGAAAATAGTCGAATGGCTGATTTAATAAAACCAGCATATCTATATCACTGGATTCTTCCGCTTGACCTCTGGCCCTAGAACCGTAGAGAATCAATCCTTTGAATTGTTCTTTATAATGATTTTGAAGGATAACTTTGCTCTTCTTTATTATTGTATTCATGGAGGTCATATTTTATCATTTTTGTAATAATTCTGCCAGGTTCAACATATTTTTCTGTCATAATATTTTTACTGCTTCATTGATTCCTCTTGAACTACTCCCTTTAAACTGGATAAAACAATCACCCGCTTTTTTCATGGTTTTGTTTATTTGGCTGTGGTCATGGTTTGGTTCTGCTGTTATGTCCTTTCCAGGAAAATTACCAATCAACATCCATTTTTTTAATAAAATAATCTCCGTCCCGGTTCATGTCGATCATATACAGGCTGCGGGATGTGGTTGTTTACAATTTCCCTGATGGACGCTTTCTAAAGAAAATAAATTATGGGGTCGTAAATTAAATTATGGGGTCAGACCGTTCTATGGCTTTGATATTATTACAGTTAATGTTATTTTAAGAGCTATTTTAATCCTTATTTGACACTTTCCGGGCCCGAAAAAATCAAATAAGCTTATTTAAATAGCTTTTTGGGGGGGGCAAAAATCCCGATTAATAGTAAAAATATGTCTTAATGTGTATATAAATTATATATTATCAATAATTTGCCATGGCCCGACCCCAGAATTACCCAGAACCCCAGAATTACCCAGAATTAATTCCTGAACCGACCCCAGAATTCAGAATTAATTCCATCCGACTGCTTCGTGCCCTGTGCTCTGGCCGGCTTCGGAAGACCGTAACGTAACGGATACTTTTTTGATGTCTTTGATGCTGAAGGGAAATACACAGCCCAAATATTCCTTCCCGGAAGCCCTCGCGCCTGGAAAGACGGCAAGCTCTACTTAGAGGAATCCGATCAGGATGGCTATTTATATGTGAAGCGGTATGCAGTCACCTGGGATTATTGAGATAAGCATGAAAGAGAAAATTG